>CAJXZG010000133.1 GCA_913063265.1 uncultured Prolixibacteraceae bacterium | reverse complement strand
AAAAGCCGCCGTACTGTATCCATTTAATCTCAGAA
Organism: uncultured Prolixibacteraceae bacterium; assembly: GCA_913063265.1. Lineage (GTDB taxonomy): Bacteria > Bacteroidota > Bacteroidia > Bacteroidales > Prolixibacteraceae > Draconibacterium. The sequence goes on along the minus strand of CAJXZG010000133.1, from coordinate 11,760 downwards.
TCTCAGCCAATGGGGCAACACTGTTTGGCAAAGAGCCTGTATTACCGGGGAAAGCTGTGCCTGTTTCCATAATGGAACCGGTATTACAGGTATGATGGTTTCTTCCTGTTTTTATGGCCATTCTTGTGGGAGAACAAAGGGCTGTTGTATGAAAGTTGTTGTATCTAATTCCACCATTTGCCAGTCTATCCATAGTTGGCGTGTTAATTGGACCGCCATATGCAGAGGTAGCACCAAAACCAACATCGTCAATTAGAATGATAACTACATTGGGAGCATCCTTAGGAGCAGTTACATTGAATAGCGGTGGAGCTTCAACGTTTCTTACATCCAACTCCGAATAAGTGGGAGGTTCAGGTACTAAAATTGGAAGAACTTCCCTGTTAATTTCCTGTGCCATTCCGGTTACTGGAAACAGTAAAGTTGTGGCAAACATGCTGAACAGTAAATTTTTAAGTTTCATAACTTTAAATTTTATTGATTAAGTATTATTATTTTATTTTTCAATTTCCCCTGGTTTCCTGTTATTCAATCCAAGGTTCCAACGTAACTTACAACCTTAATGCAGTGAACCAACTTTTTTACGGTATGGTTTGCAGTCTATTATCCTTGAATTCTTCCTGAGCTTTCGTTTTGTTATAAATATCCCAAATACCATCGTCATTTTATGTAAAGCTTTAATTCATGTTATTCATTCATGGCACTGGCGATGAATTTAAAATCTTTCCGTTTCAATATAATTCGATTTGTATTTTACATCCGTTAATTACTTTCTGGTTTATAAGGATCTTTCTGACCCGCTTTAATAGGCGGATATTTTTGAAGCGAAATCATGTGTTCAGTAAGTTGCCCAAGTGCTACTTTTGGAACCCAGGTATTTGGGAACAGAATATTGTCTTTTTCCTGTGGATCGGTATAAAGATTGTAAACCCGGGGCATGGTATAGGTTTCAAGTTTACCATTCCAGGCTGTCTGTTCTTTAAAATGTAATTTCCAGTTTTTCCATTTAACAGCAAAAATGTCATTCCCCATGTAAACGATTAAGCCTTCACGTCCCGATTTATTGGATTGTCCAAGGAAAAAATCACTCATATCAATGCCATCAATAATACGATCATCAGGAACTGTACCACCTGCAATTTTAGCCAGAGTGGGATACAGGTCCATAGCATGAACAATTTCATCGCTCGAAATGCCAGCTTTAATTTTCCCTGGCCAACGAATTACAAAAGGCACACGCAAAGCGCCTTCGAAACTGGAAAACAAGGTTGACCTCCATGGCCCGGCAGAACCATGAATTGCGGTTTCAACGGTCAAACTTGTACTCTCAAAATCAAGGGCTTCAGGGCCATTATCGGCGGTAAAGATGAAAATAGTGTTGTCGGCCACTCCCAAATCATCCAGTTTATCCAATAGCTCGCCTGTGTAATCATCAATTTGGGTGAGCAAATCTGCCCATGGACCATTACCTGTTTTTCCCTTATAATCGGGATGCGGCATGGTAGGAAAATGTGTAGCAGTGTAGGGCAGATAGATAAAAAAAGGTTTATCTGCTTTTGCCTGGCGTTCCATAAAGTCCATTGCCTTATCGGTTAAATCCCTGTCGATAAGCGGGCGATAATCCAAACGATAAGGACGCACTTTTTCAGGAGTTTCACCTTTTTTTGCTTCCATTACATAAGTTTCGGATACTCCACTCTCTGCAAATCCATCCAGCGATGTGTAGACTGATTCATCGGTTGAGTTGGGAATTCCATACCATTCGTCAAATCCCTGGTCTGTTGGAAAACGCCCCTTGGTTCTTCCCAAATGCCATTTACCAAACATTCCGGTTCTATAACCTGCTTCCGAAAGCATTTCAGCCATAGTTATTTCCCATTGAACTAATCCATACACACCTTCTCCTATAGGAACCGTACCGTTTCCACTTCTGATTGCATAACGACCAGTCATTAAAGCTGATCGCGATGGAGTACATTGTACTTCAACATTAAAATTGGTCAGGCGCAGGCCTTCGTCTGCTAACTTATCCATATGTGGTGTTGGCGCACCGCGGAGAATTCCACCTCCGTTAAAACCGGGTTCTCCATAACCAAAGTTATCAAGGAACACTAAAACAATATTGGGTTTTTCCTGTGCCTGAATACTAAATAAAAATAGAATTGACAGTAATAAAGTTGTTAAGATTTTCATAAGAGAAAGCTGTTTATTTTCGTTCTCTTACAAGTTAACACTATGAAATATGTACAGTTTAATATCTTATTATAAAAAAAACGATAAGCAGTACAAGAAAAGCGAAAACCTTTTGAAATCCTTCTTTTCTACTTTCGAATTATTAGTGTAAGGAATTTTGTTTTACCTTTTGAAGTGTTTCAGAAGGCAATTCTCCAAACATTTCCCGGTAATATTTGCTAAAACTGCTCATATTGCTAAAACCTGAATCATGAGCAATTTCTTTTATAGTAGAATCTCCATTCGTGTTAAGAAGTAACAGCCTTGCTTTATGAAGTTTTCTTTCTTTAAGAAACTGCATGGGAGTTTTTTCCCTGTATTTTTTGAATGACAACTGTAAATTACGAGGTGATGTATATACGCTATCTGCTATTTCAAGAACACTGAAATATTTTTCAGGATGGGCATCCATTAGTTCTTCTGCATTCCTTACAATTGCAGAATCCGGAGAATCCTGTAACTTAAATTCAATATTCAGGCAATCTGCAATAATTTCAGAAAGAAGTAATTTCGAAAGTTCTTTTACACTTGATTTAAATAGCAGCGATGACTGAAAATATGGAGATAAACTTAAAACCTGCAAATTATCTTCAATCAGGCTGTAAATTAATTGTAGTTTTCCATTTCTTTTTTTTAATGAAAAGCCTCCGCTCAGCTTGTTCTGAATGTTATAATTTTTTTCCAGTAACGGCGCAAGCTGATCATAGTCTATAATTACTATCAGGTCATTAACCTCCTCTGTGATTGAATTATATTTGAGATTATCTGTACATAAAAAAATGTTTCCTGATTCAGGAGTGCACACCTTGAAATGCTTATGCGATAAATGTGTTGAATAATGTCCAGCCAATGGGATTGAAAAGATGCAGGAATTGGAGTTCTGTATCTCAATCTCTGCCAGGTATTCCGTAATATTATTTCCGAGGAAAAAACCTTCTGAAACTAAACCTTCACCAAAAGAACGAAACTTATTTGACAATACTTTTGACCTTACGGTTGAACCCGGAATTAAATATTCCAGCGATTTTGAATACTCCTCCACTGAGGTTGTTTGTTCGGTTATATAGTGATTTTCCACAATATCTTATAAATCAATTTCTTGAATATAGTCAAATTTATTAAACGTGTATTCAAATGTTGGTAATGGATTATTCAATTACTTAGCTCAAACAAATTTTGTAAAATGATGACAAAACAAAAACAAGCAGAATGAAATTATATCGTTTAAATCTGACGGAATTCTCTCTATTTCTGCTTGTTTTACACTGGACATTTTATATTACTATAGCTTTTCCAAATCGCCCAAAATCCAGGTTTTATAAAAATCCTTGGTTTCAGGACCATAAAGACGGAACAGCAAGAAAAAGTCTTCCCCTGTTGGAATACAGTTAGATTCGTATCCTTCGGGTGGATTGGGACCAAAATAAATATCGTATGAACCATCTTCATTCACTTTCATCGATTCCGTATTGCGAGAAGACAGCCCCACGCGGGGTGCATTCTTGATGAAGTTCTTCGTTTCCATGCTGTATACAATAACCGACCAGAAATCCTTGGCAGGAGTATCCTTGGGAACATTAAGCTTGTAGGTGGATGTGCCGTTATACAAATCGCCGTTCGAATCGAACAGTCCGGTTAAGTAAAATGTACCACCGCCCAAATATCTTGGCAAATAAGTAACATAGAAGTACTTGGCTGCCCTGTCATCCACCAGAACCTCAGTATCAGTTTCATGAGGAAAACCGGCTTCCGGTTGACCGGGCGCAAAAAGCCAGAACATCCACTGGGTTTTGGCATTCCCGTCTGCATCTTTCCATAGTGGCTCCATCGATTTACCGGGCGTTACAAAATACTTCTGCATAGATGCATATGCTAGTAGCAGGCCTTCGTAAATGGCTTTGCTTTGTCGTTCGGTAGGCTTGAATGGTTTTCCCTTCTCAATGCCCAGTTCCTTTAGAAGCGAATATACCCCTTTATCCTGTGGTCGAATGGGATTGTTTTGAACCACATGATTGATGTCTTCAAAAAACGTATAGTTGTAATAGGGAAGACAGTCGTAACTCTTTTCTGTCGCGTCCAAATGTCTTGTTGGCGGCGGATTGTCCGCTTCAGACAGATAGTAGATCTTTACCCTTTGGGCGTAATCGCCTGCATCCTTATCGGTTGCATTGTTGTACAGACGGGGACGGAAGGAGAATCCATACTCGTAGGTATCTGTTTGGTACACAAAGTAACCTTCTTTCTCCAGGTCGGCCTTTGTTTTAGTACCCTTGTATCCCGGAGGCAGCAGTAAGTATTTCCCCCCTTTTCCTTTGTCTCTGCCGGCAGGGCCTACATCTTCTATGGGCTGCGACCAGGCATTGAGAATACTGCCGAAATAACTTACCTTATCGGTAGCCGGAGGTACTTCAATGATAATTGGGCCAGGTGCCGAGCTTAACGATGACCAGGAATAAGCCGTTACATCGTTTGCCGTTAAGAAACCATCATCCGATCCCAATGGAGCATTTAGGTAGGCCACATCATTTATATCGCCCCCCAAGTCGCGACGAATTCCCCGGATAAAATCGACCATAACAACCGCAGGCATATAATATATGGCCGCTTGTGTTGCGCGTTGGACCATTATCTTGTATTCGATATCTTCTACAGCCCTTGCTCTCGCCAGAACTCCGTCGGTCTGATCAAAGCTATTCGCTGTTGGCGGCTGGCCATTCAGAACTTCTTTTTTATTGTCCTCTGCTTGTTCTGAAGTTTGAGAAGCACAAGATGCCATAAAAACACCTATTGCTAAAACAAAAATTATTTTTCTCATGGTATACTTCTTTTGAAATTTAAAACAGTTGTATAGATTGAATAAATCAATAACTTATTCTACCAATACTGCATCCGAAGGATACCATTCGTTATCGAACCATGGTTCCAGCGGGCCATACAGTCTGAAAAGAATACTCCAGCCTTTACCGGGTACACTTTGTATCCAGTTATTTTCAAACCCCTCAGGTGGTTCAGGTCCTATATATATATCCCAACTACCATCATCATTTTGCACCAGTCCCTCTTTTTTATTATCAATTCCGGGAAACTGCTGATCGGTTTGTAACATAGAACGTGTCTGGTTATCATAAATAGTGAACGACCAGAAATCCTTCATGGGTGGATTTGCCGGCACATGAAACTTGTAGGTTTTACTTCCATCAAATGTGTTTCCATTCACATCGGAAAAAGCCCCTGCATATTGAGAACCTTTTCCTATAATCTTCATTGACATGGCAGGAGTAATACCTGTTGCATAAAAATGAAATGCGCTCCGGGCATCCAACAATCTGACTCCTTCATGTTCGAAAAGATAACTTTTATAAGCCAAAGGATTAAGCCATTGGGTACCGGGAAATTTCCACATGTATTCTGAACGCGGTTTTGCTATTTGAGTACGTACAATAGCAGCCCCAATCTTTGCTGCTTCATCAAGAATTTTCTGCATGCGCTCATCCGGATTAAATTCCTGTCCCTTCTTAATGCCAATAGCAGCCAGTGAACCTAATATCTCAGGATTTTCGCCCATAGAAGGCTCTGATTGAACAACCGCGTTGATTTCTTCAAAGATTCCTGCATCCATCCGGTGAATTGTATTAATCTCCTTGCCTGACACATTCACAAAATTCATTGCCGGAGGATTATCCTTTTGAGAGAGCGGATATATTTTAAAAGTGGCTTTTGTTGTTTCAACAGCTGGTTTAGGACTACCATCCTTTTGAAATCCCCGCCATATCACCCAATGTCCGTAAGTATTCGCCTTGTAAGTAAAATAACCTTCAGGCACCTTGCCTTCATATCCCGGAGGAAGGATAAGAAATTTTCCTCCCTGTGCTCTGTCCGGACCTAAGCGGCCAAAATCGGCAACATACTTGAACCAATGATCATCGATAATTCCTAATACATCCGGGGGTGTTTCGATCACCATGGGTTCATCGCTCAGTTCCAGCCATGATGCCATATAAACCGAAGTCGTATTTGGAGTCAGGAATAAGGATTTGGAATCCATTAACTGTTCGAACAAAATAGCCGTTTTATTGGCCGGTCCATAAGCCAGAATTCCCCTTTTCATGGCTTCCATGGAAGCAATCTGTATACCATTAACATATGCATTTACCGCATTGTTTAAATCGATAAAATCATATACTTTTTCTACAGTTTCAGGATAGGGGATACCATCAAAGAAATTCAGCTCCCCAAGTGTCGATGATTGTAAAACATTGGGTGTTGCGATCCCTTCAGGAATTTCAGTTGTCATTTTCATCGAAGGTACCTCATCTCTGTTATTTGTATTTTCAGTTTCTTTGGATGTTTTACTGCTATTATTGCAGGAAGAGAAAGATAAGATCAATATTAACAGTACTGAAAAATTTGCAAGTTGTTTAATCGTTTTCATTTGAATTAGTTTTAAGATATTTAGTGTTAAAACACTTGTTATGTTAAAAGGTTTCATCAAAATTATGGATTTTTTAGCTTTTAATAAATGGTTTTGAGAATTGAAAATGAAACTATTAGAAAAAAATTGAAAGAATCAAAGAAAGAGGGTATGCAACAGTAGGAAAATTAGACTAACATAATTCTGTTCGTACCGAACTTAATTTGTCAAATGAGGTTTTATAATAAGAATTGAAAAAGCCATGGATTCATTTCAGAAAGAAATATATTAATAAATTGTTTTTGGTTTTCTTTGTAAAAAAGTAGTGGAATAATAATTTGTGGAGAGAGAAAAAAAATCAGTAAATAAAAAGAATTATAGCAAATCAGGCATATTCAGGTTGTTAAACCCTTATAAGGGAATGGTTTTTTTGCTTGTGATTTTTGCCTTAGTAGGAAACGCAGCGAACTTAATTATTCCGATGATTGTTGCTCGCGGTATTGATTCTTACACTGACGGTAATTACAATTTACAATTGATACTGTTTGTTTTTATCGGAGCCGCAAGTATTATATTTCTTTTTTCCTTGTTACAAATGGTAGTTCAAACCTATGCTTCTGAACGTGTAGGATATAATCTTAGAAAACAACTTTCAGATAAAATATCGTATCAGAGTTATGCGTTTATTCAAAAGGCAAATCCCTCAAAATTGTTAACCAATCTGACTTCAGATATTGATGCTGTAAAAATATTTGTATCACAGGGTATCGCTTCAATTATTTCGTCAGTATTTATGATTGTGGGTACCTGCATTCTTTTGATTTTAATCAACTGGCAGCTGGCTCTGCCGGTTTTAATGATTATTCCGATTATCGGAATTGCTTTTTATATCGTTTTAATAAAGGTAAAAGTGCTTTTCAGAAAGAGCAGAGAGGTTGTGGATTGGTTGAATAAAGTGATAAACGAAAGTATATTGGGCGCGGCAATAATAAGGGTAATTAATTCCCAGATTCCTGAATACCGGAAGTTTTTAAAGGCCAGTGCCGAAGCCCGTGATATAGGAATTTCGATAGTTGCACTTTTTGCAACACTAATTCCTTTAATCTCGTTCGTGGCCAACCTGGCTGTTTTAACCATTCTTGCTTTTGGAGGACATATGGTAATTACAGATCGTCTGACATTAGGAGATTTTGCAGCCTTTAACAGTTATGTTACCATTCTCATTTTTCCAATTATTGTTATTGGCTTTATGAGTAATTTAATCGCTCGTGCAACTGCATCTTACGAAAGAATTAATTCAGTTTTAAAAGCATCCGATACTGCTGATAAAGGAACATTAAAACAAATGCTTAAAGGTGAAATTGAATTAAAAAACATCACCGTTTTATATGATAATAAACCGGCTCTTGATAATGTTTCAATCGGCATAAAAGCAGGATCAAAAACTGCTATAATTGGTCCTACAGCGGCCGGAAAAAGCCAATTGATGTATTTGCTGACCGGATTAATTCAAGCCAACGAAGGAGTAGTGGAATTTGATGGAATTGATATAAAAGAATTCAAAAAGGAACTATTTCATCAACAGATTGGACTGGTCTTTCAGGATAGTGTAATGTTTAACCTGAGCCTGAGAGAGAATATCGCCTTTAGTGATTCGGTGACTGACGTATCGTTACAAAAGGCCCTGGAAACAGCCGAGCTAAATGCTTATATTGAAACACTTCCCGGCAAACTTGATTCAATGGTTTCTGAAAGAGGAACGAGCCTTTCGGGTGGACAAAAACAAAGAATTATGCTTGCGCGGGCACTGGCTTTAAATCCTAAAATATTGTTGCTCGATGATTTTACTGCACGGGTTGATCCCCAAACCGAAAAAAGAATATTAAAAAACGTGCAAAAAAACTACCCTGAAATAACGCTAATATCCGTTACTCAAAAAATCGCCCCGGTAAAAAATTTCGACCAGATAATTTTGCTGATGGAAGGAGAACTGATTGCTGCTGGCCAGCATGAGGAATTGTACTCAACCTGTCCCGAATATGTTCAGATTTATGAATCTCAAAAAAGCACAAGTCATTATGAGCTACAATCTTGATTTTAAATCTGACGAAAAAAAGAAAGCTGATTTTAGTTCAGCCAAAAGCCTTATTGCACACATGGTAAAAGAAAAACATGTGTTGGTATGGGCTTCTGTGGCAATGATAATTACTGCCCTTTTAAATCTGGCCGGACCAATCATAATCGGGAACACGGTGGATAATTATATTCAAACCAAACAATTTGATGGTGTAATTTATTATTCTACAATTTTACTGGCGATGTATGTTGTTGCCATGGTGGCAGGATACCTGCAAACCAAACTTATGGGGAATGTAGGGCAACGGATGTTATTTACACTGCGAAACTCGGTTTTTGGAAAACTTCAGGAGCTTCCTTATGATTTTTTTAATCAGAATAAAGCCGGGGATTTAATTTCAAGAATTAACAATGACACTGATAAAGTTAACCAGTTTTTTTCTCAATCACTGATGCAATTTCTTCGCGTGGTTCTAATTATGATTGGGTCCGGAATATTTTTATTATCCATTCATTTTAAACTGGGTGCAGCGGCACTTTTACCGGGATTGTTTATCTGGATATTTACTAAACTTGTATCAAAGTGGGTGAAAAAGAAAAATAAAATCAACCTGGAAAGTGTGGGGAAATTAAGTTCTGAAGTTCAGGAAAGCCTTAACAATTTTAAGGTAATCGTGGCATTTAACCGACGCGATTATTTCAGGAAACGATTTGAGTCGGTCAACAGTGAAAACTATAAAACCTCTGTAAAAGCAGGTATAGCAAATAATATATTTCTTCCGGTTTACACTTTTTTCTCCAATATGGGTTTACTGATTGTTCTGGCACTGGGAATTTATTTTATTTCAGTAGGGCAATTTACCATAGGTTTGTTAATCAGCTTTATAGCCTATGTAAATAGTTTTTATAACCCTTTGCGACAACTGGCTTCTTTGTGGGCAAGTTTCCAATTGGCTTTGGCAGCCTGGGAAAGAATAAGAACAATTCTGGAATTAAAAAGTAACCTTATTCAGGTTGAAGAAAAAGAGAATTTTATGGTCGATGAAGATTCAAAAATTACATTTAAGGATGTATCTTTTTCTTATCCCGGTGGAAATGAAGTTTTGCATAAAATTAATTTCACACTTAGAAAAGGAAAAACTTATGCTTTTGTTGGCCCTACCGGTGGAGGAAAAACCACAACGGCTTCTTTAATATCAAGACTGTATGACCCTACCAAAGGAAGAATTATTTTGGATAAACACGATATTCGGTCATATTCGCCTGAAGAAAGAGTTAAGAAAATAGGATTTATTTTACAGGATCCTTATTTATTTACCGGCACAGTCAAGGAGAACATTTTATATGGGAATGAACAGTATGTTAATCTTAACTCAGAAGAATTGCTAAGTATTTTGCACGATTCAGGACTGGAATCTCTTTTGATGCGTTTTGATAGTGGACTGGATACAAAGGTTGATATTACCGGTGACGGAATATCGCTTGGACAAAAACAACTGATTGCTTTTATGAGAGCTGTTTTACGGAAACCTGAATTGTTGATTCTGGATGAGGCCACAGCAAACATTGATACCATCACCGAAAAACTATTGGAAGAAATATTGGAAAAGCTACCCAAAACCACCACGAAAGTTATTATTGCCCACCGCTTAAATACGATAGCCAATGCCGATGTAATTTACTTTGTGAACTCAGGAAATGTAATTCGTGCGGGTTCACTAAAGGAAGCTGTTGATATGTTGATGAAAGGGAAGATGGCTAGTTAAAAAAATAGTAGTGACTGCCACCATTCCCTTCAATTCAATTCATTTTAAAAACCTGCAGCAATACCAACACTAAAAATAGGCTCTACAGTTTTATAGGGTGAGTTTTTGTTTTGAAGAACATCCCATAAAACCTGCGCATTTATGGATGTGTTTTTCGAAATAGGCTGACTAAATCCACCACCTACATACAAAAATGAAATCCATTCCCTGTTGCTGTCATCCACAGAGGTAAACAATTTGTAATTCATTTCCGAAAATTCAACATGGGCATAAAACCTTCTGGCAATTCGCAAACGACTAAACAGTCCAATTCCATAATTCGATCCTTCGCGTGTTGGAGAATAGTTTTTATTTTTAAAATACTCGTATGATAGTTTTCCTCCAATTGAAAGTTTTGGTAATAGCTTAAAGCCGATTATCGGTTCAATACCAATAATTGTATACTTTCCAAACGAGAAGTTAGCATAACCACCGTAATAAACTTTACTTGCAGCGTTGTTGTTTTGAGGTTTTTGTTCGGTTTGTTGTGCCTGAGCCTGGGTTTGATTTTCAGCAGGAGCCTGCACCTCAACTGTATCAACTCTTACTTTTTCCACTACAACGGTATCAACGCGTACTACCTGTCCGGGAATTGTATCCTGTGCAAAAACAGCCGTACCAAAGAAACTAATGATAAAAAGAAAATAAATGTTTTTCATAAGGTCTTATAATTTTGTTTATAATTATTTCCGTGATTAAACAAGATATTAGAGGTTTAAACTTTGTTATGCTATGCAGAACATTTACCTCTAACTTATTATCTTTCTTTTTTAAACTATTGACTTTTGATAAAAATTATTATGAATAGTAATTCTTTATACTCTTTCTTGCTTAAAAAAGTTTTCGTTTTTTCCATTTATGTATTTAAATTTATAATTCGGATGCTGAATCGCATTGTTTAGAAAATCAAATGTTTGGATTTGTTTATAATTTATCCTAGTTGTTTTTTTAATTGTTATTTTTAACTCTGAGAGGCACAATTTTTGTTTTGAATGATTATTCTTAACCAGTTGTAAATTCCCCATGAAGAACTACCTGATTATAACTTGCGTATTTTTTCTTTCTCTCGAATACCTTTGTGCACAATCTTATTCAGGTATTGTAATCGATAAAGATTCAAAAGAACCATTACCCTATGCAAATATTTTTCAGGAAGGTACTTTAAATGGTACTATCACAAATGTTGAAGGACAGTTTAAAATAGAAATTAATCAAAATATTTCTGCCCCGGTAGTA
>CAJXZG010000132.1 GCA_913063265.1 uncultured Prolixibacteraceae bacterium | reverse complement strand
AATTTTTAATCCCTGATAATTATCTTTTACCGACGAAAAAAGTTGAAACAGGGTATTAAACTGTAAAAACTGAATACCGGTTAACATATAAGTTTCTTTGGCAGAAAGAATTTTAAAAAATTCTTCCATCGATGAGTCAGTTCTGTGATCGCGATACGCAAAGGGCAATCCTACCAATGTGCCTTTTTTGTCAACCAGGGAATAATCCACACCCCATGTATCTATCCCTATTGAATCGGGCTGTATATTAAATTCTGTGATACATTTTTTTAATCCTGTTTTTAATTCATCAAAAAGACTAAAAATATTCCAGTAATAATTTCCGTGTATTTTGGTCATTTGATTTTTAAAACGATGAACCTCAAGCAATTCCACTAATCCATTTTCTAAAGTTCCCAGAATCGCCCGTCCACTGGATGCACCTATATCGAATGCCAAAAAATTTGATTTACTCATTTTTGAATTTTTGTTTTCAAAATAATACTTTTCAATGTAATTCTGTATCCTGCCCTTCCCTGAAGTAAAATATTTTCAAATTATTTTCTTTTGAATTGACATTTACCTTGAACTGATTTAATTAATTATATCAAACTTAAATTTAAAAAGAAACATAAGGTATTGACTTGTAAGAAAAAATAATCGATTTTTGAATAATATTTAATCCTGTAAACAAAATTGAATTTATGAAACATGTTATCAAAATAACCTTAGGTATCTTATTTTCAATAGCCATTATTCAACCCATTTCCGGACAGGGATTGCTTAAAAACCTTAAAACAAAAACCCAGAAAAAAATTGAGGAAAAAGTTGAAGAAAGGGCTATGCAAAAAGCCGATAAAGAAATAGACAAACAACTTGACAAAGCAGAAGAAGCAATTTTTACTAAAGAAGTTGAAGATTCTGAAAATGAAGAAAAACATTCTGATAGCGCTCAAAGGAGTATGACTGATATGATAAGAAAAATGGGGGTTGGCGGTGAGCCTGTCCCTGTTGAAGAAAGTTATTCTTTTGACCATCTTATTCAAATGCATATCGAATCTCAAAACAGTAAAGGAGAAAAAACAAGTGAAGGAGAATTTATAACTCATTTAAGCCCGGAATCAGGAATTATGGGTTATGAATTTGTATCGGGAGATATGGCAGATCCGGGAATGGGTTTAATCATTATTGATTCAAAAAATAAAGCAACAATCATACTTAGTGAAAATGATAATGATAAAACAGGAATAGTTTATGGATTGGGAACATTTTTTTCAGAAGTTCAGGATGAAAGTCTGGAAGAATTGGATTTGTCGGAAACACCCGAAGCTTATCTTGCAAATCCTCATGTAAGTAAAACGGGGCGAACAAAAACAATTGCAGGCTACAAATGCGAAGAATATAAATACGATGACGAGTTAACTGAATCGAATATTTGGATTACCAAAGATATGAAGATGAATTCGAAAGATTTTTTTGGAATGTTGTTTAAAACATCCTTGTACTCTCATGGGATGGGTTGGGGGTATATGCTTGAAGCAACAACTCAAAACAAAGAAACCGGAGAAAAATCTACAATGGTAGTTACAAAAGTTGATGATGATTCGAATAAAAAAATTGTTTTAAGCAATTATGAAATAACTAATCTTGGAACATTTTCTGGTGCAGAAAACAATTAATTTTTTTTGACACATGTTTAAAACTTTTTTTGTGAAGAACAATAAGCTTGATTAATTTTATAGAAATACTATAATATTCAAAAAGATTTTATAAAAAAATACTATAATTCTAAAAACTGAATAAACCCCGGCATTACAAAATATGTTAGAAAAGAAGAGAGAGAGTAAAAAAATTAACATGCTTAGTCCGGAAAATTACATCAGGGAAAAAGCAAGAGGCATTCCCGTATACGAATGTTGGGTAAATGCAAACTGGAATGAATCAAAAATGGTGCAGGCAGTTTTGTCAAGGAAAGATTCGAACGGTAAAATTATCTTATGCACATATCTGGTCGATTTAATGTGTTTGGGAATAAAAGATACCTACTATTTATATAATCTTTCTGAAACGAAATACAGAGAACAAATCTATAACATCTCAGAGCAAATGTCTTTTGATCAGTGTGATTATACACTGATTCATAATATTGTAAAAGCCGGATTGAATTTTGCCAAAAAATATGGATTTAATCCGGTAAAGGATTTTTCAAAAACCACAAAATACATGCTCGAAGAAGATGAAGATAAAATTGAAAAACTAAATATAGAATGCGGTGAAAACGGATTTCCGTTGTATATGCGCGGTCCGTTCGAAAGTGATCTGAAAGCCAAACAAATCGTAGATCAGCTTGAAGAAACTGCCGGTCCCGGAAATTACAGGTTTGTTGATGACTTAAATAATGACATGTACGATGAACTGGAAAATTTCTGGGATGTTAATATCGACAGCAAGGACGTTGAGTTTGAGAATAAATATACCCGGTTGAGTACCAATGAAAAACTTGCATTGTTCAGAACTCATATGGTTCGGCTTGAGAAGCTGAATAAAACAGAAAAAATAGATTTTACAGACTTGGTAGAGGCAATTATTGAAGATTATCTTGACCAGGAAAAAGCCGATGAAATATATGATCTTTATATAGACAAACTTGACAATTTTGAAGTTACAGATATTATAACAAATGATATATTCCCCACTGAAGGTAATAAACCGGAAGATGAAAAAGCATTAAAATCCAAATTTCAGCGTCTTTACGACCTCATAATCTACGACTCCTCTGAGGCTGAAAAAGAACTCAAAAAATTTATTAAAAAACATCCCGATAATCCAGGTATTTGTTTTCTTCAACTAACCCATTTAAGGTTAACGAATTCTATTGATTATAAATCACTCTTAACTGAGTATATTAATAAATTCCCCAATTATCCGTTAATAAAACTATTAAACCAGATAAGTAATTACGTTGAAAAAACAGAACTTAGTAATGGTGTTACAATTGAATCCATCATAGAAACATATTTTCCCGGCCGTAAATCGCTGCATCGTATTGAAATTTTCCATGTTTTTATGTTTATGTTTGTTTATGCCACAAAAACAAAAAACATTGAATTACTTGATGCGCTTGACTTTTTAATGGAAGAATCATATTTAAGCGATCAGGAACTTGATTTACTCTCGTATTTTGTAACCATGGGAAAATTTGAATTTATCCTCTCAAAACTTGAAAAAGAATAATCTTTTTAATCTTTGGATTTACTATAATTTAACAAAAACTCATAAACTGCATCATTGTTAAAAGTTTCTGTCCAGGAATCATGGTCTGCCTCGGGATACAATGTTAGTTTAACATTTGCTCCCAAATCTTTTAAAGTCTCGGCCATTTGCATCGATTCGGAAACAGGAACTACCCTGTCTTTTTCTCCATGAAAAATCCAAACAGGAATATGCTTAATCCAATTGGCATAACCTTTTGGTGAGCTGGCTGCACAAACTACGATCATAGCAGCAAATTTGTCGGGATTGTTCATTGCCAGCCGCCATGCGCCATAGCCTCCACGGCTTAATCCGGCCAGGTAAATCCTGTTTTCATCAACATTATTATTCTTTACGATTTTATCCACCAATTCCATTACAGCTCTGTCATCCCAAAAACCTTTTTCATAAGGATTTTGAGGCGATAAAACATAAAAAGGAAATTCCTTTCCTGCATCAATCAGTTTTGGAGGACCGTGTTTTTTTACGACTTCAATGTTATCTCCACTTTCGCCACCTCCATGCAAAAAAACCAAAAGAGGTACTTTTTCTTTAATTGCCCTGGGTTCGTATAACAGGTAGTTCATTTCGCTTAGGTTCTTTACTTTTACCGAGTATGCCTTTTGTTGTGCCGATAGTGGATGAACAAACATTGATAAAAACATTATCAAAACAATGATTTTTAAACTTTTGAATTTCATACGAACTTTTTAATTATTTAAACGGGCTTCACATTATATTCTTTATATATTTTATCCCAGGGTTCTCTCATTTTACGTGAAAGCATCTTATTCGCTTCAGGAACATTGGTAACTTTTTCCGAAACCGGATCCCAATCCAAATCGGTATTTAACATCATAGCTATATTTCCCAAATGTGCAATGGTTATTGAACGATGCGCAACCTCAACAGGTGCGATAGGTTCTTCACGCGAAATCACACAATCGATAAAATTTTTAAAATGATTATCACTTTTATAGAGATGTTTTTCATTTTCTCCTATTACCGTATCAGCCAACGATTCAGGTTCTATTTTATGTGCCTGTCGGTTAGCCCAAACTTTTCCTTCGCTACCAATAAAAGTCACTCCATGATTTTTCCCACTTTCAATTACAAGCTTAACACCATTTTCAAACATGCTTTCAAAATAAAACTGGGTTGCGGTGTTATATACCGGGTGTTTCGACCACTGTCCTTTTGCATTCTGTATTTTTACCGGACCTGTGTATTGAGTTTCCATTCCCCACTGAGCTATGTCAGGATGATGGCCTCCCCAATCTGTTAACTGTCCACCTGAATAATCCAGTACCCATCTGAAATTAACATGTGAACTACAAGGTCTGTATGGTACATAGGGAGCCGGCCCCAACCACATGTCGTAATTAAAGTCTTCCGGTACAGGTGCTATATCCGTAAGATGAGCCTTTTTCCCAAAATCCGGTGTTCCGGCCGGCAAACCACAAATTACCGTATGTATGTCACCTATTCTGCCATTTACAACCAACTCACAAATTCTGCGGAAATGAGCATTTGAACGTTGCTGGCTGCCGGTTTGAAACACCACGTCGTGATGTTTGACTGCATCGCTCATGGCACGGCCTTCGGCAATGGTTAACGACAATGGCTTTTGACAATAAATATCCTTTTTTGCAGCTGCTGCCATTAATACCGGTATGGTATGCCAGTGATCGGGTGTAACAATTTCAACTGCATCGATTTGTTTATCGGAGAGTACTTCACGAAAATCTTCGACACCAACTGTAGCATCGTATTTTCGACCAAATTTTTCGGAGTAATGTTTGTTTGTCAGGCGCATAATATATTCCCGTCCGCCCCATCTGTCGCTCCAGTAACCTTTGCTCATTTTGTTTACATCACAAATGGTTGTTACCTGAACCCGGTCGTCGGCTAAAAAGGATTTGATATCATTTTCAGCCTGGTTGCCCGCACCTATAAATGCAACATTTATTCTGTCGGATGGAGCTGTTTGACCTTTTCTTCCCAAACATGATACCGGTACTATTGTAGGCACCACTATTAATGATGTTGCAGCTATTCCCGCTTTTTTTATAAAATCTCTTCTGCTTTTGTTCTTCATAGTTTTCTAATCCAGATGTTTCTGTAACTAACTTTATTGTTATGGTCCTGTAACATTATTGGCCCTGTTGTTGCTGATTCCGGAATATTTTCATTATAAGCAATTGTTGGCCCTTTTATTTCAACATGGTTTTGAATAAGCACACCATTATGAAAAACAGTTAAAATGGGTGATTTGACTTGTATTCCATTTTCATCAAACTCCGGTGCTTCAAAAACAATGTCGTAGGTTTGCCATTTGCCGGGTTTTAATGCGGCATTTACCAGGGGTACATGCTGTTTGTAAACCGAACCTGCCTGACGATCGGCGTCCGTAATTTTTTTATACGAATTCAGTACCTGAACCTCATATTTCCCCATCAGATAAATTCCTGAGTTACCTGATTTTTGTCCATCGAATTTTACAGCATCTTTAGGTGTTTTCCATTCAATGTGTAACTGTATATCACCAAAATTTTCTTTTGTTATAATATTTCCACTTTCCGGAAGAACAGTAAATTTTTTACCTTTTACTTTCCATACCGCCAGAGTACTGTCATTTGCAAATACAAAATTCTTCAGTGTTCCTTTATCGAATAATATTACCGCATCAGAAGGGGGATTGTTTTTAATTACCGGTATTACAGTTTTTGGGTTTTGTAATTTATTTTGAGCAGAAGTGCTAAAAAATCCAAATAAAGAAAACAATGTCACCAAAACAATTTTTTCACTAAATCTTATTCCCATTTCTTTAAAGTTCTGTTTTAATTTTTTCAAATTTCAATTTTGCAGCTTTTATTCCATCCAGAGATTCTTTAAGCGAAAAGATAAAATATTCGTCTCCAAGCTTTACAATTTCCGGAGCGGCAACTTTTAATTGCCCCATATATAAGCTATCATTATTTACTCCAAAATAATACGGATTATCAGAGTTGTACTGAACATTCAGATTATTTCGACCGTATTCAATATTTCGAAACAGAATATACTTGTTTTCGATTTGCACAACAAAGGGGCATTCAGCATCTCCACCTCCCCACGAATCCATTTCGGCAAATTTGCCACCGCCCGAAACCATAACAGGTTCGTCCCAATCCATCAGGTTTTCTGAGGTACGACAAAATATGGCTGCCCTGATTTCTCCGGGTTTAAATTCCATCAAATGCCCGGTATAATAACAGTAATATTTGTTTTTGATTTGTATAGTCATCGCATCGCGTGTATTTATAAACGGACCTGAAAATAATGCTGTAGTACCTTTTTCATTGATTACCCTGTCAAAGTTTTTTCCATCTTTGCTCTTTGCCAGGCAAATTTGAGCCCAACCCCCGTAGAGCATATAAAACCAATCATCCTTTTTTATAACATGCGGAGCCTGCAAGCCTCCGAAAACTTCCCCCAAGGTGGTATCTGCTTCCATCATAATCCCTTGTGGTTTCCACATGGTATCTGTCAAATTTTTTGCTTCCCAACCATAAAACAGCCGTGTATTACCACCGCATTTTGTTTTTCTTATACAAGACCAGATTTGCCACGTTCCGTCGGCTGCCTGCCAAACTCCAAAATCAACAGGTTCCTGTTTTTCACTGGAGTATTCACCCAGGTCAGGATTTCCTGTAATTTCCCACCAACCACTTGCTATTACCGGTTTGTAAATGTATTTATCGGAATTCCTGTTACAGGATAACAAAATAAGCAAGGAAATTAAAAGGATCGAATAATTGATTTTCATAAACAAGATTATTTTCCATAGTTAACCTTTTCAGGTGCTTTTATACTCTCGTCGTTAAACACCTGAGAAAGTGACCAAAAAGCATATAAATCATGGCCATACCATTTCCCATCCGTAGATTTTTTTAGTGAAGCATAAATTTTTTCTACTTTATCGGGTATACCCGGAAGATTTTTCCATATCTCTTCAAATGCACGTGTGGCAAAAAGCTGAACGGTTTTATCTTCATCTTCCATAAATTTTAATATGGTGTTTATATTTTCAATTTTTCCTGCTTTAATTAATGTTTTTGCAGCTTCTATCTGAACTGTTTTTAATTCATCTTGTAACAATTTATCCAATTCCGATAAGATTGCCGGAGAATATTCTTCCATACATTCAATTGCCACCACTGCCCAGTAACGTACAAATCCGTTTTTATGGTTTAATTTTTCTATAATTTCACTTTCCGTCAAATCAGGTTTTACCGTTAAATCGCATGCTTTCAGAATTTCCTGAATCGGGTATATTTTTTCATTTCTGGTTAATTTGTAGGGTGTTAAATCCATTGACAAGTTCATCATTTCGGGTTCGGGCATTAGTCCCGTATCAAAGCTTTTTACCATTTCATCATGAAGGTGGATTCGCATTTCTTTCAAAACGGTTTCGTATTCAGGATTTCCTGCAAGGTTATTCACTTCATGAGGATCTTTTTCTAAATCATACAATTCTTCAGGTTGACGTTGATTTTGAAACAATGTTTGCTGCTCCTGTGTTAAAGCAGAGCTGTTTCTGAATCTGTACAACTCCTTCATAATTGCCGATTTGTCGCTGTAAAAATTGGGTTGCAAAAGAGGTGTATAGGACAAGAAATTCCGAATGTAGCGATATTTTTTTGTTCTAATAGTCCGCGCCATTTCATAGGCTTCATCTACCCTGTCGGATGTACCAAACACATATTCTTTGTCCTCCCCATCCTTATAAGAAATAAAAGGTTTACCAATCAGTTGCTGAGGTATTTCAACTCCCGCCAGTTCCAGTATGGTTGGGGCAAAATCAATAAAACTCAACATTCTATTGTTTTCTGTCCCGGCTTTCATATTGAACTTTTTAGCATATTTCTTGGGAACGTAAACCAAAAGCGGGATTTTTAATCCTGAATCATACAATGCCCTTTTTGCCCGTGGCATGCCTGTTCCGTGGTCGGAATAAAAAAACACAATGGTATTATCCAGTAAATTCTCCTTTTCCAGTTCAGCAATTCGTTCAGCAAACTGTATGTCCATTATCTGAACGTTGGTATAATAACGTGCCCATAATTTTCTGATTTTTTCTGATTCAGGGAAATAGGGTGGAATTTGCAGACTTTCAGAATTTACTTTTTTGATGTGAGAAGCATATTTCGAGATTCGTTTTTGATAAGTTTGATCATCACCAAAAATTCCTGATTGATGTGTAATTCCAATATTAAAAACAGCAAAAAAAGGTTGCCCTTCGGTTCTGTTTTTCCAATGTGCATTTTTTGATGATTCGTTCCAAATGGTTGTATCCGTAAAATTGTAATCCTGTTTATCGTAATTGGTACAGGAATAACCTGCTTCACGTAACAGTTTCGGGAAAGGAATAACAGATTCCGGTATCTGCACTTCAGAACGTAAATGTTGTGTTCCCAGAGAAGTTGCATATTCGCCTGTAACGATACACGAGCGTGACGGTGCACATACAGGAGCAGTTGCATAAGCATTGGTAAACCTTACACTTTTTTCTGCAAAAGCATCAAGATTTGGAGTACGTGCATTTGGATCTCCGTAACACCCCAGCATGGTGGTAATGTCTTCGGCACATATCCAGACGATATTGGGTTGTTCCTGCTTAGCGGAACACCCAAAAATGAATATTGTAAAAAGAATACTAATTGTGTTTCTCACTGTAGTTTTTTTGAGATTTGGAATTTCCTATCTACCCCCTGTTTCGCAAAAGGATCGGTCAAGCCGCTCCTTTTCCTCAACTGTCCCCTTGAATTCAGGAGGACAGTTTGAGCCGGAAGCTCCGCTTAACGGGCTTCAGCTTCAGGCAAAAACGGAGAGTTACAAACTCGCCAAATACTCCGCACTGGATGCGAAAGTAACAGGTGCCATTTCAACAAAATAGTTTTGTACTCCGCCAATTTTTGCTGCCTTGAAAAAGTCATTCCAATCAACAATACCTTCACCTACCGGAACCTGTTTTTCCAGCTTTTCAGAGTAATCTGCCAAATGCGCCGAAATAAATCTACCGGGATGTTTTCTGAAATAATCGGCAGCTTTGTAACCGATATCTACTACTGCCACCTGAAATTGTAATTTTACCAGTTCCGGATCAAAAGTCTCAAGCAGCACATCATAAATCAGTTTATCTCCTCTTTTTTCAAATTCACCGTGATGATTATGAAATACCATTTGAAGTCCGGCTACTTTTGTTTTTTCTCCTATTTTATTGAGCTCATCAGCCGCCTTTTTAAATTCATCCATAGGCGCATCTTTTGGTAACCAGAAACTGGATGCCACAATTTGTTTCATTCCCAGCTGGGTTGCCCACTCAATCCTGTTATCCAGGCTATCGCGCAATTCGCCCATATTGTAATGCGAACTTGTACAGTTTAATCCACAGTCTTCTATAATCTTGCGCATTTCAGCTCCGCTGTAGCTGTTTAATGGCCCAAATCCTGCATTTGTATAACCAAGCGGAGAACACATTTCAACCTGCTTGTAACCCATTCCGGCCATCTTTTTTAAAGTGCCCGGAAAATCTTCGATCAAACTTTCTCTTATGGTCCAGACCTGGAATCCAAATTCTTTTGGTGCAGAGGAGCAACTGCCTAAACCCAAAGGAAATGATCCCAGCACTGTGGCAGAGCCAATAGCGGCGCCTGTGGTTTTGATAAATTTTCTTCTTGATGTCATATGTTTTGGTTTATACCTGTTTTTTAAAGTTAGTTTTATTTAACCTTCAACTTTCAACTCTTAAAAGTCATCCTGAGCGGAGTCGAAGGATTAAACTTCATCTAAACTCCAACCTTTACGATAATTTCTGTCCAGATATTCGTTGGCTTTTTTATCGTTGGTGATTTTCATATTTTCAGCATCGTATAGTAGGGTTTTGTGAGAGCGTAAAGCTGCGGCATACAAGTTAACAGCCTCTGTAATTGGCCAGGCCTGACGGAAACCTCCTTCTATTTGTTTACCTGCTTTTACACCTTCGATAAAACGTTCAACACCTTTTAATTTTACGGCACCTGCGGCTGCAGAAACCTCCCTGGTTTGTTTTACACCCTTAGACAGGAGATAAGGATTGCTAACCTTAAATCCCCTGGTTAAAATGGTGTCTTTTGTTCCAACAAACATCATTCCTTCCGATGGGAAATCCACGCCCTGCTCATAAAACTCTTTGGGGACAGGAGGACGCATACCACCGTCGTACCATACCAAATCAATTGCCGGACGGCCATCTACAGCGGGATATTTAAATCTGCAGGAACTGGCAAACGGAAAGCTAAAATCATTATTGATTTTATATGCTGCCCCACTTTTGTTAATATCGCAAACATGACTAAAGTTTGGCTCAATAATGGTCGGTTTACCCAATTTCAGATGTTCAAAAACTGTCCATAAACTGTAGTGCCCCATGTCGGCCATTGAACCACCGCCAAAGTCGTACCAACCCCTGAAAGTCATGTTCGTATAATGCGGGTGATAAGGACGAACCTCTTCCGGTCCTATCCATAAATCCCAGTCGAAACCCTCCGGCAGTTTTGGGGTGTCTTTTGGTATTTGAGCATATTGTGGCCAAACCGGACGGAAAGACCAGTTATGAACTTCTTTCAATTCCCCAATTGCACCGCTGTTTATCAGCTCCATCACTTTGGGCATATCCGGATCATTGGAATCCCAAGGCATCAGGTGAGTGGTAACTTCTTTTTTATTGGCCAGATCGATTACTTTTTTGCCTTCCAGCAAACGATTTGAAATGGGTTTATGTACGGTAACAGCAATATCTCTTTTTAAAGCTGCAACAGAAATTACTCCATGCAAGTGGTCGGGTGTCATTACCTGAACTGCATCCAGGTCTTTTTCTTTTTCCAGCAATTCCCTGAAATCGGTATATGCATTGCACCGATAACTTTTCCCCTCTTTGGCATAATATCCATCGACAATTTCTTTTCCATTTTCCAAACCTCCGGGAATAGTATTGTTTCCCCCGGTATTCCAGTTTGGTTTTCCCATTAGCTTTCGCATTTGGTCGCGCAGACCGGTTGGACCCCAGTCGAAATAATCGATGGCTTTACGTTGCGGATCACAAACGGCAGTAATTTGCACATCAGGTATCTCAATTAAATCGGCTAACTGACGTAAACCCTGTGTTCCCAGCCCAATATAGGCAACATTGATTTTATCACTTGGAGCAACATGTTTTCCTCCAAGCACAGTTGAAGGAACAATGGTTAAACCAACAGCAGCAGTTGATACACCACCAATAAATGTACGGCGGTTAATAGATATTTTTTTTGATTCCATTGTAGAATTGGTTTAGTTTTTATGAAAGTTAAAGTTAAAATATTTTTCGCGTTCAGGAACAGAATTCAAATAATAAATAGCCTTCTTCTTATTAGCTTATAAAATTGAATTATTAACATAAGATTGCTACTTTTATCCCAAACAAAAATTCATGAACTCAGACTTTCAAATCATCAGAAAAAATAATAAAGTTGGATTACAGACCCATTTAAGGCTTATAAACCAACCTGATAATAAAAATATAAACCAACTTGTTGGGTTACACAAACGTTGAACGAAAGCGCCCCAGGCGCTAACCTTATTTAGTGGTATTACGTTTCTGTTTTTACACTAATACAAATACA
>CAJXZG010000131.1 GCA_913063265.1 uncultured Prolixibacteraceae bacterium | reverse complement strand
GATTAGCATTGCAATTTTATCGGCATTAATATTGTGTTCCTCCAGATAATTTTTATCCAATCCAACCATGCTGGTTAAGTATCCACCTGCCGAATGACCCGATACTACAATTTTTGTTTTATCTCCTCCATAATCTTCAATATTATTAAAAACCCAGGCAACGGCAGCGGCAGCATCTTCAATATAGATTGGGCATTTAACTCCGGGGTACAATCTGTAATTTACGGCAACAATGGCAATCCCATTTTCTTTTAATTTTTCAGGGATATACTTGTTACCACCGGTAATTCCTCCTCCATGAAACCAAATTACAGTAGTATATCCATCTTTATTGGACGGATAATAGATGTCCAGTTTGCAACGCTCTGCAATATATTCATCATTTTTTTCTTCTTGTTGAGTACGGTATTGAATATTTTCTGCAATCACGTACTTTACGTCTTTTTGGGCATTAGAGATAAAAACCTGTGTCAGTATGAGAAAAATAATGAGTAACCTGAAAGAAGATGAATTCATAGTTTATGTTTTTGTTTTATCAGAGATACTCAAATATAGCAAAAGCTTTTATGTCTTTTATTGAAATTTTTCATACAAAAAAGTAATTTATTTGCCAGGTATTTTTGAAATAACACTTTTGCTAACTTAAAGTAGCCAGGTTTACATCAATCCAAGATGTGCTATGATTTTTTCAGTAATACCAGTCCGGCTTTTTGAGAATAATGTTGTATCATCTGCATCCGATTCAACGTTAAGAACATAGGCATAAGTATTGTTCTTGGTTTCTATGTATCCAACCAGCCATCCAATATTTGTAGCATCCATAATTGCCCAGCCCGTTTTACCACGCAAAATAAATTCTGAAGATTCTTTCAGAATCATAATCTTTTTCAGAAGATTGATATCTTCTTGTTTAAACTGTAGTTCGTTTTTAACCAGGCGTTTTTGAAAGTCCAGTTGTTCCAGAGGTGTAATTCTTGAATTTCCCGTAAGCCAGAATAGATCGAGGTTTTTATCCAAAACATCCATTTTTCCAAATTGTGCTTTTTCAAGTCCCTTTTGCATTTTTTCAAGTTCTGTTTTTCTGGCCAGTTCCTGATACCATGGAACTACAGAGTTTTTAAAAGCCGATGGAAGATTATGCTCCCGATTCCATGCGGGAATCTGACGATGGACACTGTCCCATGGGATGATAAAATCCTCTCCTGTAATAATGCCATTGTCCAGTCCGATTAAGGTATTTACCATTTTAAAAGTGGAAGCAGGAAGAAAACCTTGTTCACATCTGTCAGGATTATATATTGTTGTTTTATCCTTTTGAAAATCATATAACAGAAAACAACCTTCGACTTCGAATTCATCGAAATAAGTTTTGAATTCAGGATGGAGTTCAGTTTTAGGTTTTAATGAACATGCTGATAAAAAAGCGAAGAGTATTACTACGATTGAATTTCGGGCCATGATTTTCTTGTTAAAATAATAAAATTTGAATAACCAACTGTATCGGAATAAAAAATCAATGATGTACTAATATTGAATTCGTTTATCAATTATTGTTGCCAAATAGATGAAAATGATTAATTTGGCACTTGGCTTTGAAGATGTATATACAAACCTTAAAAATATGGAACCAAAAAAATCTATGCTGATTTTTGTGGTAGAGGATAATTTGCTTTTCAATCGAATGGTTTGCGATTATCTGAAAAAACACAAATACGAGAATATACAATCTTTTACCACAGGCAATGATTGTATTAAAACCGTTTTAAACGGCGAAAAACCGGACATAGTAATTCAGGATTATTTTCTGGATGATACAAACGGCTTGGATGTTCTAAAAGCAGTAAAGAAAAAAAGTAAAAAATCGGAGTTTATTTTTTTAACATCTAATAATGATATTAGTGTGGCAATTGAATCGATGAAGTCGGGGGCGTTGGATTACATAATTAAGGATAGTGGTGATGTTTTATATAAACTTGTTGAGAAGATTAACAACACGGCAAGGTTGATAATTACCAAAAGAAAAAACAGAGCTATCCGGAATGCAATGATTCTGACTTTGTTAATATTGTTTTTAATCATATTAACAGGTTTACTTTTATTTTTTACAGGAGTTATTGTAATAGGTTGATTTGATATATATTTGAAAAATACATCCTGCCTGTTTTCAAACAAATTCAAATAAAGTAAGGGATTTAAAAAAGGAGCAGTTATTAACTACTCCTTTCAATTAAAGTTTTATTTTCCCTGTCCGACATGTTCGTTATATACACGTTTTAACCATGGCAACAATACCAGTATTAATGCAAATGCTGCAAAAGTTAAAACTGCATTGGTAAGGAAGAAGTTTGATTTTTTCTCAAATAAATCCCATAATCCTGAAAGAACTCCTGACAATTTATTGCCAATTGCTGTGGCAAGGAACCAGCCTCCCATCATAAGTGCGGCAATTCGTTTTGGTGCCATTTTCGAGACCAGTGATAATCCCATTGGACTTAAGAGCAGTTCTCCAACTGTGATAACACCATAAACTCCAAATAACCATGCAACAGAAGCTTTATCAAGGCCATTTCCTGAAGCGATAGCTGCCACTACCATTACCAACCATGATACAGCCGATATTAGCATTCCCCAGGCAATTTTCCCCGGTGTCGAAGGTTCTTTTTTTCGTCGTTGTAGAAAACCAAAAAAACCTACTACCAGGGGTGTTAAAACAATAACAAAAAATGGATTAATTGATGCCTGTAACTCGGTTGGCCATAGCTGAATTTTTCCATATTTCTTATGGTCTTCTTCCTTTATTTTAGCCCATTCGTCATCTGTTAAATCTTCAGGTTTCCCATCCAGATTTCCTGCAGGTAACTCATTATTATAATTATCAAAATAATAACTGCCACCCATTTCCGTTCCTAAATCTTCGCCATGTAATCCAACAAGCTGACGTTCTCTCGGTACAGTTGAAACCTCTTCTGAACTGGCAACCACATTAATCACTTTTTCCATTGCAGGGCTTAATTCACGTTTTGTATTGTTTTTTGCCCAATAAGTCAGCGCCGAACCATTCTGATGGAAAACCGCCCAGAAAATAATTACAATTCCAAAAATCGATAGTAATGCTGCAATCGGTGCTTTTTCTTTTTTATCGGCAGAACGCCAAACATTAAAGAAAAACAGAAGTACAGGAAGGGTAAAGAAAATAAATGCGTCATTTGAATCAGAGCCAAAAATATCACCGGGTATCAACCATCCAACTGCTGCTGCTGTAAAAGCAGGAACAAGCAATACTGTAAATAATCTTGCCAATGACTGATCTTCCGGACGTTTTGGTGAAATCTTGTCAGCTTCTTTAATCTCCGGCAATCTGTAGACACCAAAGGCAAGCCAGATAACTGAAATAATTAATCCAATTCCTGCAGCTGCAAATGCCCAACCCCAGCCATATGTGAGTCGCAACCAGGCAGCTACAAAATTGCAGATAAAGGCACCAAAGTTAATACCCATATAAAAAATGTTGTAACCCGAATCTTTCATGTGTTCAAACTCCGGGCGCTCATATAATTTACCCAGTAACACAGAAACATTTGGTTTGAACAATCCATTTCCCAGAATTATCAGCAACAATGAAAGATAAAAAGCAAGCATACTGTTTGGAATAGCAAGACCGATATAACCTGCAGCCATTAATAATCCGCCAATGTAAATTGACTTTCGGTAACCTATAACCCGGTCAGCAATTAATCCCCCAATAAATGGAGTAAGATAAACCAGTGCTAAAAATGTTCCGTAAATGTCAGCAGCTTCCATGTTGCTCATACCTAATCCCGGGAACCTGGCCGTCTCCGGCGCAATCATATAGAGTGTAAAAATTCCTAGAAGAAGGTAATAGCCAAAGCGTTCCCACATTTCAGTAAAAAATAAAACCATTAGTCCTTTCGGATGTGCTTTCAGCATAATATTTAATTTTTATAGTATTGTTAATGAATTTTTTATGGTCGGCAAATATAAAAATATTTTGAACTTTTGAGTAGTGATTAGCATCAGATTAAATCGGTTAATATTTCCGGATTCGTGCAACTATATAATCTATAACTTATTTGTTTTTATAAATTTTTTAAAAATGAATTTAAAAACCTGTAACATTTTTAACTTTAGTATGGTTTATCTTTCTGACTTTTTAGCAAGCTATAGTAAAGCAACTGTTAAAATTTTTTCCTGCAGAAATTTTGTAACTTTACTTTTATCCACAAGAAAATAAATCGGACAAAAGTTTTCCATAGCAAAATGAAACTATTCACTACAAAACAAATCGCTGAACTTGATAAATATACAATCATAAACGAACCCGTTTCTGATATCGATTTAATGGAAAGGGCGTCCTTACAAATTACAGGATGGTTGGTAAAAAAAATAAGTACGGAACGGAGGTTATTGTTTTTTGTAGGTCCGGGAAATAATGGGGGAGATGCGCTTGCGATTGCCAGACAGATGGCTGATTTGGATTATTTAAGTTCTGTTTTTTTGCTTGATTTAGGAAAAGAGTTAAATGGTTCACCGTTGATTAATTTTCATCGTTTGGAAAAGCAAAAAAGAGTAGAGGTGAAAAGGATTAAAAGTATTCAGGATTTTCCAAATGTTAGAAAGTCCGATATCATTATTGATGGATTATTTGGCTCTGGTTTAACAAGGCCTTTGGAAGGTTTTGTTGCCGAAATTGTGAAGACAATAAATCATTTACAAAATAAGGTTGTAGCTATAGATATTCCAAGCGGATTGATGGGTGAGGATAATTCAAAAAATAATCCGGAGAATATTATAAAAGCTGATTTCACTTTAACTTTTCAGTTTCCAAAAATCAGTTTTCTTTTTGCTGAAAACGAAAAATTTACTGGGAAAACTGAAGTGCTGCCAATAGGTTTGCACCCTAAAGGAATAGAAGAATTGTCATCCGATTTTTATCTGTTAACAAAAGAAAACATCAGTGAATTGTTAATGGAGCGTCCGCGGTTTTCACATAAAGGAACTTTTGGTCATGCATTACTTATTGCAGGAAGTGTGGGAAAAATGGGAGCTTCTGTTTTAGCATCAAAAGCTTGTTTACGTGCAGGAGCAGGACTTTTAACCACACATATTCCACATCAGGGATGCCAGATTATTCAAACTGCGGTTCCGGAGGCGATGGTAAATATCGATCAACATGATTATGCTTTTACCGAATTTCCTGGTCTCGAACAATTTTCAGTGGTTGGAGTTGGTCCTGGAATTGGGCTGAATAAGAATACACAAAAAGCGTTTGGCGAACTATTGGAAAAAACAGAAAAACCCCTTGTTATAGATGCCGACGGAATAAACATATTGTCAAATAATACTGAGTGGATTGGAAGAATACCTGAAGGTTCAGTCTTAACACCACATCCCGGAGAATTTAAAAGATTGGTTGGCGAAACAAGCAATTCATATCACAATATCCAAAAGCAAATTGAATTTTCAAAAAGCAATAAGGTATTTGTTGTTTTAAAAGGGGCATTTACAAGTATTTCTACACCTGAGGGTAAAGTTTTTTTTAATTCAACCGGAAATCCGGGAATGGCAACAGCCGGAAGTGGAGATGTTTTAACAGGTGTTATTCTTGGTATTTTATCACAGGGTTATTCTCCTGAGGATGCAGCAAAAATAGGCGTTTTTATGCATGGACTGGCAGGAGATCTGGCAGTCAAAAAGAAATCCGAGGTGGCATTAATAGCTTCCGATATTATTGATTTTCTGGGCGAGGCATTTCTTACTGTAAATACAAAATCAGAATAATAATTTTAATACTTTTGAGTTTTAGTTCTTTAATCGGAACAAATAAAATGTAAGGCGATAAAAGAGGATTATTTTATCCACTTCGATTTTAAATTTTAATAAATATTAAATAATTATATATGAAATACTTAGCAATATTATTTGCAGTTGTTTTGGCTGTTCCTGTTTTTGGCCAAAGAAAAAAGCAGGATGAGGTTATTGAACCAACCTATATTGAAGGAGTTGTTTATACACTTCCACGAAATGTTATTAATGTAAAAGTTAAGGCGATAAAAGAAACTTTTCAGCCGGGGCCCTATGCTGCTTATGCTGATCAATTACTGGGAATTAAGAATGTTAAAACCAGGCCAGAAATAAAATGGGTGATAAAAGATGTAGAATTTGATTTATATTCTGAGCCGGATCCGGAACAAGCTTATAAAGCAATGGGTGATGGAGCTTCTTTGATTAGCTTGTCATCTGATGGATGTATTGCAGGAATAAATGCAAAAGCTGCTAATGGCAAAAAAGATAAAGTCAGAACAAATGTAGTAGGACAACCAGAGAAATTAGGTGATTACAGTTATTTGCAATATTACACTGATTCTCCTTTATATACTGCAGGTGATTCTACCAATAACTTTCGCCCGGTAAGAATTCCTGAAGAACAAAAAATAAGTCAGGCTGCAGAGAAAGTTTTGGAAAGCCGTCTTTTTCAATATGAAATTGCCACAGGGTTGGTTGACGAACTTCATCCCGACGGGAAGGCTTATGAAATAAGTTTAAAAGAACTAAAGAATATTGAAGAGAAATATTTAAGTCTGTTTACCGGCCGGGTTTCTTATGAAAAGGCTGAATTTAGTTTTGATTATGTTCCTAAAAACGGCGGAAAAAGCGAAGCAGTTTTTAGAATTTCTGAAGAAAACGGGATTGTTCCTCCATCAGATTTGTCCGGAAAACCTGTTATGATAGAGTTTGAGGTTGATAAAGCATTGACACAGAAAGGTGAGGGATTATCCGAATCTGAAAATCCGGAAGCAGGTGAAACAGGAATTTTTTACCGCATTCCGGGCCGGGCAAACGTAAAACTAATCAACGATATGAATGTTATTGCCACCTCAAGATTAACGATTGCACAATTCGGAGCAATTGCACCATTACCTTTAAATCTTCTGGATGGTTCGTATGCTATTGAATACAACCAAAATACGGGAGCAATAAAATCAGTTAGTTCAAAATAATTTATGTAAGGGTAGCAATTTGTGTTACCCTTTTTTTATGTCATTTTTATAGCTTATAATTTTTTATATTTTTAACGGCTCAGAAAAAATCTATTAAAAAAATCACATGACTAAATTAGTAAAACAAACGCTGCGCGATTCTAAAAAAGCGCGTTGGACTGCTCTTGTAATCCTGTCGTTTACCATGTTTGCAGGGTATATGTTCACAGAAGTAATTTCTCCGTTAAAACCAATTATGGAACGTTCGCTGGGAATGAACAGTACCGACTATGGTTTTATAACCAGTGCCTACGGAATATTTAACGTATTCCTTTTAATGCTGATATTTGTTGGGATTTTCCTCGATCGTTTCGGTATTCGCTTTAGCACCATTGCTTCAGCATTGATAATGATAATTGGGGGATCGATAAAATATGCCGCATTTAAAGGTATCATAGGGAGCCCCGATATTCCCATGCATATTCCAATTGTAAACCTCGAATTAACCACCCAGGTTTTCTGGGCAGGATTTGGATTTGCAGTTTTTGGAGTGGGTGTTGAATATGCCGGAATTACGGTTTCAAAATCTGTGGCAAAATGGTTTAAAGGTAAAGAAATGGCTCTGGCCATGGGTATGCAGGTTGCCATCGCGAGGGTAGGATCTTTTGCTCCCCTGGCTTTTGGGGCAAAAATTGCCAATACATACGATGTGCCAACAACCATTTTGATTGTTGTTGTTTTTCTTATCCTGGGTCTTTTGGGTTTCTTTTATTATAACACCCTTGATAAAAAACTGGAGACTCAAATTGAAGAAGAAGCCAATAGCAGTGGAGAAGACCAGTTTAAGCTTTCAGACTTATTGGTGATTTTTGGCAACCTCGGTTTCTGGTTGATTGCGCTTCTTTGTGTTTTCTTTTATTCAACAGTATTTCCGTTTTATAAATACGGACCGGATTTGATGGTAAATAAATTTGGTGTAAGTGAAGAGTGGGCAGGTTTGTTACCTAGTTTGGTACCCTTTGGAACGATGCTTCTAACTCCAATTTTTGGAAGTATTTATGATAAAAAAGGGAAAGGTGCTTCTATTATGATTCTGGGATCTGTTTTACTGATGATTGTTCATGTAATATTCTACCTGCCTTTTATAACCAATGTGGTTGCTGCTTTCTTTAACGTTATTCTTTTAGGTATAGCATTTTCCTTAGTACCGTCAGCAATGTGGCCATCAGTGCCAAAAATTATTCCTGAAAGACAACTTGGAAGCGCTTATGCAGTTATTTTCTGGGTACAGAACTTTGGTCTTTGGGGTATACCACTTGCAGTTGGAATTGTTCTCGATAATACCAATCCGGGTGTAGCAGAGGCAAAAGCTGCAGGTGAAGCTGTTACTTATGATTATCAGACGACCTGGACAATTTTTGTTGGGCTTACAATTTTGGCCTTTTTAACTGCCTTATGGTTAAAAGCCGAAGATAAACGAAAAGCTTACGGACTGGAATTACCAAATATCAAAAAGTAAAAACATTATTAAAAATGCTTTGTTTTTTGAAGCGTAGAATATTTAAATAAAATAAGGATGAGTGAAATAAAAAATATCAAACCGACTGAAGTTTGGAGCATATTTGAGCAAATGACTCAAATTCCACGTCCATCAAACCATGAGGATAAAATTCAGGATTGGGCAGTGAAGTATGGAAAAGATTTGGGTTTGGAAACCATAAAGGATGAGGTGGGTAATGTAATTATCCGTAAACCTGCATCATCGGGAATGGAAGATTGTAAGGGTGTTATTTTTCAGGGGCATTTAGATATGGTACCTCAAAAAAACAGCGATAAAGAACATGACTTTGTTACAGATCCGATTGAAGCGTTTGTTGATGGTGATTGGGTTACTGCCAACGGAACAACGCTGGGAGCCGACAATGGAATTGGTGTTTCTTCTGCACTGGCAGTAATGGCATCAAAAACAATAAAACATGGTCCTTTGGAAGTACTGCTTACAGCAACCGAAGAAACAGGTATGGATGGAGCAATGGGTTTAAAAGCCGGAGTACTTCAGGGCGATATTTTAATTAATACTGATACTGAGGATGAAGGAACATTTAGTATAGGATGTGCAGGGGGGATAGATGTGGTTTCAACCTTCAAAAATAAGTTGTCGAAAAAACTGCCAAAATCATCAACTGCTTTTAAACTTAGTGTTACCGGGTTAAAAGGTGGTCATTCAGGGGTTGATATTCATTTGGGACGAGGGAATGCCAACAAAATATTTTTTAGAATTTTAAAAGAGGCTAAAGAGAAATTTGGTGTTCGTTTAGCAGATATTCAGGGAGGAAGTTTACGCAATGCTATTCCCCGGGAAGCTTTTGGTATTGTGCTTGTCAGGACTAAAAAAACTGCTGAATTGGAAAGTTTGGTAAATCAAATTGCAGAAACCGTCAAAGTTGAACTTGAAAATGTTGAGCCGGATTTAAATATCACGTTGGAAACAACAGATTTACCAAAAAGAATAATGTCAAAATCTTTGCAGAAAAAACTTACCAATGCAGTTTGGGCGGCACCCAATGATGTTGTTAGAATGAGCGACACGATGCCAGGAACAGTGGAGACATCAACCAATCTGGCCATTGTAAAATCGGATAAAAAGAAAGTTGAAGTTTGTTGTTTGGTTAGAAGTTTTTCCGAATCAGCAAAAATGGCACTGGCATCCCGGCTTGAATCGGTTTTTGAACTGGCAGGTGCAAAAGTGCTTAAAGAAGGAAGTTATCCGGGTTGGAAACCCAACGTAAAGTCAGAAATTCTGGATGTGATGAAAGGTTTGTATGAAAAACAATTTGGTAAAAAACCTGAATTGCTTGCCATGCATGCCGGTTTGGAATGTGGAATTTTGGGTGCTACATACACCAACTGGGATATGATTTCGATTGGTCCAACCATTAAATTCCCGCATTCGCCTGATGAAAAAGTAAATATCGAAACGGTTCAGAAATACTGGGACTTTCTCATAAATGTACTTGAGAATACACCCCGGAAATAAACAATATCTTTAATCAGATATAATTTGAAAAGGATTCCATGATTTAAAATGGAGTCCTTTTTTTATGAAATGTATTTTTTAACAACCAACAAGAAAACATAAAGGGTTTATTAACAAATAAATATGCAATGTTTTAAATTGGTGAACTTTAAACGACAGAACCCGTTTACATTCAAAACTACCCTTTTAAAAAAATCGAGCGATGAAAAAAAATATCCACCTCCTGATTATTTTTATTTTTTTTTGTTTTTCTGCAGTTGCCCAAACCTTCAACCGGGGAGCATCAAAAGAACACAAAAAGATTTATAGAGAATCGCAAAGTATTACTGCGCAGATTAAGAATTCTTTCGAAATGATGGTGGATAAAAGTCAACCGGAAATTGGAGGAATTCAGATATTCTCACCCGAAGTCCTGCCAGAGTTTTATTTTAACCGGGATTATCGTCCTGCATGGGTTGATTATAAATCTTTTGTTGATGCATTACAGGGCCTTGAAAACTCGTTATACGATGGTTTAAATCCAAAGGATTACCATGCGGTTAAAATAAATGAACTGATAAATATGCTGTATCAGGAGTTTCAAGGTAATGAATTTGATATTAAAAAGGTTGCTTATCTCGATATTCTGCTTACAGATGCAGTTTTACTATATGCTTATCATCTGCTCCAGGGAAAGGTAAATCCTGAAACCCTTGATGCAAACTGGAATTATAGTTTTAAACAGATTCAGGATGATGCACCCTACAAACTTGAAAAGGCGGTAGAAACGGCAACAGTATCTAATGAGTTGAAAAAGCTAAGACCTGATAATCGTACTTACGGGGCAAGTATGGAAAAACTGGAATTTTACCGGGAAATTGAAAAATCAGGAGGATGGGAGAATATTCCGGAAGGAAAAACAATTCATACAGGGGATGATGACGAAAGGATTCCGTTAATTAGAAAACGCCTTTCAATTACCAGTGAATTAAATGTATTGAATAATACAGGAGCTGTTAATTATGACAGCCTTTTGGTTCAGGATATAAAAAATTTCCAATTCAGAAACGGATTAAAACCTGATGGAGTTATAGGACCAGGAACCCTTGAAGTTCTTAACATCTCAGTTGAAGACAGAATCAATACCCTGCGGGTAAATCTGGAACGAAACCGTTGGATAGATTCAGATCTTTCGGATAATTATGTAATTGTAA
The DNA here is from genome assembly GCA_913063265.1 of uncultured Prolixibacteraceae bacterium. Taxonomy (GTDB): domain Bacteria; phylum Bacteroidota; class Bacteroidia; order Bacteroidales; family Prolixibacteraceae; genus Draconibacterium. The sequence goes on along the minus strand of CAJXZG010000131.1, from coordinate 823 downwards.
ATATCGCTGCGTTCAAAGCCTATTACATGGTAAATCATCAACCACGATTTTCAACAAACGTGCAGGTCGGAAGAACTTATACAAAAACCCCAGTTTTTAAGGATAGACTCAGGTATATAGAATTTAATCCAACCTGGACTGTACCCGTTTCAATTATTCGTAAATCAATTATCCCAAAAATGAAAAACGATCCTGACTATATTTCTAAAAATAATTTTGAACTAATTGACAGATCCGGGAAAATAGTTCCACAATCAGCAATCGATGTTGACAATCTAAACATTAGCAATTTTCATTATACCGTAAGGCAAAAGCCCGGAAAACACAATGCTTTGGGAGAGGTAAAATTTATATTTCCAAATAAACATTCGGTTTATTTACACGACACACCTTCAAAAAGTCTTTTTGAAAAAGAAGAACGTGCTTTTAGCCATGGTTGTATTCGTACCCAGTATCCCTTGGATTTAGCTGAAGTCTTGCTGGATGATGATCAATGGAACAGAACCAGAATAGATTCGGTAATTCAAACACGGATTACTACCAGGGTTTTCCCTGAAAAAGATATTGATGTGTTGATTATGTATTGGACAGCGGGTTTTTTGGAAAATGAAGGATTTGGATTCTTTAGGGATGTATATGACCGCGATGGACGGATTTTGACACAACTAAACAGAACCGGAGTTATGAGAAGACCGGGCGATTAGTAAAGATTTTAAATATATAAATTCCATTCATGGTATGACTCAAACCTAAATTGAGCGTTCCATTTCAAAAATTAAAGAGTTGGCTTTAGTATTGTACTAGTAATTAGTATTTTAATGGT
>CAJXZG010000130.1 GCA_913063265.1 uncultured Prolixibacteraceae bacterium | reverse complement strand
GAATTTGGGTTGCCAGTTGATACTATTATCAGCAAAAACAGTCAGCCACTCTGTATCGTAAGTATCTGCCGAATTGATAGACCCGTCATTCCACGGTGCATTACTCACCTCTGCAGGAAGAAAGCGGCTCACAATATCATTGTTTACATCAAATGATACATCAAGCTTATATCTTAGAGTTTGTACTTCCGGATCAAGCAAATCGTAATGTAACCTAAAAATAGGACGTATACGATAGTTTTTCAAATTGTTGGAAGCCAGATTGGCCAATGCAACAGGATTTCGCATATCTCGTTGTGAGCCATGAAGACTGGAAGAACGGGATATATTATAATAAACATCTGTATTATTACCTTTCAAATCCTGTTGAAAAACGCTTACATTCGGCATTTTGCGATATGACATATCCAATATATTGTCATAGTTTCTATTGTTATCTGTATAAAAGAATTGTAATTCTGAGATAAACTTTATTCTGTCGGATACAGAATAATCAAGATAAGCCGTGGTGGTTATTCTGTTCATTTTCTGACCTATAACTGTACCTGTCTGAGTCAGAAATCCACCTGAAACCCTGTACCTTGCCCTTTGTCCTCCGCCTGAAATATTCAGATAATGGTCATGTTTAATACCAATTTGAGATACTTCATCAACCCAGTCGGTATTGTTATTAAAATTCTCGTATTCCGAGAAAGTCGGGTCATATAAAAACTCTCTGACATTTGCTGCATTTTCGTCCTGCTGAGGATTGAAATAGGCTTGTTTCATCATCATGGTATAATCATCACCATTTAACATTGTCAGTCCTTTAGGTTGTTTCGCTCCTGTAAAACGATAAGAATATTGAACTCTTGTTGGTCCCTGAGCACCCTTTTTTGTTTTGATAACAAGGACACCATTGGCTCCTTTTGATCCCCATACTGCAGTTGAAGCAGCATCTTTTAATACGGTAATCTCTTCAATATCATCAGGATTTAAACTTAACATGTTAGCATATTGTTCCTGGTTTGCCGCAGCAAAATCAAAGGAGGGATCGATATTCATTTCATATGGAATGCCGTTAACCACAATCAAAGGCTGAGTATTGGCATTGATAGAAGAAGTTCCCCGGATTCTCATTGTAGCCCCTGAGCCCAGGTCACCGGAATTGGAAACAATGTCCAGTCCGGCAATACGCCCCTGCATCGCTTCATCTATAGAGGTTACCTGTACTCCTTCAAAAGATTTTGAGCTTAAAGTTTGTACGGCAGTAGATATCTCCCTTTGTGGAATTTCGAAATTACCATCGGAAATTTTCTTTTCTGCAGTTACTACAACATCTTCTATTACCTGCAAATCTTCTTCAAGAGCAACGTCTATAACAGTTTGATCGCCAATTTTCATGCCCTGAGGTAAAAATCCTACAAAGCTAAAAGCAATATTGTTTTCCGGATTCTTTATTTTCAGAACAAATTGTCCGTTTATATCTGTAATGGTAGCACTTATAATCCTTTTTTTGTCATCGGCTTCAATAACAGTTGCTCCGGGAAGAGATTCTCCATCTGTTGCTGAAGTTACCGTACCGCGTACTACTCGTTGCGTACCGGTACTCTGTCCAACCGAAACAAAGGGTATGAGTACATAAAAAAACAGAATTGCTCCAACAATTTTAAATTTCATATTTGTTGCCATTTTATTCAAACCTCAAAATATTATCAATTTGGTGAATAACCGCTGTAGAAGATGTAATAACTGATGAATTCGAAAAATCACTTCCTGAACCCGTTCCGTCTATTTCACGGTATGCCTGTGGATTACCACTAAAAATATAATCTCGTGTAAGAATGTTGTAAAAACCATCGTTCCTAATCAGATTAGCTGATCCCCAATTTTCTGTATCCAGTTTTATATTGCTACCATCGCTGGTAATTCCCAGCCTGTAATATTTGTCTTTATAGGTTCCGAATTGCGTTTCCTCTTCATCCAGCTTAATCGTTGCAGTTTGATAAAGCTTATAAAAAGTTTCACCATCCACAAATACTGAGTTATCCTGGAAATGGTAGCGAAGGAAACGTTCCATTTTTTCTATTTCTATGTTTTTTTCCTGATTGTCGGTAATAGCATTTATCTGATCCCAGCTTAAAATCACACCTTCGTCAATTGCATTTAAAATTGCATCATTGGTTGGAACATAAACTGTATAGTTAAATGTGTTAAAAAACTTGATATTGAAATCAATTCCATAATAATTTGTCTTCTTTACAAATATTTCTTTTCCTGAAGGGAATCCGACAAGTAAATTATAAAATTCGCTAAACTCAGGTGTTTCACTCAATATTTTATAGACTGATTGCAGAGGTGCCTGTAGTGGTTTATCAATAAAATATGTAGTTCCGTTTTCCTGTCGGTAAACACCATCCTCTATTACATTAACTATGTTATTATTGTCTATATCATATCCTGCCTGCACTTTCAGGTCTAAGCCGGTTCCTTCAACCAATAAAATGTTGCCGTTTTTGGTAAAGTAATATTTTGCCCCCGATTCAACATCACCAATTACTATATGCGTATCCAATATATCGAGCAAACGGTTTCTCAGGAATTCTTCACTGTCTATTGTGTTTACAGAATCTCCTATCTCACCGGTTAGGGGATCGTAAGTATAAACAGTGGCATTTACAGAGTTTGTTTCCGTATTATACCAGTATTTCATAGCACCTTTAACATCTTTTGCATAAGAGACCGGATCGATATAATTGGAAAAATACTTATCTGTTGGAACAAAGAAACTGTATGTACTTTTTAATGCATTCAGATAAAGGTCAAACTCGTTTTGATTAACGGCCCAGTTCATTACACTGGTTTCCTCACTTAACAAAACCGGTGCATAAACAGATATATAATCATTTGGAGGATATACTTGGTTTGTATTGTATACAACACCGTTTAATCCAACGTACGAACTTGTGATATCTTCAGGTTCAATTGGAATCGGAGAGTTATTGCCATCTACCAGTTTTTCAAAACGCCCCGGAACGGTTTCAAGAAAAGATTCTCTGACATGTCTTCTCATCAATTTCATGATAATATAGTCAGGTGTATTTTCCCAGGTACCAAAACGGTTTTTCAAAATCACACCTGCCCCGTTTTCAAAGTAATTTGTCATTGCTTCGTTTGTAGGAGCAATAATTGCTGCCATGTCAGACTGCATTGAACTTCCTGCCGCTGAGGAAACATATTCATTTCTTCCCGGATTTATAGGCAATAAAAGTTCTGTCCTGATTTGATTTCCATCGGGGTATCGGATTTGTCCATCATAATCTGAAAAATATATTTTCTCAAAAATAGAGTCAATTGGATTTTCAGGATGAATCTGATTGTATGCATTTGTTTGTGAAGAGCTGTAATACGGGGCACAAAAGCGCTCAAGTAAATCAGAAAATATTTCCGTTTCGGGATTGATTGTAAGATATTCGGCTATGTTTACCGGCGGTGTAAGTACTTTTTCCAATACATGAACATATCCGTTTTTACAGGTAATATCTCTTTCCTTAACTTTTATGCTGAATATGTGGGCATCATTTGTAGTTCTTTCTGCACCAGTAATCAAACTAAAGTCAGCATCCTCAATACCTGCATTTTGTAAGGAGCTTTCAAGGAAATGTACCATAGGCCATGATGTTGCATCTTTAAGCAAATGAATACCTTTTGACCAATAGTTGGCCCAATAAGGCCCTTTAGGCAACATATCTCCTGACTCGAATGGGATTGTATCGAGAACAGAAATGGATGTAGAACGCCTCATTGCCGTTCCCTCCTGTAGCGTACCATTGTAATAATTGGATAAAGTCTCTATAAGATATGCATTATCAATCATTGAGAATTTCAGAATAAGCTTTTTCTGGGTATAGCTCAGTTGTTCGTAGCTTGAAACATTCCATTGATTATTTCTGAAAAATTCATCAAAAGCGGCGTCATCAGAAACAAAAAGGGTTTTGCTACCCGTTTTTGAAAGAACACTTTGATAGTCCTCCACTTCTTCAATCAAACGCGTAAAATAGGAGTAGTTTTCATTTGATTTCAAATAATCATAAATACTGGCACCGAGCCATTCAGGTTCGTTGTTGTCGTACAAATATTCATCTTTACAGGAAACTGTGGCTAAAATCCCAAACATCAGAAGTAATTTCATCAGAAGGAAAAGCCTTGCTCTGTTCCAAATTCTTTTTTTCATTATTTGTATTAGTTTTATATGCGTTTCCACAAAATACCTTCTTTTAATGACAATAATACATTAATTAAATAAATGCTGTCATCCGTTTAACAGCTTTTGTCCCATAACACAATATCTCGTTTTTGGAGGGATTTGAATTTCATGAACTCTGCATAAAAATTCATTAAACTTATCCGGCGAAAAAGTAACAGGTTATTTTTGCCTTTTATCCTGGATTTGATTTTGATCATTTACGATTGTAGTTATAGTTCATTAATTCAATTTAATACTGCGAATGTAATTTGTCACATTTAATTTTATCATCTGAAATCAGTCAAAAGATGTCATAATTTCACTAAAGGTTTTATGAAGTTATCTTTTAATTAAATGAGTATTTGGCAATTATATCATTTATAAGGTTTTCAGGGTTTTTATTCAGATTTGAAATTTCTTGTTTAACCTTCCTGACCAATCCCATTCATTTGCTGTTATTGATTTGTAAACATTATCTGTAGGCTTCAGCTTTATCTTTTTGTTCAAGGCGCACATATGTATTAAAAAGCACTTGTTTTAAGGCTGGATAAGAACCGCTTTCATATGCTTTCAACAAACATGGCAATGCCTCTTTGTATATATTTTTCCCTGCTTCAATGCCTTTGTTGTAATTCAAATAATCAACACGGTCGGGTTTTGCTTTTGATTCGTATTTCTTTTTTTCGGATGCAAAAATCTCGCTGCCTTCTTTGTACAAAATCATACCAAGGCTCATATTGGCTCCTACGTGTCCGGCATCAAATTTTAATGTCTCCTTATAGAACTTTTTTGCCTCCTCAACCTGGGTTAAATTTTCCAAGGCAATCCCCTTAAAATAGAGGTAATTGACATTTTCCGGATACCATTCCAAAAGTTGATTTGTTGAGGAAAGTAATTTCTCATATTGTTTAGTATTGACATAAAGATATGCCAGACTCTTTGTTATTTCCTGATTATATTCAGGAAAGGCCTTTAATTTTTCCAGCAAGGCAAATTCATAAATTGAATCCAATTTTTCCTTTTTGGAAAGAGCAATAAGTTTATCGTATATATCCAGTTGAGGAAATTGTAGTTCAACTGCTTTTTGATAGTAGCTGATAGCCTCCATTTTATTTCCAAGTACTTCGTTTGACAATCCCGTATAACCATAAAGTAAAGCAAGTTGAGTAGTATCTGAAACACCTGATTCAAGCAGCGCTTCACATTGTTTTAAACTTGTTTCAAAGTTGTTGTCTATCATACTGGATTTAATTTCATCCAACCTGGTTTCGATATCCTGTGCCTGGCTAAAGGCCATAAAAAAGAGGATAATACTTGATGTTAAAATAATTTTCCTGTGCATTTTTTTACATATTACAGATTGTCAAAATAAAACAGTGACCTTTAATTCTTCCTTGGCCGGTTATTCTTATTAAATTACAATCATTTTTGACTATTAACAAATCAATCATTTTATTTAACTATTTCAACTGAATCAATACAACTGATTTAGAAGGTAACTCTACTGTAAGTTTTCCATTCTCCGGTTTCATAACTTCAAAATTCGCTATAGATACGGTTTCATCTTTCCCGAAATCATTATAATTATTCATTTTTTCAGATGTAATAATTTGCCCGCCGGCATCAGTAAAATCATCACCTGCAACAGTTATTTCAATGTTTTCGCTTTCATTTGGATTTAAATTACACAGTGTAATGGAAACAACTCCGTCCTTTTTTGAGGCTGATGCGTGAATAGCCGGTACTGATTTATTATTTAATTCATATTTTTTTGTTTTAAGATTCGAAGGTATTAAAGTAGCATCCTGGTGAACACTGTACATTTTAAATACATAATAGGTGGGTGTTAATACCATTTCATCCTCTTTGGTAAGAATTACTGATTGTAACACATTTACCGTTTGTGCAATATTTGACATTTTAACACGGTCAGCATGATTGTTAAAAATATTAAGATTTATACCTGCTACAAGCGCATCGCGAAGCGTGTTTTGCTGGTACAAAAATCCCGGATTTGTACCTTCTTCAACATTAAACCAATTCCCCCATTCATCAACAATTAAACCTATACGTTTTCCCGGATCATATTTATCCATAATTGTGGAATGACGTTTAATTAATGTTTCCATTTTTAAGGTATTGTCAAGCACTGATATCCATTCATTTTCTCCAAAATCGGTGGCATGTCCTTTATTGGTCCAACTCGTTGTAAATGTATAATTGTGTAAAGAAACACCCTGAACCAAATGCCTGAAACGACTTGTTTTTTGCATCAACACTTCCATCCAGTTATAATCATCGACATTGGGACCACCGGCAATTCTGTAAATATTTCCATGACAATAAGTGGCAAAGCGGTTATATAAATCTGCATAATATTCTGGCGTCATGTGTCCGCCGCAACCCCAATTTTCATTTCCAATTCCCCAGTATTTTACTTTCCAGGGTTCTTCCCTTCCGTTTTTTTTACGAAGATCAGTCATAGGACTAATGTTGCCGGACGTTACATATTCCACCCACTCTGAAGCTTCCTTTACCGTTCCGGAACCAACATTCAGATTAATATAGGGTTCAGCTTTTATCAGATCGCAGAAGTCGAGAAATTCATGAGTCCCAAAACTATTGTCTTCCGTAACTCCACCCCAGTGAACATTAACAATTGTGGGTCTCTGTTCCCGCGGACCAATCCCATCCTTCCAGTGATAAGTATCGGCAAAACATCCTCCCGGCCATCGTAATAAAGGAATTTTCATGTCAATCAAGGCTCCAATAACATCGTCACGAAAACCGCGTATGTTTGGGATATCAGAATCTTCACCTACATAAATACCACCATAAATGCATCGCCCCAAATGTTCGGCAAAATGTCCGTAAATCTCTCTGTTAATTTTAGTTTCCGCCTGTTCAGTATGTAATAATAAACTGTTCTGTCCAAAAACCGTGATAGCAGAAAAAATTAAAACTATAAAAATGCCCGATAATTTTTGTTTCATGATTTGGTTTGATTTTACTAATTTGATTTACAGTTCAAATTTAGACTTTCATGCAACCATTTTAAGTATACTATTTAGTCAATTAATGTGTAGAAAATAGTCCTTTGCTTCAATAAGCCTTCTATTTTTACATCAACAGGTATTTATAACTGATTTTCATAATCTTTTAAACTGATAATTCTGTAATTAAGACTCAAGTTGAAATGCTATTACAGGTTATAAAAACGCACAATTTGTTACTTTTTTTAATATTTATCTGAACATTAAAAACAACCAATTGAACCGAAACTAATACTAATAGAAAGCTAAAGTATTTTTAATCTAAAAATTAAGGAGAAACTTTTACTTTCAAATTTTTTCATCATCCAATAATCTTTAATTTTGCTCACAGTAAACACAAAATAAAACTGTAAGGAAAACAAGGGACGAAAATCTCCTTTATTTATCCTGCTTATTCAAGTTGAAGTCTAAAACTATTCTGATAAAAAAAACGTCAATTATTTTTCAAATATTTTAAAGTCCCTCTTATTTTCTAATTTAGCACTGCAAAATGCTTAGCACCCACATTTTGAATTTCTCTTTATGCGTTTAGTTCAATCTTCTAATTCGGCTTAGTGTTTCAGGAGTAATACCTAAAAATGAAGCAATTTGATTTTGAGGTGCTTTTTTTATTACCTCGGGATATTCAGTTAAAAAATCATGATAACGCTCTTTCGCACTTTGATTCTGAAGTGATATTGAACGCATTTCCATTTTTATATAATATTTTTCAATGAGAACCCTGCCAACCTGCTGCCATTTCCAATTGTTCATATACAAATCATACAAATCTTTTCTTCTGATGACAATCAATTGAGAATCTTCAATTGCTTGAATATTTTCAATAGCCGGAGTCCGCTGCAAAAAACTCATTAATGATACAGCTATAGAACCGGGCAGTTGAAAAAAAGTGGTTAACTCGCGGTTATTAATTATAAAAAAAGAACGCAATAGTCCCTCATTTACAAACCCAATCTTCTCAGAAATTAGCCCTGCCTTGTTAAAATAATTGTTTTTTTTAATACTGATTTGCTCAAAAAGCTCCAGTGCATTATCCAATTCAGTATCGTTAAAAGGAGCCAGCGATTTAAAAAAATCCCGAATATTAGTGTTCATAAATCAAAGAATGTCAATTCCAATAAAATTAGCGAGTTTTTTCTTATTTAAAAGGTTTTAAAGCCTTTAAATACTCAGTAGCTAATTATTTTGGCAATCTCCATAATTGAAAGATTAAGAAATACCTTTAAACGATTTACAATTTTAGATTTAAGGGTACTTAATATTTTTAGAATATTCAGTGCCAATAATGAGATGCATATATCAAATTGATAATGATTAAAACTCCCTGTTAAGCAACGTTTTTAATGGCTTAGAATATATTTCTTGACATTTGTCAAAACCAATTGTATATAACCGTCCTACTTTTGATAAGCATAAATACTAATAAAAATGACCTATCAAAAAATACGGGCCGGTATTAACCTCTATGCCGTTATTAAAAACCTGGAAGACCTAATCGCACTTGACAATGAGTGCAATCAACTTGTTCGTGAAAGCGTAATTTCAATTCAATTTAAAGTAAAAAATGGTCCTAAAGCCTGGATTAATTTTAACAAAGGGGAATGTGAGGTTGGACAGGGAAAAATCAAAAATCCCAAAATAGTTTTATGGTTTAGTTCACCTGAGCATCTTAATAAGATGTTTGATGGTAAAGCAAATCCAATACCATTAAAAGGATTTACAAAAATTAAATTCTTACAAAATGAATTCACCCAAATAACTTCAAAACTTGAGTACTATTTAAAACCTGAGTTGATTAAAACTCCATCAGATGATTACCTTAAATTAAATACACGATTTACCTTAACAGTTGCGGCTTTTGCTTTATCAGAAATTGCAAAAAATGACAAAAAAGCAAAAATCACAGCAAGTCATATTCCCAATGGAAAAATACAGCTCAGTGTTTTACCTGATGGCCCTGCAGTTTATCTCACCATCGAAAAAGGAGTTATTACAGCTAACAAAGGCAAAACCAATAATCCGGATGCAGTTATGGAAATGAAAGATTATAAAACAGCAAATGATTTTCTAAATGGAAAATCGAATCCTTTTAAAGCCATTGCCTGTGGTGAAGTAATAATAAAAGGACAAACTCCTATGCTTGATAACCTTAGTCTTATTCTGGACAAGGTGCAGCATTATATTGAATAAGAATATTATAATGAAATGAACATTTTAAGATTATTTTGAAAAACAGGAAGATAACTATTATATGAGTTCTCCCAATAAATATCGGGATTATCCTAAAAAATAAGTAATTACAGACGAATGAAAACTTACACATACACGAAATCAAGAGAATTATTTAAAAAAGCCACAGATGTGATTCCCTGCGGCATTTATGGTCATTTCAGCCCTGCCCCCCTAATACCTGTTAGCGATTATCCTTTTTATGTTGATAAAGCAAAGGGATCGCGTTTTTGGGATGTGGATGGCAACGAATTTATTGATTACATGTGTGCCTATGGTCCTATGGTTTTAGGATACAACAACGAAAAGATTGATGCGGCAGCTGCGGCACAACGGGAAAAAGTAAATTGTGGTCCTGCACCGGGTGAAGTGATGATTGAGTTAGCTCAGGAGTTTGTGGATACAGTTGACATTGCCGATTGGGCTTTCTTCGCTAAAAACGGGGCAGATATGACCACTTTTGCTTTAATGGTTGCACGTGCAAAAACAGGTCGCGATAAAATAATTCGATTAAAAGGTGGCTATCATGGAACTGCCCCATGGTCGCAATCACCCGACCATCATGGCATTACTTTTGGCGACTCACAAAATATTGTTATTGGCGAATGGAACAATTATGAAGCTTTGGAAAAGTTTCTGCATCAAAATAAAGGAGAAGTTGCAGGAATAATATCTACTCCTTATCATCACCCTACTTTTGCCGATAATGAATTACCTGCTGAAGGTTACTGGAAAAAAGTAGAGGCTTTATGCAAAAACGAAGGCGTTGTACTTATTCTTGATTCTGTTCGAACAGGTTTCCGCCTGGATTATGGTGGATCTAACGAATATTTTGGTTTTAAACCAGATTTAATTGCATTCTGTAAAGCTATTGCAAACGGATATCCAATATCAGCACTTGTCGGTACAGAAGAAATGAAAAATGCGGCCAGCAATGTATTTCATACAGGAAGTTATTGGTATTCAGCTGAACCAATGGCAGCTGCTTTGGCAACCATACGTGAATTAAAAGCAATTAATGCAGTAGGAAGAATGCATGATATTGGAGTAAAACTGGGCCAAGGTTTGGTTGATTTGGCTAAAGAGCATGGATATAACATGAAATGGTCGGGACACCCTGCAATGCCTTATTTCAGAATCACTGACGATCCCAGTCTGATGTTGCACCAAAAATGGTGTGGAGAATGTACGAAACGCGGAGCTTATTTTACTTCGCATCATAACTGGTTTGTATCAGCTGCACATACCGATGAAGATATTCAGCAAACATTAAAAATTGCAGATGAAGCATTTAAAGCCCTGAAATCAAAATAATATTGGTAATAAATACTATAACAATGATAACACAAAACGAATTAATACATCTAAAGGAAACAGCCAGAAAAATAAGGCATCTTATCATCGATACGACAGTAAAAGCCGGTGGTGCACATGTTGGCGGAGGATTGAGTATGCTCGATATTCTCGTAGCCCTGTATTTCAAATATATGAATATCGATCCTGAGACACCTGATAATCCTGATCGTGACAGATTTGTATTAAGTAAAGGGCATGCAGCCATTGGTTATATTCCTACACTTGCTGAACGTGGTTTTTTCAGCAAAGAACTGCTTAAAACTTTTAACAAATTTAAGTCACCTTTTGGTATGCACCCCGACAGTTTAAAGATAAAAGGTTGCGATGCATCTACAGGCTCGCTGGGCCATGGTTTACCTCAAGCCCTGGGAATGGCTTTGGGTGCAAAAATACAAGGGAAATCATTCAGAACATATTGCATTGTTGGCGATGGAGAATTACACGAAGGTTCAAACTGGGAAGCAGCCATGACCGCAGCTCATTACAAAACAGATAATTTAACTGTTTTTGTAGATCGAAACATGCAAATGATTGATGGTCCTGTTGAGAAGATAATGGGTATAGAACCTCTGGCCGATAAATGGAAAGCTTTTGGATGGGATGTAAAAGAAATCGATGGTCATGATTTTAGTGAAATTGCAGATGCCATAGAATTTGCGCATGGGGTAAAAAACAAGCCGGTTGTTATTATTGCCAGAACAGTTAAAGGAAAGGGCGTTGATTTTATGGAAGATCAAACCAAATGGCATTATGGAGCCATCGACTCAGAGATGCAGGAAAAAGCACATGTTTCAATCGACAGAATGTAAACGCAAAACCAATTAAAAATGAGTAAAGAAATAACAGGAACAACATGGAATGTTTATGATGCAAATAAACTGACACAGGCGGAAATATATGGTCAGGTACTTTGTGACCTTGGAGAACAATACCCGGAAATTGTTGGATTAACTGCGGATCTGGCTAAATCAACAAAAATTGGATTGTTTCAGGATAAATTTCCTGAACGTTTTGTAAATGTTGGAATCGCCGAACAAAACATGTTTGGAATAGCCGCCGGAATGGCAAAAACAGGATTAATTCCTTTTGTTTCCACAATGGCAGCATTTACATCAATGAGAGCAGCCGAGCAGGTTCGCACTGATATTTGTTACCAAAACCTAAATGTAAAAATTATCGCAACTCATGGCGGTGTATCTTTTGCGTCTGCAGGAACAACACATCATGCTACTGAAGATATAGCAATTATGCGTTCTTTCGCAAATCTTACGGTAATTGTTCCGGCCGATGGCATAGAAACCGCAAAAGCCGTAAAAGCTGCTGTAAATCATCCAGGCCCCGTTTATATTCGTATCGGACGAGGATTTGAACCCACTTTCTATAAAGACGAAGA
>CAJXZG010000129.1 GCA_913063265.1 uncultured Prolixibacteraceae bacterium | reverse complement strand
TTCAACAACTTCCTTCTCATAACCATACAGGAAGCATAAATGCAAAAAATGGACAACCCGATGAATCAAATCCAGGCGGCGGTTATCCGGCAAGCCTGACAAATAATACCGAAGGTTATGCTGACTCGAAAAACACTGTTATGGCGGCAGATGCAGTTCAAACCCAGAATACAGGTGGAAACCAACCTGTTAATAATATGCAACCTTATTTGGGGATTAATTATTGTATAGCATTACAAGGGCTATTTCCCTCAAGAAACTAATTAATTGAATTGCCCTCTATTTTTTAAGGTATTTCAATTTGTACATTTTCTTCTGTTAATTAATAAAAAGACCTTTTAAACAAATACATACGATATGAAAAAAATTATACTTTTTTGGGTTGTAAATCTAATTGCATTTTCCCAAATGTTTGCTCAAACAGTTATTTTAACAGAAGATTTTGAAACGGATGGAGAAGGAAGCAGATATGTATCCACAACTTTTGATGATTGTGCATCGTTGACATCTGATTATTTTTTACGAACAAACATAAATCCATACTCCTGCACAAATGGTTCGTTTGGAGAAATTTTAACTAATGTCCAGGGAAGTTATTTTTGGGTTTCGGAAGATATTGATGGTGCTGTTGGAAATTCAGGAGGAAGTACTGCAACTCTTGACTTAAATCCATTAAATGTAGCCGGTTATTCTGGCATTACTATTTCATTGTATTTGGCTGTCGGAAGATCCGGTGTTCAAACTCAATGGGAAACAGATGATTTTATTAAAATTCAGGTAAATTTGGACGGTGGTGGTTTTACAACGATAGGCCAGTTTGTTGGAGACGCTGCGTTTGGGGGTTATTTGCGGCAAGATGCTGATTTGAATGGTGTATCAGATGGTGGTGGAAGTTTTCTGACAAATGATTTTGCAAAATATACCTTTAATGTTCCTACAACAGGTAGTACTTTAACTGTTAGAATTCTGTTGGAAGGCCATGACGGAAGTGAAGAATTTGCTTTTGACCATATAGAGGTCAGCGGTATTTTATCGGCTAATTCTGCACCTGTACTTGCCAACATTGAAGGCACGATAATTAGTTTTACCGAAGGAGATCCGGCAGTTCAGGTTAGCAATACATTAACTGTTTCCGATAGCGATGACGCAAACTTGGAAAGTGCCACGGTTTCAATAACATCAGGTTTTGATGCTTCCGAAGATGTACTTGCTTTTACTCCCGTTGGAGGAATAATCGGTTCATATAATGCCACCACCGGTATTCTATCTTTGTCAGGAACTTCTACATTGGCCAATTATCAAACAGTTTTACGATCTGTAACTTATCAAAATACAGATGTAACGGATCCATCCACCGCAACTCGTACAATACGTTTCCAGGTAAATGACGGAACAGATGGAAGTAATTTTCAAACCAGAGAAATAAATATTATTACTACGGTTAATTCTCCTGCAGCACTTCCTGTTTGCGAAAGTTTTGAAACAAATGGAGAAGGTACAAGATATACTTCCAATACTTTTGATTTCAGGCCTGGATCAACAGATTTTTTTGTTCGCTCCACACTTCCTGTTACCGGACACAACACTTTAGTAACTGGTTTGGATGGAACATTTGTATGGGCCAGTGAGGATGCCAATTCAAATGGTTTACCAGCGACTTTAACTTTATCTCCTTTTATAGCTTCAGGATTAAATGACTTTAATATTGAAGTTTTATTAGGTGTAAGCAACAATGAATCAGGCCTTCGTTTTGAAGACTCTGATGCAATTTTGATTCAGTATAATATGGATGGGGGGACATGGATTACAGTTGGTGCTTTTTATGGAGATGCCCCCTTAGGGGGACAAATGCGACAGGATGTTGATTTAAATGGTGTTGCCGATCCGGCAGGTACTGCCCTTACCAGTGCTTTAACAAATTTTTCTTTTCCATTCAATGGTTCAGGGACAAATCTAAATGTGAGGATTGTTTTGGATCAGACTGGGGGAAGTGAAGAAATTGTGTTTGACAATATTTGTGTGTCGGGATTGCCAGGACAGGAAGCTCCTGTTTTAGCCAATATCATGGGTACGTCAATCGACTTTACCGAAGGAGATGTTGCAATCCAGATTAGCAATTCTGTTACCATTACCGATGCTGATGATACCCATATGGAAAGTGCTTCAATCAGTATTTGTGAAGGATTTGTGAATGGAGAAGATGTTTTGGCCTTTACACCTGTTGGTGGAATTACAGGTGTATATACGGCAACCACCGGTGTTTTACAACTCTCGGGAAGTGCATTGATTTCTGACTACCAAAATGCACTGCGCTCTGTAACGTATTTAAATACAAATACTGTCAATCCCGGTAATGGATCAAAAAAAATATGCTTTACTATCAATGATGGGGATGTAGAAAGCAATCAACAATCCATGTCTATAAATATCATTGATTTGTTGGATGAAGTGGAATGTTTGCCATTTACAGAGAGTTTTGAAACTGATGGTGAAGGAATAACCTACAATTCGAATACTTTTAATGATGATCCGGATTGTAATTTCTTTTTTCGTACAAATACCCAACCGACTTGTCACGCAGATGCTATGTCTGGAGTGGATGGAAGTTTTTATTGGGCTGCTGAGGATGTAGAGGGAGGTTCAAATGGGCCGGTTGATGCATTTGTCGAACTGGCACCGCTTGTTGTAACAGGCTTTAGTTCTTTGCAAATTAGTGTATTGCTGGGTGTTAGTAATAATTCAGGCGGTACGCGTTTTGAAACTGACGATGCAATTTCGATTCAATATAGTATGGATGGAGGAGCATGGACCACCGTAGGAGAATTTTTCGGAGACGGAGACGGTTTTAGTGGTGGACATATGAGGCAAGACGCTGATTTAAATGGACAAGCTGATCCTGCAGGAACATTCCTAACAAGTACCATGCAGGATTTTACTTTTTCGATACCTGTTACGGGAAATAATCTAAAGGTAAGAATCCGCCTCGATCAGCTTGGTGGCAGCGAAGAGATTACTTTTGATAATATCAGGATTACTGGTGATTTTTCAGTTACTGCAACATGTAATCCTGACTTTTCAGTAAGTCTTGATGGCAGTGGTTTGGCGCAGATTACAGCAGCCCAGGTTTATAATGGTGATGTTACAGATTGCGGAATACAATCAATAAGTGTTTCACCAAATTCGTTTACCTGTGCTGATATTGGTGCTAATACAGTTACTTTATCTGTTACTGATTTGGCAGGGAATATTACTACATGTGCAACTGTAGTTACAGTGAATGACATTTCAGCACCGACAATTACATGCCCCGGTAACCAACAGGAAAATATAAGTGCAAATTGTAATTTCGTTATGCCTGATTATACAGGTTTAGCCGTAACCAGTGACAATTGTACTGCATCTCCAAGTATTGTTCAAACTCCATCAGTTGGAACAATTATAAGTGGAGCAGGTACGGTTCAAACAGTAACATTAAGATCTATCGATAATAGCGGGAATTTTTCTGAATGTACTTTTGATATTACTCTAATAGACAATACTCCTCCGGAAATTATTTGTCCTGTAGATCAGGATGTGTATGTAGATGACAATTGTGAATACATAATTCCTGATTATCGGGATGAAATCTCAATAACAGATAATTGTGAAATTGCTCAAATTACTCAAAGTCCTGAACCGGGCTTCGTAATGAGTACCAATAATCCATCAGTATCAACAAGTATTACGATTGTGGCTGAGGATTTAAGCGGAAATAAAAGTACATGTACTTTTTCACTTACTGCAGTGGATAATACACCACCTTTATTCACTTCATGTCCTTCGAATATTGAAGTTGATAATGATCCTGGTCAATGTGGAGCTATTGTGAATTATAGTCTTCCAACATTTGAAGATAATTGCGGAGTCATAGGACTGATTGGTAATGGTTGGAATCCCGGAGATTTATTTCCTATAGGAATTACAACGGTTAATTATATTGTTGCAGATGCAGCAGGTAATCAAAGTTCACTCTGCAGTTTCACAGTAACGGTAAATGATGTTGAAGCTCCTGTACTAGAGTGTATTGGCTCTTATGAATTGGCATTGAAAGAGGATGGTACTGTAAATTTATTGGAAGGCATTAGCCAACAAGCCACATTTTTAATAAATACCTTCTTTACCACATTTGAAGATAATTGCGATGTAAACCAGGGACTTGTTAATCATACTACAGATTTGATCTTTGATTGTACTGATTTGGGCACCCAAAATGTTACTTTCTATGGATTCGATATTAATGGTAACAGTACGTCTTGTACTGTAGCTTTTACTATTACTGATCCATTGTCAGCATGTTGTCTGCCTCCGGAAATCACCTGTCCTGCAGATGTTACAGTTGAATGCGGATTATCAACAGATCCATCTAATACAGGTATTGCAACTTCAGTAGAGGGTTGTGGAGATGTAGGCATATCATTCTCTGATACATTTGTGCCGGGATGCGGAAACACAGGTACAATAACAAGAACGTGGACAGCTACTGATGAAGAGGGTAATACAGCGACTTGCATTCAAACTATTACTATAATAGATACTACACCTCCTGTAGCACCCATTGCTCCTGGTGACATGTTAGTGCAATGTATAGAAGATGTTCCGGTGCCGTTGGCTTTAACCGCTGTCGATAATTGCGATGGTCATATCACAGTATTTCATCCCGATATACAGGTAACACCGGCTTTGTGTGCAAATGATTTTACAGAGGTTCGTACGTGGACATTCACTGATGGATGTGGAAATACAAGTTCAGTCAGCCAGACAATTACTGTTAAAGACGATACTGCACCGGTGATTTCAGGATGCCCGGTTTCTGATATTAATATTCCATTTACAGATGCAGGACAATGTTATTATACCGCTTCAGGAAGTGAATTTGATGTAACGGCAAACGATAATTGTCTGGGAACGGCAAATCTTTCGTATTCTCTTTCAGGAGCTACTTCGGGCAGTGGTTTAACTTCCCTTACAGGTGTTCAGTTTAATTATGGTGCTACAACTGTTGTTTGGACAGCAGTTGATGATTGTGGTAATTCATCAACCTGTTCTTTTGTGGTGATTGTTAATCAAATTCAAACCATCACAACTGTTTCTGTTAATCCTGGCACTCAACAGTATAGTGATTTGGTTGAATTTGAAGCAACGATAGTACCCTGGAACTGTTTGAATGCACAATCAGGTGATGTTACATTTTATGTAGGAACACAGGCAATGGGTGCGGCAGTTTCAATTGGGGCAGATGGTAAGGCTACCGCTGCTTATCCCCTGGCAGAAATTCCAACAAATCCGTCAAACGGACAAATGTCGCCGGGAGTAAAAACCGTGTCAGCTTTGTATAACATTCCTGACCCTGCATTTGATGTTCAAAATCCAACAACTTCATTGATAATTACTCAAGAAGATGCCAGTGTAGAATATGTTGGGGCAGAATTTCAGGCAACCAATGGAAGTAATTCATCTGCAGCGACAATTGAATTAAGGGCCGTATTGCAGTCTATACCAGATGGTGCAGGGCTGAGAGGAGATATCCGAAATGCTTGTGTCTTATTTGAGATTTATAACGAAAATGGAAGTCTTATAAATACAATTTCAGGATTGGTGCCTGAACTTTTAAATCCTGCAGATATAACTACAGGTGCTGTTGTTACAGAATGGGCAACAGATATTGGAAATTCAGACTATGAATCATATGATGTAAAGGTGATTGCCGATTGCTATTTCACCGGTGAAGATCATACAGTAGTTACAGTTTATAAACCTGTAGGCGATTTTATTACCGGAGGTGGTCATATTAAACCAACAAACTCTTCAGGAATTTATGCCTCAACTCCGGAATTAAAGACCAATTTTGGATTCCATGTCAAGTTTAATAAAAAAGGTAAAAACCTGCAGGGTGGAATGAATATTATATTCAGACAAATGGTTGGTAATGAAATACAGTTATTTAAAATAAAGACCAATGCAATGAGTTCGTTGGGAATTAATATTGCAAATCCTGATGAACAAATTGCAGAATTTAGCTCTAAAGCAAATCTTAAAAATTTAACTACCGGTGAAGGATATGGAGGAAACTTGACCTTGCAGGTAAAAATAATTGACAGGGGTGAACCCGGCGATAATGATGAAATTGCCATTACCTTATGGAGTAAAAATACACTCTTACATTCAAGCAACTGGTCCGGATTAAATACCGACCTGCAATATCTGGTTGGAGGCAATACTGTTGTGCATGCCGGATTTAGTCTGAAGGAAGGTGAAATTATCACAGGTATCGAAGAATCTATAGATTTTGTTAATGTTGAAATGTATCCAAATCCATCGAAAGGTGAAGTAATTTTACAAATAAACTCTTCATCCATTAAGGATTCCGAAGTGATAGTTCGAAGTATAACGGGAAGTGAAGTATTCAGACAGGAATACAAAGCCGCAAAACAAATAAAACTTGACTTATCAGACCATGTAAGTGGCATTTATTTGATAATGCTCAACACAGGAGATAATTCAGTGATTAAAAAGTTGATTCTGGATCGAAAGTAAAATAAATTATTTAGAAGTTTAAAAGCAGGAGTTACATTATTCCTGCTTTTTGTCAATTAATAATGGAAGAAAATAAAAAAATAAAATACTTGAAATTACCATTTCAGTTTAATGAGGTAATGCTTTTGAAAGAGCTCAATTCAATTATCGAATCCTACTGGATTCCTCATTTTAATAAGGATGGTTATTCGGGAAATTGGAACTCGATAGCGCTTTTTGCAAATAATGGAAACGCAAAAAATATTTTTGCCCTAAATGAAGGAAAATCAATTATAGAAACTACAGCAATCGAAAATTGTCCTTACTTAAAAGAAGTTATTAGGCAATTTCAATGTAATCTGCTTTCTGCTCGTTTACTTAAACTAGGTGTCGGTTCGCATATTAAACCACATAGAGATTACAAGTTGGGTTATGAGGATAATAATTTTCGGTTGCATATTCCCATTACTACTAATCCAAAGGTTAGTTTTATTCTTGACGGAGATCTTCTTAAAATGCTGCCGGGGGAATGTTGGTACACAAATGTAAATTACATACACTCTGTATCCAATAAAGGAAAATCAGATAGAGTACATTTAGTTATAGATTGCGAAAGAAATTCATGGTCGGATAATTTGTTTTTTTCTCTTGCTCCGGAGCAAAATTTCTTCCCGGATAAAACAGAAAAATATTCTCCGGAAACATTAAAAAGAATGATAGATGAATTAAATCGAAGTGATTTACCTGTGGCAAAAAAGCTAATTGTAAAGTTGCAAACAGAGCTAGAGCTTCTTAATAACAATTGAAAAATGCATGTCCGAATATGCAACAATTAGAAAGAGTTAAAAACTCGCTGTTCAAATTTTTTCTAATAAATCTTTAAAACAATTATTTTGAGACTACCATTAAATTGTAAAGTTGATTATTATAAAGGTTTTTTGTCGGAAAAAGAAGCTATTGATCTGTACAAGTTATTAATCAATGAATATCATATTGACAAATCCAGATTAATAGTTGAGGCCGGTGGAGAATTAATAAGCACCGACAGTTTTAAAATAATTTTTTCATCGGAACGATTAATAAATCTTAACACTCATCCAGAGAATATCCATGGTAAAACTTTTGTTTGGTCAGGATTAATGGCCGGTCTAAAAGAAAGAATAGAAAAAATGCTGGAAAAAGAATTTGAGATAGCCATGTGTCTTTATTATCCCGATGGAAATTATTTTGCACCTTATCATTTCGACCAGCAAACATCAGGATATAAAACCATACTGCCTTCTATCAGTCTTGGCGAGGTTCGCGAATTTTGTTTTAAAGAAAATATAAGTAATGATGTTTATTCTTTAGATCTGGAAAATGGAAGTTTATTGGTGATGTCAGATTTTTGTCAAAGTAGATATGAACATAGTTTACCTAAAAATCCGATTTATAAAAATGGTCGAATAAATATAACTTTTAGGGAGCCCCGTTTTAAGTAAAGTAGTGTTATCTCAATTAAAATTTATGAAGTAAAGAATGATTACAATTGACTATAAGGAAACGGGAAAAATAGAAATATTTTATTTAAAAAAAATATGGAATTATTACAATATTTTAGGATTGAACAATAAAGATTCGGAAAAATTAAAGGTCGATTGGAATTATATCAATGCGGTTTTTAATGTTTTGGGAATTGGTATAGAACCAACTATTCAATATTTGTTTTCCGAATTCCCTGACTTTGATACTTTTGAAAACTGGATTCTAAAAAACGGAAGGATTTCTAAACCTATTATAAATCAATTTAATTCAATTGTTTCAATGAATCGGGATGCAAGGGAAGAAGTTGATGAGGAATCAGTCATATTAAGTAAAGAAGATTTGGAGCATTGGAAAAACTTTGGATTCGTAGTAATTAAAAATGCTATACCTAAAGCAGATTGTATAAAAACAACGGAATTAATTTATAAAACAATTGATGCCAGTCCGTTTGATAAAAGTTCATGGTATAAATATCATCCCCTAAAACAGGGAATTATGGTCCAGTTATTTCAAAATGATATTCTGGATAAAAACAGATTATCAAAAAGAATCAGAAAAGCATTTGAACAACTTTGGCAAAGAAGTGATTTACTGGTAAGTATGGACCGTGTAAGTTTTAATCCTCCGGAAACGAAAAATTTTCGATTTCCAGGGCCAGATTTGCATTGGGATGTAAGCTTGAAAAAGCCAATTCCATTTGGATTGCAAGGATTGTTATATTTATCAGATACAGAAAAAAACCAAGGGGCTTTTTCTGTAATTCCCGGATTTCATAATATTATTGAATCCTGGATAGAAAAATTACCTGAAAATAAAAATCCAAGAGATTTAGAATTACTAAAAACTTTTAGAAAAGAAACAATACCCGGCAACACAGGTGATTTTGTAATCTGGAATCAATGTTTGCCACATGGCAGTAGTCCAAACACCTCTGAAAATCCAAGAATTGTTCAATACATCAACTATCAACCTATTGATTTGAAATTTCATGAAGAATGGGTATGATTAAGTTTAAGTAAAAAAGTATCAAAAAGTGAAATTGTCTTTTTAGTTTCTCTTTTTCTGTTTTTTCTCCTTACTTGATGAAAACTGTCGTGCTTCTTTCTTTTTCTTCAATCTTTTAACCAGTTTATTAATTTCTTCCGAAGGTGAAAATGTTAAAAAATTTAGTGAATGAGATGCAACTCTTTCCACTTCATTTTCAGTAATTAAAAGTTGATTCATTCTCTCATTTTCGGTTAATTCATCATCAGGTTGCGGTCTGAAATCCCATTCGATTCTTTTGATATTTTCCATTGCAATATCATATTCTGTCCTGTTTTTTCCTGAAACATCTATTGGCCGGATATTTACTGTATCTAATTCCATTAATACAACAGGATTTACCATTAACTCATGAACTGTAACGATTTTTCTAATAAATGATATATGAGTAATTATTATGGTATCGCCAGGTAAAACCAGAACATCGAAAACTCCATTCCTTTGGCTGCTCATTCGTATTGAACTTCTTTCATTATAAATTACAGCATCAGAAATAGGATTATTGTTTTTATCAATTATACGGCCCTGAAGGTAGAACTCCTCTTCCTGAGAAAAAGATCCTAAAAAAGCTAAAATAAAAAATATAAAGATAAATCTTCTCATGGTGATTAAAAGTTATAATTGCAATTTCGGAATTATGATATTATTTCCTTCCGTCAAAGAATTAAATGATGTTAATACATCTAAAAGATTCCAAAATTCACTTCAATCCCTACAATCTGAACAGATATTTTTTTAAAAAGTTGTATTTGAAAAATTATTTCAGACTGATGAAATAAAAATTAAATGTATTCGATCAAGACCTTTTTAAAGAATTTTAACCTTAGAATTTCTACAATTCTTTTAACTACATACTTTCGCAACTCCAGTTCGATGGGTTGTTCCGGATCCTGATGAGCCCAATTAATTCGGGTTCCAACAATTACATCAATTTCGTCATGTTGCAGAAGAAGCTTCACAATTTCGTCGGGAGGTGAGTCTCCCAGTCGAGTGTCGCTATCGTAATTTTCAAGAAGTTCTTCTACTTTGCCCAAAGTTAAAATTCCTTCTGATATTAACTCAAAGCCTTGCATTTTTGCTGCCGGCGGTAAAGCATTTACTTCTTTTCGGCCATGTTGAATTTGTACTTCTATGTTCAGTTCACGTGCAATAATCTCTGCAGTGGTGCCTCCGCAAATAATCTTTTTACCCTTAAAATTTTTAATTCTTCCTACAAAATCAAAATCTTTAATTTTATAAAAAGGAGGTCCCGTAATAAGCATAAATTTACGGGGTTCCCTGAAATAAATAACACCACATGTAGCATCGTCTTTTATTTTGAAATTATCGTTCATTGCAGCCTGGTTAATTATTTTTCTGGCTAACTTAGTTGCGGAAATATCTTTCATTCTTTTAATTTGTCCAATTGCAAATTGTTCAATTCTGTCAATACCCCAACCCATAGTGTATTGCGGACTTCCAAGTCCTGATTGGGTAATTCCGTCTGACATAAAAACCAGTCTATCTTCTTTTGATGCTTTAAATTCTCTGCACCTTAATAATTTTCCCAGATTTTCTTCACCTCTGATTTTTAATTCATATTCCAGGGGCTGAAACGATTCTCCATTACGAATTATCAAAACTCTTGGATTATCATAATTTGTAATTCTGATATGATTATCATCATCCATTTCAATAATTGTAAAGGTGGCGTAGTTTTCTTTTCCATCCTTACTTTTTGGCAAAGCATTCATTATTATTCTGGCAGCAACTTCTGGTTTAGTATGGAGTTTTGTATATTTTACTGCCATGGTTGCTGTTAACGTAGCTAAAACGCTTGCCTTTATTCCATGTCCGATTCCATCACTTAACACCAGAATTTTACGACCTTCACCTTTACTCATGTCAGATTGAAAAATATCACCGCAAGCGATTTCACCTTTTGGCTTTTTCTGCTGGACATCTATTTCAATATGGAAATCCTGATTATTCGTCATTGTCGTACCTGTAAGATTCGATTATAGAGTTAAGCAATTCTTCTATTTCTGCTGCATTTTCCCCTAATAAATAGGCAATTTTCTGCACCATTTCAATATTTTGTTTATTTATGCGCTGGGCACGACTTATGATTTCATCACGTACCAAATTGGGTGCCGACATATCACGAATTACTGCACCTACAATTTTGTTTTTATAAAGTGTAATTACCGAAATATGAATTAACTTATTTTGAATTTTTACATCTCTTTCCAATATCTCTTCGCCTGAGTTTAAAACGCTGGTAAGCATTTTTAATATAACATCCGGAACAAGTCCCTGAATGGCTGCATCTTTTAACCCGGGTATAGTATCATATAGTTCCTCCGTTTCTTCACCCATTAATTTCGCAAAACTTTCGTTCGAATCAACAATTTTATGGTTATTGTCGATAATTACTATTCCTGCACTAATTTTATGAAGCATTTGCGAAGATACCTGCATCGATTCCTGTGCCTGCTCCAGTCTTTTTTGCGTTCTTTTTAATTCCGTGATATCATTTATCGAACCAACGATTCCAATTATTTTCTCATCATTATCCAGAATTACGGCTTTGTTAAGAACAACTGTATGAGTACTTCCATCTATATGCCGCATTTGGGTTTCGTAAATTTGTACACCGGGATTATGAACCAATTCCTGATCACGACCAAAATATATTTCAGCTATTTCTTTTGGGTGCATTTCAAATACCGATTTTCCAATAATATCTATTTTATTGCGCCCTGTAAATTTCTCATGTGCATTATTACACATAAGGTAAACACCCTTAAGGTCGCGGTAAAAAATTGGAATGGGCAAAGCATCAATTATCTTCTGATGAAATTCAGGATCATCTATTGTACCTGTGAGAAGTGAATTTTTATCGTAAATCATTGAATTTTAATTTGCTTAATTTTATTTATTAAAGTAACGAATAATTAGTTCTAATTCCATATATTTTTAATCATTACTGTCTGAGTAATTTTAAAAAGATTCCTCGCTTCGCCACGGAATGACAGGTTTTGTGGGGTGTTCGTTTTGGGGAGAGGGTGGTTTGGTGGCGCAGCCGTCAAACCACCCTCTCCCCAAAGCTCCTCAAGAACTAACTCGTTGTCTTTCTGAGCGCCCGCATGAATGACGAAGTCGGGCAGGTAATGTAATGAAGCGAAAGAATCTTTTCCATGACTTATTTGTTACTCGGATACTATTGATTTTTGATATGAGAAATTCCCCGAGGCTTTGCCACGGGATTCAGCTTTTTCTCCCCGGCTGAGGGGAGATGTCGGCCTTTATGGCTGACAGAGGGGTGAAATAAAGAAAATTCGATTTTCAGCGATTTAGCTGAAATAATCCCGATAGTTATCG
>CAJXZG010000128.1 GCA_913063265.1 uncultured Prolixibacteraceae bacterium | reverse complement strand
CAACATATAGACTCATTAACCCAACAAATAAAGTATGGCAAAACCTTTGGCCGGCAATAAAAAGTACATAGCAGTATGCGCCATCGTTCAACTATATTTTATCCATCATTTTATTTGTGATGAATAATAAACCTTACAATTATGATAAATTAATTGCTTTGGCTAACTTTAGCTGCACGATGGATAAAATACTATTACGTTAGCCTTTATTTAAAACTAATAATATATGATTTCATTCTTTCGAAAAATCAGACGCTGGCTTATCGTCGAAAATAAATTCAGCAGATACCTACTTTATGCCATTGGTGAAATCCTACTGGTAATGATTGGAATATTGTTGGCATTACAGGTAAATAACTGGAATGAAGCCAGAAAGGAACATCAACTGGAGACTAAAATTTTAACTGAAATTTTGTTAAACTTAGAATCTGACCTGAAAAATCTAGATGAAAAGATTGCAAATAATAAAAGATTTATTAATCATCAAACTGCAGTTTTAGACCATTTAAATAATAATTTACCTATTACTGACGCTTTAAGATATGATTACGCCTGGTTGACTGGTGATGATCATTTTACCCCTAATGCAGTAGGTTATGAGAATTTAAAATCAATGGGATTAAATATTATTAGAAATGAAAATTTAATAAAGGAAATAACCGCGTTATATGCTTATAAATATCCTGAGTTCACAGCCGAAGTAAAAAAGGTTACTGATTCTTATCGAGAACGACTAATAGGAGAAATGGCTGAAAATATTAATTACATTATACCATTAGAAAAAGCCGAACCAATAAACTTAAAAGAACTAAGGCTTAACGTCCAATTTAAAAATGCAGTTGTAAATTTTAAAACAGCGGTTGAGTGGTCAAATAACAGGTTTAAAGAAGGTAAAGAAGAAATTGAATTGGTGGCACAAAGCATCAGAAAAGAATTAAATAATTAACAAAGGACAAAATATAAAACGTAAAAAACACATCTTAAGCCAAATCTAAATAATCCAATCATGAAAAAACTTACATTTTTATTAATTCTAACATGTTTTTTATTTTCCTGCCAAAATACCAGGCAGAAAAGCACGGTTGAAAGTTCAGACAACAACAACGATGTATATAACGGTCCAATTATCGACGTACATATTCATGCTGTTAACAAGGGTGATCCTCAAATTGGAATGGAATACAATAATCCTAAAACAGGACAGCACTACCTGGGATCTGAATCGGCTGAAAAACATTTAGAAGAAACGCTTGCCAAATTCAGAAAACTTAACATTGTGAAGGCTGTGGTTACTCCCTACCTGGATATTCAAAAGGGCAGTCCAACAGAAGAGTGGTACGATTATGTACCCGAGACAGTGCTGATGGGAGTTCCGTCGAGTGAATATTTAATGGGAATTCCAGCCAGCGAATTTGTCTCAATTGATACACTTCGAAAAAGACATGCTGAAGGGAAATTACAGGTGATGGCTGAAATGGCTCCGATGTACGGTGGAGTTTTACCCACAGACGAAAGAGTGACGCCTTATTTTGATTTAGCCGAAGAACTGGGAATTCCGGTAGGTTTTCATATGCTTCCTGGCGGGCCACCCGGGGCTCCTTATACTTTTGCCCCTAAGCTGAGGGCAGTGCAGTCGAAACCCCTGCAGTTCGAAGAAATCCTGATTGCCCATCCGAAAATGAAGATTTATATTATGCATGCCGGCTGGCCTTACCTAGAAGATATGAAAGCCCTGATGTACGCACATCCACAGGTTTATGTTGATACCGGCGTAATCGACTGGCTTCTTCCAACAAAGGAATTTCACGCTTACCTGAAAGCTTTGGTAGATGCCGGATTTGGAGACCGGATTATGTATGGCTCCGACCAAATGATTTGGGTGGATGCCATTGACGATGCCATTAAAGCTATCAACTCTGCTGATTTCCTGACATTGGAACAAAAAGCTGACATATTCTATAATAATGCGGCAACTTTTTTTGGATTATCCGACGAAGAGGTAAAGAAACATCACGAAATAGTTCAGGAGGGATAAAAATTAAATTAATATGCTAACATTCTTCAAAAAAAACTGCGCTGGCGCGGATTCCTGCCTGTCGCAGATGGGTGCAATCCGTACCGAATAACAATCATATTTTTCAACTCTATTGGTTTGCAACCCGATAGAAAATCGGCGAAAGCGGAGAGTCGGTTACCCAGAACCGAACCTTTATTCCTGTTGGTAATCCCATCGGTTGCCGAAGGTGCAACCTGTAAATCATGATTTTTTATTCTGTTAACCAATGTCTAATGATTTGATTTATAGATATTTTTTAATATATTTAATAGACCTTTTATTCAACTTCCCGATTTAACTCAAGCTATAATTAGTTTAAGAGCCTTGAATGCATGCTTCAATTTCAGTAGCAGATTATTATTTTGACTTAATTAATAATTTAAACTTACTGAAATGAAAAGAAAAATTTTAGCCGCACTATCGCTGACTTTAACCGTTGGATTATTTGTGACTTTCACCAGCTGCAATTCAAGTTCTAAAAAACAAACCAAAGAAGAGGTTACTTTCAACCAGGAGGATTACAACAAACAATTACAAGGAGTATTTGAATATCTGCCACCGAACCAGGGAATGTCGGCAATGTTTGGCAATCACTTCATTTTTGTTTTTGGCGATTCTGATACCACAATGGTCTGTCAGGGTGGGACTTATACAGTTTCGGGAGAAAAAGTAGTTTATACTACCGAGTATGCCTCAGACCCAGAACTGGTCGGAAGTACAATCAAATGGTCAGCCCAATTTCTGAAAGATGATAATGTGAAAACAATTATTTATGATGATGAAAGAAACATTATAAATGAACTTTACAACATCAGGAAAGTAAAAGTAGATGAACAAATGCTGAGCCAGATGAAAGATTGGGAAGGTGTCTATAAATACTTATTGCCTCGCAAAGCTATGGGCATTAATTTCGGTGGCTATATTATAGCTGGTGGGCAAATGGGTTCAGAAGCTAGCGGAACCGCTGCTACTTACGAGCATAAAAATGATACCGTAACAGTTAAACGCTTGTTTGCATTAGATCCGGGTAAAAAAGGAAAAGGATTCAGATGGGTAAATGAATCGATGTCTGGTGACACGCTAAACTGGGCAACCATTAACAGTTCAGGTGAAGTGATGTCAAGAGGGCAAAGCGTGTATTTAAAATAGAATTAATTGCTGGGGGCCATCCGTCAGTCGATAGAGAATGGAAAACCGTTACGGTTATAGCCAGCAATGTGCCAAATGCTGATTAATTATTCTGTATTAAAGTTTTAAAAACAAAAAATAAACTAACAATGAAGAAACTACATTTATTTATTGTAACTGCTATTTTAATTGGAATAGTAGCCTGTCAGAACGAACCGGTAAAAAAGCAATACTTTGAAGAAGCGCCTGAAATCGAGATTGCAAAAAAAGCCGTTAATGCCTTTGAGAACAACGATCCTGAATCCTACAGAACTTGTTTTGCCGACACTGTAAAATTCTGGCACAATCAAAACTGGGTTACCGAATCCGGATTAACCATGGATGAACAGTTGCAGGTTCTCGAAAACGTATTGTCAAACAAGGAATATTTCAGGTATGAGAATCGAATCTGGGAGATGATTATTCAGGACGGTGGAATGCACTGGGTTCATTTCTATGCCAATTTGAAAACAAAATTTATTGGAGACGATGTTGAGATTGATGTACCTATTCATATAGCCTTCGGTGTTGTTGACAATAAGATTGTTTACGAGCTTGGAATATTCGATATGCATCCGTTTTACCTTGCTGAACAAAGGCTTAAAGAAGCGAGCGCAGAATAATTAAAAATAATGCAGGGATTCCATCTTTTCCAATAGATGGAATCCTTCACCAGAGAACAAGTGGAAGCCGGCAACCATTTAAAAACGGGGCGGTTCTGAAAAGTCATACGAGTAAGAAAATTTAAAATTTAAGTAAAATGAAAAAAGGAGCGATTAAAGTAAGTGTTTTATATCCTTCGGGCGAAGGCAAGACTTTTGACATGGATTACTACTGCAACAAACATGCGCCAATGGTTGCGGAACTGTTAGGTGATGCAATTATTGCGTCAACCATTGAAGAAGGACTAGCTGGAGGTGCACCCGGTTCGGAACCTACCTACCAGGTAATGGGGAACATGTATTTTGAATCGATAGAAGCCTATCAGAATTCCCTGGGGCCGCATGTTGAAAGAATTATGGGAGACCTACCGAATTTTACCAACATCGAACCCATTATCCAAATTAGTAAAGTGGTGATTTAATTTGTTTAACTACCCCTTGTTGCTAACGAGGGGTAAACTGTTAATCGATTGCATCGATATCTTAATAAAACTAAATCAATATGCTAACATTCTTCAGAAAAAACTGCGCTGGCGCGGATTCCTGCCTGCCGCAGGCGGGTGTAATCCGTGCCAAATAACAATCTTATTTTTCAACTCTATCAAGTTGCACACCGATTATATCCCGATAACTATCGGGAGGCGCGAGCAGAGTTAAATAAACGAATTGATAAGCACTTAGGCGAAAACTTAGGCAATTAATCTTTAACCTAAATAAACAATCATGACAAATTGGGAAATTTTTAGCGCAGCAATCGAAATCGTCGGAACGGTTGCAGTAGTAGTAACTTTAGTCTATGTAGCCATTCAGGTCAGGTTAAACTCCAGGCAAATCGAGAAAACCATCCAGGCAACAAAAACACAGAATTGGCACGATGTTAATGAAAGCTTTAATACATGGAAAGAACTGGTATTAGCATCTAATAATTCTGAAATATGGATAAAAGGATTAAATAATTTAGACGAATTAGACAGAAATGAGCATATAAAATTTAATATGATGGCTGCCACCTATGGCTGGAGTTGTTGGCTTTTTTATCACGTATCAAAAGAAGAAGGCTTATTCCCTGACGCAAATAATAATATTTATGGGGATTTATATAAACATGAGGGATACAGAAGCTGGTTATCAAGCCAAGAAATAAACTTTACAGATGATTTTGGTGATTTCCTAAAAAGTGTCAAGGAAAGAGTTGGAGAAGAACGTTACAAAATCGGAGAATCATCAAGTTTAACGCTTGGAATTTATTAAAGGGTTGCAATGAAAAAAAAATGAATCCTGAGTGCTCCCCTGAGGTTTGAGTTCATTGATTTTCAACTTTTTTACCCCTGACCCCTAAAGGGGAACTCTCGTTGAAAATCAATGAATTCTTCAAAGTCCCCTTTAGGGGATTTAGGGGTAAAGCAACTTTTTAGAGCAGACATATTTTTAAAACCGAAATAATATGATACGATTCTTAAGAAAAATCAGACAACAATTAATAAACGAAGGAAAACTGTTTAGGTATCTGGCTTACGCATTTGGTGAAATAGTTTTAATTGTTCTCGGTATTTTTATTGCACTTCAGCTAAACGAATGGAAGGCGAAAAAGAACAATCTGCAAACTGAAATAAACATACTTGGTGAACTCCAGGAAGATTTGCGTAATACTGAATTGGATTTTTCTGAAGGGATTGAATTTGATGGAGAAGTTATAAAATACAAACAGGTAATTATTGATGTAATAGATAAAGATATTCCATGGAACGACAGTCTGCAAACCTACTTTACTTATTTTAATTATTGGCATACTTATACAATACACAGTACAGCTTATCATTCGCTCGAGAACTGGGGCATCAACAATATTTCTTCCGATAGTTTAAAAAGACAAATCGTGTATGTTTTTCAGACTTGTGTAAGGAATATAGAAACTGCAAGAATAAATGAAGATGGAATTAGATTGGGTAAATATCAAGACTTGTTAGCTGTAACTTTCGACTGGAGTGATATTTATGCCTTAAGGCCATTTGATTATGAAGAATTTTTAAAAAACGAAGAATTAAGTGCTTACCTGAAATCGTTTAAAATGTTTACAATCATAACACTAAATATCAAGAAAGGAATATTGGAGGAAATAAAATCTTTAAGGCAAAATCTGGCAATCGAAATCGAAAGACTGGAATCAAAATAATATTTGAATAAACCTAAAACATAACAAAATGAAAAAATTATCAGCAATCTTATTCGTCATTGTTGCTTTGGTTTCATGCAATAAAAAACAACAACAAAATTTTTCAGGAGCTCTAGAAATTCCTGATGCTATTTTCAACTACTCCGCAATTGGTAAAGGAATTCCATGTATCTTATTTGCAGGTGCCGAAAACCTGGATAAGAATTTATTTCCGAAAGAATTCCTTGAACACTTTAACCTGATTGGTGCAAATCCTGATTATATTTCGGAAGATGTTATTAATAATCTTACTTACGATGATATTCTTGATGATATTGACAGGGCCAGGAAATACCTCAAAGTTGATAAAATTGTAGTTATGGGGCATTCCATGTTTAGCCCTGTGCCACTCAATTATGCGTTGAAATATCCCGAAAATACATTGTTTACCATATCAACGGGTTCTGCCCCGGTATTTAATGAAAAATTCAATCAGGCTGTAGATGATTATTGGGAATCGTTTGCAACACAGGAACGAAAAGAAATATTCCAATCAAGAATGGACAGTTTAATGGCAACCAATATCAATTCATTAAGTGCCAGTGAACAGTTTATCAAACAATATCTGGCTGCTGCTCCTAAGTATTTTCACAATCCTACGTTTGATTGCAGCGATGCCTGGAAGAATGTTTCCATTAATATGAACTTTATAAATCATTACTTCGGAAAACTCATAGCAAATAGGGATAACACGGAAGCGTATAAGTCTTTGCAGGTTCCGGCACTTATTATTTCCGGCAAATACGATTTTGCCTGTCCGCCTGTTTTATGGGATGGAATTGTGGAAGAAATACCTACAGCCAAATATGTTTTATTCGAAAACACGGGGCATAATCCAATGCTGGAGATACCCGATGAATTTACAAAAACGGTGCTCGACTGGGCGGATTCATTAAATTGATTAAGGATTCCATCTTTTGCGAGAGATGGAATCCTTTTTATCTGGTTTATCTGCGCCAGCTATCAGGAAGTATTTGAAAATAAGTACCAATAAATTATCTTTAGAAAGCAAACTAAAAACCATGCCTGACAACCAAAAAAAACTATTCAAATTCTGGCACGAACTAAAACGCAGGAAGGTGGTAGCTGTAATTATCAGTTATGCCGCCATTGCTTTCATCCTTTTACAGCTTGCCAATTTGCTGGAGGAATCTTTAGATTTGCCGCTATGGTTCGATAAATTAATCACAATACTTTTACTGATAGGATTTCCCATTGCAATTATATTCTCCTGGATTTTTGATGTTTCTTCAAAAGGTATTACCAAAACTGAACCGGAATCAGCGGAGAAACAGCCGGTAACACATTTTAATGATGCCCCTGAAAAATCAATTATTGTCCTTCCGTTTGAGAATATAAGTTCTGACCCCGAACAGGAATATTTCAGCGATGGTTTAACCGAAGAAATTATAACCGACCTGTCGTACATAAGTGATTTGTTGGTGATCTCCCGAAATTCGGCCATGACATTTAAAGGAAGCAAAAAGAAAACAAGCGAAATTGCCGGCGATGTAAATGTGCGTTATGTTTTGCAGGGAAGTGTCCGTAAATCAGAAAACAACCTTAGAATAAATGCACAGTTAATCGATGCAAATAAAGATACCCACATGTGGGCCGAAAAATACATTGGCACTTTAGACAATGTTTTTGATATTCAGGAAAAGGTCTCCAAATCGATTGTTGAAGCCCTAAAAATAAAACTAAATCCGCAGGAAAAAGAAAGGATATCAGAAGTCAACATTGATAACATTCAGGCGTTCGAGTGTTACCTGCAGGCACGACAGGAGATTTATCGATTTACGGAGGACGGACTTGTAAGAGGTATTCAGCATATTAAAAACGGGCTTGAAATAATTGGCGAAAATGAAATTCTATATGCTGCCATGGGAACCGCTTATTTCTTTTATGTTGATGCCGGAATCAAACCGGGAACCGACTATCTCCAAAAAATAGAAGAATGTTCCCAAAAGATTTTCCACCTTAGTCCTGAATCAGCCCATGGATATTTTTTGTCAGGGGCGGTTCATTTTCTACGAAGAAATTTGCAGCATGCTGTAATAGATTTGAAAAAAAGTCTGGAAAAAAATCCAAACAATCCGGATTGTCTGGTACAACTTACTCGCATTTACAGCAGTTGTGGGCAAAATGACGCAGCATGGAAACTTCTTGATAAAACACTTGCGATAGATCCTTTTAATGCCATTGCATTTAGCTTACCCGGTTATCTTCACTTATTAAACGGAGATTCTGAAAAGGCAAGAGAAGCGTACCATAAAATGTACAAAATGGATCCGGAGAGTCCTATTTTTGGTTGGTTTTATGCGCTGGCATTGATCTTTGCAAAACAAAATGAAGAAGCATTTAAAATAATTGACCGATTTGAAAAAATCGCGCCCCAATCAACTTATACCCGTTATGCACTTTTTTTAAAATTTTCGGTTCTTGGAGATAAGGAAAAAGCATTGGAGATTATCACACCCGAATTGGAAAATGTAGCGAAAGCCATTGAATATCATTCCCGCACCATAACCTGGGGTTACGCCCTGCTGGGAGAAAAAAAGAAGGCCCTGGATTGGCTGGAAAATACAATAGCCTGCGGATTTATTAATTATCCCTTCCTCGTTGAAATTGATCCTTTTCTTGAGAATATCAGAGGAGAAATAAGATTTAAAAAACTCATGGAACGGGTAAAACACGAATGGGAAAACTTTGAAGTTTAAGATATGGAAGAACAGCAAAACAAACTAACCAGATTCTGGCACGAACTAAAACGCCGAAAAGTAGTTGCTGTAATTATTGTTTATGCAACTACGGCATTCATTTTAATGCAATTAGCAGATTTACTCGAAGAATCTTTGCATCTGCCCGACTGGGTAACAAGCCTGGTTACAATCCTATTAATCACAGGATTTCCAATTGCAATCATCTTCTCCTGGATTTTTGACGTTTCCTCAAAAGGCATTACCAAAACCGAACCGGAACCTGAAAAAGAACCAACAAAATCCAATAAATCAGCAAACGAAAAATCAATCGTAGTTCTTCCTTTTCAAAACATGAGTTCTGATCCGGAACAGGAATATTTCAGCGATGGGATAGCAGAAGAAATAATCAATTCATTAACCTATATTTCCGAGTTAAAAGTAATAGCAAGAACTTCAGCATTTTCATTTAAAAACCAAAATGTAGATGTAAGAGAAATTGGCCAAAAACTGGATGTAAACTATTTGTTGGAAGGAAGTGTAAGAAAAGCAGGAAATACGCTAAGAATAACTGCCCAGTTAATCAATCTGGCTGATGGTTCGCATATCTATTCCGAACGTTTCGACCGGAAACTCAAAGATATTTTTGAAATTCAGGATGAAATTACTCTGCAAATTGTAGATAAATTAAAACTGAAACTTTTAAACAATGAAAAGGAGGCAATTCAAAAGAGGTACACCGATAATACAGAAGCCTATAATTTATATTTATTGGGCAGATACCATAATTATTTATTAACGAAAGAAGATGGGGAAAAGGCGAAGGATTGTTTTGAATCAGCCATAAAAATTGATGCCTCGTATGCACCTGCCTATGTTGGGTTAGGTATTTATTATCTTAACCAGGGAGGAGTTTTTCGCAATATACTATCCAATGAGATAGCTATTCCATCGGCAAAAAAATACTTTTTAAAAGCATTGAAGGTTGATCCTGAATACGCTGAAGCTCATTCAAATCTGGGTTCTATTTACTCTGTATTTGAATTTGAGTTTAAGAAAGCTGATTATCACATAAAACGTTCATTTGAGATTGAACCGAAGAATTCTGAGGTATTAAGATATTATGGCATTATTTCGTCATTACAGGGTAAACTACTTGAAGCCATTAAATACATCGAAGAAGCAATAAAATTAGATCCTTTAATGTTACCGGCTTATGTCAACGCCTCAAGTTACCAATTTTGGACAGGGAATTACGAACAGGCAATTAATTATTCAGAAAAAGCTTTGCAAATAAATCCGGCTTTTGCATGGGCGAATATGTACTTAGGATTATCCCACTTTCAATTGGGAAGTGAAGAAAAAGCCATTGATTTTCTTCAAAAGGTGACTATAATTCCTGGATTGGCAGAACCTTATCTTGCTTATGTTTATGCTTCTCTTGGAAGACGTGAAGAGGCACAGAAAGTATTGGATGTACTAAACGATTTATACGAAAAGAAACTGGTTTCTGCTTCAGGACTGGCAATGGCATATTTGGGTTTAGGTGAAACTCAAAAAGTATTTGAACTATTGGAAGCTTCTCTAAAAGAAAAGATACCTTATTCAGGGCATACATTAACAATTAAATTAGATCCATTCTGGGATTCAATTAGGGGGCATCCTGAATTTAAAAAAATATTATCAAAAATCTGGAAATAGGATTGAATTGTAAGTTATGGCAGATAATCAAAACAAACTAAGCAGATTCTGGCACGAACTAAAACGCCGCAAAGTTGTCGGTGTAATAATTGTTTATGCGACAGTTGCTTTTATTCTTATGCAACTTGCTCAATTATTCGAAAGTTCATTGAATTTACCGCCCTGGTTTGATACAGTAATTACAATTGCCTTAATAATCGGATTTCCCATTGCAATAATTTTCTCATGGATTTTTGATGTTTCTTCAAAAGGTATTACCAAAACAGAAGATGAACCTGAAAAAGACTCAACATCGAAAATCGATAAAACAGTTCCTGAGAAATCAATAATAGTACTCCCGTTCGAAAATATCAGTTCCGATCCCGAACAGGAATATTTCAGTGATGGTTTAACCGAAGAAATTATTACCGACCTTTCTTACATAAACGATTTGCTGGTTATATCCAGAAGCTCGGCAATGACTTTTAAGGGAACCAAACAAACCATAAAAGAAATAGCCGGCAAGGTCAATGTCAGGTATGTTCTTGAAGGCAGTGTTCGAAAATCAGGCAATGATTTACGGATTGTTGCCCAGCTCATAGATTCCTCAAATGATTCACATACCTGGGCTGAAAAGTATTCCGGCAAACTCGATGATATTTTTGATATCCAGGAAAAGGTGTCGCGTGAAATTGCCGATGCATTGAAAGTAAAATTAAATCCTGAAGAAGACAAAGAATTAGCAAAACACTCGATTCAGAATATTCAGGCTTATGAATCTTTTCTCAAAGCACGTAGCGAAATCTGGCGTTTTAGCGAAGAAGGTCTGGAGCGGGCACTGAATCACCTGGATAACGGAATCAATCTGATTGGTGACAATGAGCTTCTCCTGGCTGCAAAAGGAATGGTTTACTGGCAATATTTAAATGCGGGAATCAATACGGATAAGAAATTATTACAGGAAATTCATAAAATAATTCAAAAAGTTTTCGCGTTGAATCCTGATTTCGCCCAGGGGTATTTTCTAAGAGGCGTATATAACTATATGCTTCAGAACTTTCATGCAGCAGTGAAAGATTTAAAAATTGCCATCCGTTTAGATTCAAATCATCCTGATTCACTTTTGGAGCTGGCGCGTATCTACAACAGTGCAGGAAAAACGGATGCAGCAAAGCATCTGGTTAAACATTTACTTGATATAGATCCACTTAATCCAATTAATCACCAATTACCAGGATTTATTGATTTTATGGATGGTAAATTCGATAAAATAGTTGAACCACATTACAAGATGTATCAACTTGATCCTACAAATCCATTTGCCTGTTTTAGTTATGCTTTGAGTTTATTCTGGAATAAGCGTTTAGATGAAGCCTATAAGATTATAGAAATCCTTCAAAATGAAAATCCGGAGAGTCTTATAACAAAAATCGGATTGTTTTGGAAATATGCATTTGAGGGAAAAAAAACAGAGGCATTAAAAGTAATGACGCAGGATGTTTTGGAAAAAGCAAGAAGCTCAGAAATTTGGGCCCGGGTGGTTTTTAATGGATATGCAATTCTCGGTGAAAAAGAAAGGACCATCGATTGGATTGAAATTGCTGTGAACCACGGATTTATTAACTATCCTTTTTTAAACGAATACGATTATTTAATCGACAACATAAGGGGTGAAGAACGCTTTAAAAAACTTATGAAACGTGTAAAAAAAGAATGGGAAAATTTTGAAGTTTAAACCATGGAAGAGCATCAAAACAAATTATATAAATTCTGGTACGAACTTAAGCGTAGAAAAGTAGTAAGTGTAATAATCGTTTATGCTACAACTGCTTTTATCTTAATGCAACTTGCCGACCATTTCGAGGATTCCTTAAATCTTCCACATTGGTTTAATACCATCGTTGATATACTTTTAATAATCGGATTCCCAATAGCAATCATTTTTTCATGGATATTTGATGTTTCTTCAAAAGGTATTACCAAAACAGAAGATGAACCTGAAAAAGACTCAACATCGAAAATCGATAAAAC
>CAJXZG010000127.1 GCA_913063265.1 uncultured Prolixibacteraceae bacterium | reverse complement strand
GGGCCGTTAACAAATGATTCAGGATTATCAGGATAAGTTTCCTGGCTTCCGTTTACATTATGAGTTCCCTCCACCTGCATCCATTTAACTACATCACCGGCCATAATGGTTAAATCTTTGGGTGTATACTTTCCATTCGAAACGATAACTTCGTGAATTGTAGCTGAACTGTCCAAAACAGTAAGTGTACCAACCATGCCAAAATTAACATGCGGGTCGCACTGATAATCGTAAGTACCTGCGCTTGTGAACTGGTGTAAAAATGTCCAGTCACCCGGCGCTGCAGGGCCGTTAACAAATGATTCAGGATTATCAGGATAAGTTTCCTGGCTTCCGTTTACATTATGAGTTCCCTCCACCTGTATCCATTTAACTGCATCACCAGCCATAATGGTTAAATCTTTGGGAGTATACTTTCCATTCGATACAATAACTTCGTGGATTGTGGCTGAACTGTCCAAAACAGTAAGTGTACCAACCATGCCAAAATTAACATGCGGATCGCACTGATAATCGTAAGTACCGGCGCTTGTGAACTGATAAGAATATGTCCAGTCACCCGAAGAAGCTGAGCCGTTTCCAAACGATTCCGGATTATTCGGATAGGTAGTTTGGGTTCCATTAACATTATGAAACCCCTCAGTGTTTATCCATTTAACCGTATCTCCTATTTCTATGATTAAGTTTTGTGGCGTATATTTGTTATTCGACACCAAAACTTCGTGAGTTGTAGCTTGCATTAATATGGGGCTTAAAATAGCCAATGCCAGCAAAGCCAATCTAAGATTCTTAAAGCTGTAAAATTGTTTCATAATTATTATTTTTAGTTTGTTATAAATTATTATTTCTAAATTCTTTTGATTTCTTAAGAGTAAATACCCGGCTGACATTAAATCCGAAATGAATATCTCCCTTTCCCCAACTTCCCGTGTTTTCTCCAACAAGATATTTCTCTGTCATTCCGCGGCTATTGGTAAGATGCAGTTGGAAAACGTGGCCACCTGTTTCCAGGTCAACTCCAATGGATAGCGAATTTCTTACTTTGAGCCCCCCGATATCACTTGCAATTTGTCCATCTGGTATAAAGTAATACTCAGCATTAAAACGCAATGAGTTAGTTACTTTTATGGATGTGCCTGCTCCAATAGACACAATGGTATTATTATCTTCTTTGGTGGGTACGAGGTTGCGATGTACTACTGTTGGCATAAGCTGCATAGAAACAGCATCTCCAAACTTTCTTGCAAGCAGAAGGGCATAATGATAAGCTAAACGGGAAGAGAAAAGATTATCTCTGTCAGGATTACTCCATTCAGTTGAATTCAGGTAAACTGCACCCACTGCAGTAGCTGTAATCGGAATATTTTTATATCCGGTTTGCTGCCTAAGGAATTTCCATTTAAGTGTTCCATCGAAGGTCTTTTGATATGACGATCTTCCTATTCCAATATTTATTTGATCGGTAATTCCGTAATCGAATCCAAGACGTACAGTGGCATTATCCAGACCCCAAAAATCTCTCCACCCGGTATTAACAGCTCCAAAACGATGCCCTATCATAAAGTTCAAAACACCTTTAGCATTGGTTTCTACAGAATGTCCGCTCACAAGTCTGGTTGTTTTAAAAGTAGCTATTGTGTAATCTCTTACAGAATCTTCCCGGGCATTCAGTAGCTCCAATAAATCTTCCTGGGCTTTAGAGCTGTTAAAACCAAATACAATTAAAATTCCTGTTAAAAGAAGAGTTTTACATTTCTTCATAAAGCATATTCACTTTAATTTCAATATTATCTGCAATATTTTTACGAACAGCAGATGGAACCTTTATTTCGTAATCTTGTAAATTGATGTTAAAAACAGATTTACCTTCTAAATTTCCATTTGTATCTTTTTTAAGTGTTCCGTTCACAGTTACTTCCTTTGTAATTCCATGGATTGTTAATTTGCCTGAAACCTTGATTTCTTCTTGTTCTGAGCCAGGTTGAAATGAATCAAAATCCATGATATTCCCCTTAAAAGTAGCTTTAGGGTATTTATGACTTTCTACATATTTTTCGTTAAAATGCTCCTGCATCAACGCTTTTTCGAAGATGAAAGCTTTCATTAAAACAGTAAATGCCATACCTCCGGTCTCGAGGTCTACAATACCTGAAACCTGATTGTTATAAGCTTCAATGTTTTCTAAGGGAGCTTCTGAAAAGAAACTAATAGAACCTGTACGGGTGACGTATTTTTGAGCGTATGTAAATGTTATACTACACGAGTAAATCAGTAATAGTGCTGTTATTTTTTTCATTTCCTTGTGATTTATTAATTATTAGGTGCTCCATCATCTAACCAGGCTTTAAGTAATGCAAGCTCTTCGTCCGATAAACTTCCTTCGGGAGGCATATCTTTATTAACCAGAACTCTTTGATTGAAAGAACCATTATCAACTTTTGCCTTAACTCCATCATAGTTATCAAAGTTTCCATTTGCAAAACCTCCCTGGGTATGGCATGCAGTTGTAGCACAACTCATGTTTATAATGGGCTCTACGTGGGCTGAATAACTCACTTCTTCAGGTGGCTCCGGTTTTGGTCCATACAGTTCCTCTTCACTATTAAACACACACGATGTTGTTACAAGAATGAAAAGAAAGCCGGAAGTACATATTCTTAAAGTCTTATTCATCTTCTTTATTACAATTGGTTAATACTACGTCCATAAGAAATCCCTGACATCTGCCTTTAATTGATATTACATCTCCCTTGTTTACACCATTTATCTTGTGCTTAAAAGAACAATTTACACCTCCTGTCATCGCATTATCGGCTTTTAGAATAATGCTCGAATAATTCTCATCAACTTCAATCTTTTCAACTTTCCCTTTTACCACCAGGATTTTGTCCAGGTATTTTGCGTTAGCTTCCTGCTCCTGTGTTTCATAGGCATCATATAGCATAGAAGCCGTTAGGTAATAGTCTGCTTTAACTTTTTCCAGTCCTCCTACTTTTTTATTAAAAAGATAGAATCCAACACCTCCACCGGCCAGAACAAGAATGATAACTGTTAGAATGAGTAACTTCTTCATGATTTTTTTTTTCAATCTCTAATATCATGAATACACTAAAGCACATCCACTTTTTGCGCACGAACGGGTGAAAAAAATGCATGAACGGGATTGGGGTCAGGATTGAAACCAGTTTTTAAAGTTGGGTGTTTTTTCTTTGCTAACTATCAAATCGGTATGAAACGACAGGGAAGGAATAACTTTTATACGGTTTCCCGGATGTTTCC
The DNA here is from genome assembly GCA_913063265.1 of uncultured Prolixibacteraceae bacterium. GTDB lineage: Bacteria > Bacteroidota > Bacteroidia > Bacteroidales > Prolixibacteraceae > Draconibacterium. The sequence continues at coordinate 9,963 of CAJXZG010000127.1, read as the reverse complement.
TGAATTCTTTTATCACTTCCTTATTTATTATCTGTTGACGATTAATTTTATAAAACATACCGTGAGGAAATTCGTCCATTAGCTGATTAAGGCTATAATCCAGGTAATGCTCTTTCCCATTAAAAAGAACAGCCCGGGTAATTCGATTTTCAAAATAAGTTATGGCAATTTCTTTGATATCAAGCACTTTGGTGCTGTTTCCTATTTTGCTTAAAATCTTTTTATTCGGAGCAAATTCATCTTTCATGAAATAATTGCGAAGTTCAGGATTGAGTTGTATAATCTTCTGTTCCTCAAATTTATTAAGGGCCTGATGTAGTTTTTCTTTTACAAGTGGTTTTACCAGATAATGCACACCGTTAAAATCGAAAGTTTTAATTGCGTATTCATTGTACGCGGTAATAAAAATGATAGGGATTTTGTTTTTTGTTTTTTCAAATATTTCAAAGCATAATCCATCAGAAAGCTGTATGTCTGATAAAATCAGTTGACAATCTTGTTGATTAAGCAGTGCAATACCATCTGCAATATTATCTGCATCTCCCACCAGCTTGTACTCAGGCCTTATTTCCATCATTAGCCTTTTGATTCTTCTTAAGGCTGCAGGCTCATCTTCAAATATTATAATTTTAACCATCTAAAAGGGGTAATTTTACTATAAAAGTTTCATTACGGTTTATAATTTGAATGCTCTTTTTCGTTAGTAACTTAAATCTTTGTTCCAGGTTCTTAAGGCCAATGCCCTCTGAGTTCACAGTTGTGTAGGACGCTGATTTGTTGTTTTTTACAACAAGAAAGTCATCTTCCATATAAATAGAAACAAACAACCTGTTTTTACGGTTTATAACATTGTGTTTTATTGCATTTTCAATTAGTATTTGGCATGACATTGAAACAATAGTTTTGGATTCCGGATGAGGAAGGTCTATTTCTATCTGAATCAGGTCTTCAAAGCGCAACTGATGTATTCTAAAATATTGACTGGCCAACTCAATGTCCTTTTCCAATGATATTAAATCAACCTCTTTGTACTTTAAAATGCCACGATATAGATCTGACAACTCCAATAATGATTTTGAGGCTGCCTGAGTATCCTCCTCTGTTATTTCTGCCAAAGAATTTAAACTATTAAAAAGGAAATGCGGGTCCAGTTGCGATTTAAGCTGATTTAATTCGGATCTGGTTCTGGCATTACGAATTTTTTCCTTTTCAATAAATCTTTTTTCCCGTTGTTTAAAACCATAAAAAATGATTATAAAAAGTACTGAGGAAGATAGCACTAAAAACCATAGGGTAAGCCAAAATGGTTTTTTAATTACAAATGCGTATTCTTTAATCACCTGAGGTTCAAAACCGGGATGCGTTCCGGCGGATACCTGAAACCGGTATTTACCGGAAGGAAGCTTAAAGTACTGAATACTTTTTTGGCCTGTTGAATGCCAAAGTGAATCAACTCCCAACAAACGATATTTATAATAATTATTATCGGGGTTATAATAATTATAAAGTTGAAAATTGAATGTAAAGGTGTTTTCGTTATACTTAAATTCTGAATTGCTGTCATTTACTTTTTCCTTAAACAGCAAGGGCTTATCCAGGTTAAAATGCACATTCCCAAGTTGCATAAGTTTTGTTTTATCTATTTCGAGAATGCCATTTTCGTAGCCAAGATAAATTGAAGAGGAATTTTCAGTTCCCGAGTTAATACTAAGGCCATTCAATCCCGTGCCAGGCAATGGGTATGTGAATTTGAATGTATCATCTACATATAAGTTTTCATAATCAGTTGCCAATACAATACCATTTTGAAGCGGAACAATACTAAGAACCTTATTTAAAACAGATACCTGGTTTACATTATTGTTTTTCAGATTAATACGGTAAACGCCATTTTTTTTTGTTCCTACAAATACCATGTCGCCTTTTACAGCCATACTATAAATAGAATGGTTATCAAGCAACGAAAGTATGCTTCCATTCGAATAAATCAGAACTCCATTTCCAGAAGTACCGATGATAAAAGTATTTCCACTAATTGGCAAACAGTTAAACAAATAATTGTTCCCTATTAATTCATTAAAATCTGTCACAAGGGTTAAATCAACCGGATTAAAAGTTAATAATCCGTTTAAATAGGCCACCCATACCAGTGAATCCCGTACCTTTAGTTGAATTATGTTGTTTTTATTAAAACTCTCTTTTTGCAAAATGTGCTTTAATTCCTTTCCATCTTTGTCAAAAACGTATAAGCCATCACCCAAAGTTCCGGCAATAATATTTTGCTTATTAACCAGCAACGAGGAAACAATTGCATCTTTTAAGTTAGAATTCAAAATAATGGTTTTGACAGGTGTGCCGTTTTTTAAACAAACAATTTTACCCTTCTGGCCCGACCATAAAATGCTGTCGTTTTCAGCATAAAGAGAAAAATTAGAATACCCTTTGGAATGGATTTCCTGTAAAATATCCATTTTGTAGAGCTTATTTCCCTGTGCCAGAAACAAAACATTATTATGCGTAAAAATGTGATGAAACTTACCCGTTGCAACTAAGTCAAAAGTCATATCAGTATTCAATTTATAATATGCTTCCGGGCTTATTGCATATATATCTTCACCATTTGAAGAATACTTCATATTTGGATGAACCATTTCCTGTGTTTCACCGGTAAAAGTGCCGTTATTTAATATTTTGAAAAGATTTCCAAACTCACCAACTGCAATGATATAATCCCTGGCCTTATACAGTTTGCTAATCAACGCAGAAACATTGGATTTTTGAGTTAGAGTCAGGTTCATTTTATTTAAAAGGCTTATGCCATCGTCATGTGCTACCCAAATAGCATTATCATTAAGCAGAATGTCATTCACAAATCCGTTTTTGACATCCGGAATGTTTTTTACAATTCTTGTTTTTGGCTCAAATAAAAATAAACCTTTACCGGCTGTCCCTAAAAGCACAGACGAATCATATAATTTAACAGTTGTGATCAGTTCAGGAAGTGAATCGACAAAAACTTCCTGAGAATTTTCAATATAACTGAAATTCTTCCCGTGAGTTACCAGGAAATTATCTTTCGAAATTGCCATTGAAAAATCGATATTGTTCTTGCCGGAAAATCTCCTGATTAGCGGGTTATCACCGGTGAATTCATAAATATCCTGTTTGGTTTGAATGTATACCACTTCATTGGTGTCTTTCAAAAGATTCGTGATGGGATCTTCCGCAATAAGAACCACTTCATTAGCTATAACGTTACCAACAAAGCTTATTAGAAATATTAATATGAACCAAGTTGAATTATTCATTGGTTTCGGTAAAAGTTATTTCAACGTGAACCGATATTTCAGGAGCAATTTTTGATTCCAGTATCCTGGGAACTGTTATATTAAAATCATTTAGTGGCACTTTAAAATCGGCTGTAGCAAAGAAAATATCGTCTTTCCATTCAATGGATACGGGTATGGTTATCACCTTTACAATACCATGAAGCTTTAATTTTCCTTTTGCATAAATTGTTTTTTTACATGGTTTTATACAATCATCCATCCCAATCATCTTTCCTGAAAATTCTGTTTTTGGATATATTTTGGTTTCAAGGTAATGTTCGTTAAAATGCTCCTTTTGAAGTGGACTATTGAATCCAATAAAAGATTGGACCGGTAAAACAAAAGCAAAAGTTTGGTTTTCCAAATCCAGTAATCCCCTCAATTTATCTGAACTTGCTTTAATCGTTTCCTGAGGTGCAACAGAAATAAAATCAACTTTACCATTGCCGCTAAGATTCTGAGTCAGAACTATTTTATGAGCAACAAAAAAAAGAAGAATTACAAGAATGGCTTTGTTAAAATACATATGCACGAAAATGAAATTTGTTATTGTAACAACGCAGAATGAAATTAAGTTTGTTGGTTTAAGGATAAAAATATTTAATCCTTTCAGAACGATTAAAAAAGACACTGAAGGTGTCAAATATCAATAGCCCCGGGTAAGCGAACCGTCAGTTGACGGGGAGTGTAACCCGGGGTAAATGATAAGAATAAACAAAGGCGCAATCAAACTGATGTTTTAGAGCAAGGTTTTGCATGCGCCGCATATAATTAGTTGTTAAAATATCTGCAATTTGTTATATAGGGTAGAATTTTCCCAAAAGGAACCTACTTCTCTCGGTCAGCTTGGTGGAAGGTTTGGAGGGGTGAAACGAAAGCTGGTGAACCCGTAATAAAAAATTGGACAGACAGTTAATTAATACTGCCAAATTTTGCCTGCTTATTTTCGGGTAAGATTTGTATGATCTGATTTTAAATGAATATCCATTTGTGGGAAAGGAATGGCAATACCATTTTCAATAAAACTTCGGTTTATAATTCTCCTGATTTCACTTTTTATCCTTTCAATTCTAAAAACATTTTCACTAAAAAATAACAACTGGAAATCCAGGGACGAATTACCAAAATCTACAAAGCGGGCCTCTATTTCATTTTTGTTCGAAATCTCAGGATGTGCAAGTGCACTTGCTTCAAGAACTTTTAAAACCCTGTCAACATCACTTCCGTAGGCCACTCCGACATTAATTTTAAATCGTGTTTTTTTGGCCTGGTGACTCCAGTTAATAACCTTATTGGTGGTAATCAAAGAATTTGGAATTATAATGGAAATATCATCCCGGTTTAAACCCTTTGAAGTTCGCAGGCCAATCTTCTGAAGTATTACCACATCGCCGTCAATCTCAAGGATGTCGTTTATTTTTATAGACCTTTCTGTTAATAAAATAATACCTGAAATGATATCGTTAAAAGTTTGCTGAAGCCCTAATCCCACACCAACCAAAAGTGCAGCCGAACCGGCAACAAGAACGGTTACTTTTATGCCAACCACTTCAAGAATCAGGGCAATGGCAATTACCCAGAAAAGATACCTGATAATCTGGTAAATGGCATGTGCATTACCATGGTTAAATTCCTTGTCTTCTTTTCTGTATATCGCCTTTTTTACAATCCATATACTGAGCTTGGCAACAAGAAAAATCAGCAGAATTATAGCAATAGTATATACCTTGATTACCTTGTCATCAAATTTTAATAATTCGAGTTGCAGCAATTCTTTTAAATTTTCCATTTCAAAATATGTTAAGCCAGACAAAAATAACTCAAACTTTTAAATGTCAATACAGGTAATTATCACTTGCTGAATAAAATTAGCTTGTATACACTGGAAATATATTACCTCGGACACAACTTGTTATACAAGTAATCAGAAGTAAAATCGTAAAGCTTGTTTTCATTGTTTTTATTGGTAAGTCTTTGACCTCTGTAATGTTTGTCACAAAAAAGAATAAACATAAAATGAATTAATGCTATAACAAACCAAAATTAAAAGAGTTGATGGCCTTAATTTAAAGCCTGGAACCTGAATTATTTTTCATGTGAAAATCTGAACAATCAAAATTGGTGCTTTACAGGAAATGTTTTTAGTAGAATAAGAGGGAATCAAAAATTTTATTCCAACATTTGAGCTTTGTAATAAAAACTTAATAAAATTGCATAAAAACAGCGATATTGTTAAACAATAAAAATTGAGCTTTGTTTTTCATTATCAAATCATACTATGAACTTGTTTGAAATAAATAGGGAATTTCGAGGGTGACGAATTTATTTTTAACAAGTTCTATAAAATTGAAAATCAACAATGGATAAATTTTCTTCGGTTGGAAATCAGGAACTGGCTGCTGTAGAGGAGCTATATAAGTCGTTTCTTGAAAACCCGGAATCGGTTGATGAAAGTTGGCGGCAGTTTTTTTCGGGTTTTGAATTTGCCCGAACGAACTATCAACAAAAACCCAAATCGTTAAATGTTGAGAACATAGATAAGGAATTTGCGATTCTGAATCTGATTCATGGTTACCGCATGCGCGGACATTTATTTACCAAAACAAATCCCGTTCGCAGCAGACGTACCTATTCTCCCACACTTGATATTGAAAATTTTGGCCTGGAAAAATCTGATTTGGAAAAGGTTTTTGCAGCTGGAAGTGAAATCGGTATCGGGCCTGCAAAATTAAAGGATATTATCGAACACCTTGAGGCAACCTATTGTCGCTCCATTGGTGTTGAGTTTATGTATATGCGAAATCCGGAAGTGGTAGAGTGGTTAAAGCACGAAATGGAAAGTACACGCAATTCGCAGGATTTTTCAGCTGAGAAACGCCAGCACTTTTTTTATCACTTAAAACTGGCTGTAGGTTTCGAAAATTTTATACATAAAAAGTTTGTCGGACAGAAACGATTTTCGCTCGAAGGTGCTGAAGCCCTGATTCCATCGCTGGATTCGGTGATTGAAAAAGGCGCGGATATGGGAATTGAAGAATTTGTTATTGGAATGGCTCACCGGGGAAGATTAAATGTGCTGGCCAATATCCTGGAAAAACCATTTGAAAATATTTTTAAAGAATATACAGGTAAAGAATACGAAGACGATATTTCTCAGGGCGATGTAAAATACCATTTGGGATATGAAAACGAAGTGGTTACAGACCACGGGAAAAAGGTAAAAGTAAAATTATTACCCAATCCGTCGCATCTCGAAACTGTCGGGCCCATAGTTGAAGGAGTGGTGCGTTCACAAATCGATTCTTTATACGATAAACAATTTGATAAGGCAGCAGCGATTATTATCCATGGCGATGCAGCCATTGCCACACAGGGCGTGGTTTACGAAACCATTCAAATGTCGCAGCTAAACGGCTATAAAACAGGTGGAACCATTCACCTTGTAATTAATAACCAGGTGGGCTTTACCACAAGTTATCTCGAGGCGCGTTCAAGTACCTATTGTACCGATGTTGCCAAAGTTACCCGCTCACCCGTATTCCATGTCAACGGCGATGATGTTGAATCACTGATTTATACCATTCAGCTGGCGATGGAGTTTCGTCAAAGATTCCAATCCGATGTATTTATCGATATCCTTTGTTACCGTAAATATGGCCATAACGAAGGCGATGAGCCCCGTTTTACCCAGCCCATGCTTTACAAGGCCATCGAAAAACATGCAAACCCGCGCGATATTTATTCAGAAAAACTGGATAAGCTGGGGATCATGTCGATTCAGGAATCGAAAAAAAGGATAAAGGAATTTGATGTTTTTCTTGAGGAAAAATACCGTGAATCGGAAAAAATAGATAAGGTAAAAATAAGGAAGTTCCTTTTAAACGAATACAAGGATTTTGTTTTGCCCAATAACGGAGAAGTTAATTTCAATGTAAAAACCGGTGTGCCCGTTTCGACCCTGAAAGCAATCGGAGAAAAAATAAATAACCTTCCAGGAGACTTAAAGTTTTTCAAAAAAGTAGATCGTATTTTATCGGATCGCAGAATGATGCTCCACGATGGAAAACTCGACTGGGCGATGGCTGAATTGCTGGCCTATGGAAGTCTGGTTAAAGAGGGACACCCGGTTCGTATCAGCGGACAGGACAGCGAGCGCGGAACATTTGCACATCGTCATGCCTCCTTTGTGGTGGAAGGAACAGATGCAAAATATTTTCCATTAAAACATGTTTCTGAAGACCAGGCACCTTTTCATGTTTTTAATTCATTGCTTTCGGAATATGGGGTAATGGGTTTTGAATACGGTTATGCTCTGGCGCAACCCAATGCATTAACGGTATGGGAAGCGCAGTTTGGCGACTTTTTTAATGTTGCGCAGGTAATTATCGACCAGTACATTTCTTCTGCTTTTGAAAAATGGGGATTGATGAATGGTTTAACCTTGTTTTTACCGCATGGTTTCGAAGGACAGGGGCCTGAACATTCAAGCGGCAGAATTGAAAGATTCCTTGAACTTTCGGCAAATAATAACATGCAGGTTGTTGTTCCGACCACCCCTGCCAATATGTTCCATGTCTTACGCCGACAGGTAAAAATGAACTCAAGGCTGCCTCTTGTAATATTTACTCCAAAAAGTTTGTTGCGCCACCCATCGGTGATTTCACAACTAAAAGAGTTTGAAAAAAACAGTTTTAAAGAAATTATTGACGATCCGCTGGCCGTGCCCGAAATGATTGAAAAGATTGTATTTACATCGGGCAGGTTGTACTACGATCTGGAAAAATACCAGGTGGAAAATGGAATTACAAACATTGCCATCGTACGCATGGAGCAGATTTATCCGCTTGCAAATGACAAGATCAATAAAATTTTGAAAAAATATAAAAATGCCGATAAGCTGGTCTGGGCGCAGGATGAACCTGAAAATATGGGAGCATGGCCCTTTGTTAACCGTAAGTTGGGCCATCTCGGATTTAGTGTAATTGCACGTAAAGAAAGTGCAAGCCCGGCAGTAGGATTAATGGATAAGCATAAAAAGGGATTGTCTGAAATTCTTGAATCGGTGTTTAAGGTAAATACAAAAACTACGGTTTAAGATTTACAAAAGCAAAAACTGAATATCTTAGACGGATAAACGCATTTGAATTGTTTGGATAAAAAAAGACCAAAAAGATGATACTAGAAATAAAAGTTCCCAGTCCGGGAGAATCGATAACCGAAGTTGAAATTGGTGCCTGGCTGGTTGCCGACGGTGCGGTTGTTGCCAAAGACCAGGAAATTGCTGAAGTAGAATCCGACAAAGCAACATTAACCATTGTTGCTGAAGAAGGAGGAAAAATCGAAATCAAAGCCTCTGAAGGAGATGCAGTACCGGTGGGTGAGGTGGTTTGTACCATTGATACAAGTGTTGCCCCTCCACCCGAAGAAGAAAAGGCTGAGCCTGTAAAAGAAGAGACCCGGCCAAAGGAAGAAAAGAAGGAAGAAGCCGTTCAGGCCAAAAAGGAGGAAGCCCCTGCTAAAGAACTTGAAAATGTAAAAGTTACTTCGGTGGCCAAAGAGATGATGAAAGAGCTGGATCTTTCGCTGGAGGATGTAATTAGCGGAATAAAAAGAATCGGTAAAAAAGAGATAGAAGCGGTTTCCGCTTTACCCAAAGAAGAATCGGCAGGCCCGGTGTTTCAGCAAAAAGAAAGTTCGCGCGATGTGGAGCGGGAAAAAATGTCGAGCCTGCGTCGTAAACTAAGCGAGCGCCTGGTATCGGTAAAAAACGAAACTGCCATGCTCACCACTTTTAACGAAGTGGACATGAGTTTTATCATGGACTTACGCAAAAAATACCAGCAGCAGTTTATCGAAAAACATGGTTTAAAAGTGGGGTTTATGTCCTTCTTTACCAAAGCGGTGGCACTGGCCATGGATTTTCATCCCATGGTAAACGCACAGATTGACGGCGAAGAAATTGTAAACCCAAAATTTGTAGATGTGGGAATCGCGGTATCCACACCCAAAGGATTAATGGTGCCGATTGTACGCAATGCCGAAAGCAAAACCATTCCTCAGATAGAAATTGAAATCAAAGAGTTGGCAGAAAAAGCACGTAACAAAAAAATATCGGTGGAAGAATTAAGCGGTGGCACCTTTACCATTACCAACGGGGGAGTGTTTGGTTCGCTGCTTTCCACACCCATCATTAATCCGCCGCAGTCGGCTATTCTGGGTATGCACAACATTGTGGAACGCCCGGTTGCTGTAAACGGACAGGTGGTAATCCGCCCCATGATGTATGTGGCCTTATCATACGACCACCGGATTATTGACGGTAAAGACTCAGTTGGATTCCTGGTAAAAATGAAAGAGCTGCTTGAAAATCCGGAACGTATGTTTACCGCAGGGCAGGATGCTGCCAAACTGTTGCTGGGGATTTAGATAAATGATAATGGTTTTTGATGCTTATAATGGGTGTCAATTTATATGAAGAAAAGTAAGCAGGAATTAGTAGAGATTTTGTTCTAAGAAAAAGATAATACCATTTTTTTTATCAGAAATAAAAATAATCCCCTGTTTTGTGCAATGCATGACCCACTTTCTATATTTTCATTTCGAGCAGCAGCGACTGCTGTTTTGTTGGTTGTAA
>CAJXZG010000126.1 GCA_913063265.1 uncultured Prolixibacteraceae bacterium | reverse complement strand
ATGCGGTGATGGTGATATCGTTAAAAGTTTACTCATTATCAAAATAAAGTTTGAAGTTTAAAAATTAAAGTTCAAAACCTTTCATTTAAACTGGTTTATTCTTATTTTTTTCTTGAACGAATTATTGCGCCTACTTTGCCTTTTCCATATCTGATATAATCCAGCAACGGCCGGTTCGAAGGACATGTATAACTGCACGATCCACATTCAATGCAATCCATAATTCTTTCACTCTCTGCCCTGTCAAAAATTTGTTTTTCACCTGTCAACATCAGCAGATAAGGTTCCAATCCCATCGGGCATACCGAAACACAACGAGAACAGCGGATACAATCCATGTATTCTTTTCGTTTCGATTCTTCACTTTTCATTATCAGAATTCCGGAAGTTCCCTTGGTAACCGGAACATCAAGTGAGGCAATGGCACGTCCCATCATCGGGCCCCCACTTATAATCTTACCTGTATTTTCAGGTAATCCCCCGGCAGCTTCAATTAATTCTGAGGTAGCAGTTCCAATTCTTGCCAGAAAATTTGAAGGATTTGAAATCTCTTTTCCAGTTACAGTAACCACTCTTTCAAAAAGTGGTTTGTTTTTTTGAATTGCTTCATAAACTGCAAAAGCTGTCCCCACATTACTTACTACTGCACCAACTGCAATTGGTAATCCTCCCGAGGGGACTTCTTTACCGGTTACTGCATTAATCAACTGTTTTTCTCCACCCTGGGGATATTGTACTTTTAAGGCAACTACTGAAATCCCATTATATGCCTTACATTTTTCCGATAATAATTTAATTGCATCGGGTTTGTTATTTTCTATCCCGATTACTGATTTATCTACATTCATAGCTTTCATCAGAAGCTGAGTACCTACAAGTATCTCATCTACTTTTTCAAGCATCAGTCTGTGGTCGGAAGTTAAATAAGGTTCGCATTCAACACCATTGATTAAAAGCACTTCTGCTTTCATTCCTTTTGGTGGCACCAGTTTTATATGTGTTGGGAAAGTTGCACCTCCGAGTCCGACAATTCCGGCATCATGAATTCTTTGAATGATTTCTTTGGAATCAATGTTGATATCTTTTACCAAATCATCTGAACGGTTAATTTCTTCCATCCATTCGTCGCCGTCAACATCGATAAAAATACCCTGTTTCATATAACCCGAACTATCGGCTGAAACATCTACTTTTTTTACTTTTCCGGAAACAGATGAATGAATATTGGTGGAAACAAATCCGGTGCTTTTTGCAATGATTTGTCCTGTTTTTACCATATCGCCCCGTTTTACAACTGCTGTTGAAGGAGCTCCAATGTGCTGTGCAACAGGAATAAATACTGTTTTAGGAATTGGTAATACTTCTATTTTTTTACCAGCTGATATTTTGTTTTCGGGTGGATGAACACCACCAACTTTGAACGTTTTTAGCATTCTTTATATTATTTAGCTGTACTACACTCTTCTTTTTCTGTCGGTTTTATTCTTCTGGGAGGAAAGTTTTCTTCGATTATTGCACCTGTTGGGCAAACCGGTACACATTTGCGACATAATTTACATTTATCGGAATCGATAAATGCCAGGTTGTTGTCTATTGTAATCGCATCGAATTTACATTCCTTTTCGCACTTGCTACATCCAATACATGCCACTTTGCAGGCTTTTCTTGCAACTCCTCCTTTTGCTTCATTCATGCACGAAACAACAATCTTTCTGTTTTTTGGGAATTTTTTTCTCAATTCTATCAGGTTCTTCGGACAAGCATCGACACAAGCACCGCAGGCCACACATTTGTCGTCAAGAATTAACGGTACGCCCATTCCTTCACGTAAATCGATGGCATCGAAATCACACACATCGTAACAGTCTCCGTATCCCAGACAGCCATATTCACAATCCGATTCTCCACTATATACTGATGATGCAATGGCACAAGTTGTTGCTCCATCAAACTGGCTGGTTTTTGGACGATGGTCGCATGTGCCGTTACAACGAATATAAGCAACTCTTGGATCTTTTTTTACAGCTTCCAATCCAAGAATTTTAGCAACATCTCCCATCATGTCATTTCCTCCAACAGGGCAGTTTAAATCTGCTAGACTATCTGCCTTAACACACGCTTCAGCAAATGCTCGGCAACCGGCATAACCACAACCTCCACAGTTAGCAGCAGGAAGTGCTTCTTCAACTTCATCGATACGGGGATCTTCAACTACCTTAAACTTTTGAGCCACAAAGTACAGAATAATCGCAGCAAGAATTCCGATAATCCCCAATGTGGCAATGGTATATATAATTGTAATACTCATAAATTTAAATGTTTTACTCCACTTCGAATTTGAAAACTTTTTTTAATGATTTTCGAAAAAAATATAATGTTGTATAATATGGAATTAAAATTGCCAGTGCAAGCAATCCTCCGGTCAACTCATTCTTTGTTAATGAAACAGAAACGATTAAAGTTGACAAAACCAGTATAAAGGGTAAAATGTAACCATAGAACAGCGCGGTAAAACCCTGGGTTTCCTTAAATACAACTGTAACCTCTTCTCCGGGAGAATAAGTTCCGGAGTAATTTGATATTTCTATTTCTTTATCCTGATAATCAGAAACCGTGCATGCACCTTTAGCATGACAAGTGGAGCACGCAGATTGATTTACAATATTTACAATCAATGATGTTCCTCTAATTTCTTTAACAAAACCGCTATGTCTGATGTCTGAATTCAAAATGTTGTAATTTCTGCTATTTGCAGGTTGCAAATTTAGGTATTTATGCGAATCTGCGTTTGACAAAATTCAGTTTTATTATCAAAACGATAATTTAGAAAAAGTCTAAATTTAAAAGTACTAATTCTTATCCGAATTATTCTCTTTTATTGTTTTCAGATTTTTCTTCTTCTCCATCCGAATTTACATTCCAGGCGTAATCTGTTTCGTGAATTAAATAATCTTTTTCGGCTACCAGAATTTCAGAAAGTTGTTCTGAAAAACGTCTGGTTTCTTCAATAAACCTGTTTTCATCTTCTTTCCAAAGTGCATATAAATCTGTTAAAACCTGCTTCTCGTGATGCTTAAATGTTCTTACCGCCCTGTATGCTTCATACTTTGAAAATCCCATTTCAATTAAAGCTTGTTGACCAAGTTCAGCTGCCGAATCAAATACCTCTTGTTGAACCGAAGTAACACTTCGTTTAAAAAATTCGAATGCATGGTAAATGTCTTTGGCTCTTGCCAGAATTTTCACCTGGGGATAATTCTTTTTTAAGTGGTCGGCCACTTTTAGGGCTTCATCGTATTCTGCCATACTTAAAATAACAAGTTTGGCATGCCGGATACCTGCCTGTTCAATAACCTGCGGGCGTGTTACGTCGCCATAATAAAGCTTAAAACCAAATTTTCTCAGAACTTCAACGTTTGTTGGATTGCTGTCGATAATGGTAACTTTATAATCATTGGCCAGTAACAACCGGCCAATAACTAATCCAAATCTTCCAAATCCGGCAATGATAATGGGATTATCAGAGGTTTCAACATAATCGTATTCGGTTTTATTTTGTTTTCTTGTTAATACCGGTACCAAAGCTTTTTCATTAAAAATAAGAAGGAGTGGGGTAATGGCCATGGAGAGAGCAACAATCAATAATAGCAAAGCAGCGGTTTCATTGTCAAGTAATTGACTTTGTTTTGAAAATGAAATTAATACAAAAGCAAATTCACTCGACTGAGCAAGCAAAAACGCAAACAGAAAGTCGAATCCTTTTCGTAACCTAAAAACTCTACCAAGGGCCAGCAATACAATAAACTTTACTGTTATCAGTATTACAACATACCCTATTATCCGGTAGGGGTCTTCAATTAAAAGTGCAAAGTTTATGCTGGCTCCAACCGAGATAAAGAACAATCCCAACAATAAACTTTTAAAAGGATTTATGGTAGTTTCCAATTCATGCCGGTATTCGTTATCGGCTAAAACAACTCCGGCAAGGAAAGTTCCCAATGCAGGTGAAAGACCAATTTTTGACATAATAATTGCGATTCCTATCACCAGCAAAAGTGCCATTGCAGTAAATATCTCGTGCATACCCGTTTCTGCAACAAGCCTGAAAATGTGTCGCGCAATAAAGCGGCCAACAAAAGTTATCGATGCAATAACAACAATTATTATTATCAACTGAATCCATCCCGATAAGGATTCCAAGCTACTTATGTTGTTTAACTCTGAATTTTCAATCAAATCAAGATTACCGCTCAATGCTGCCAGAACCGGAATGAGCGCCAGAATAGGCACTACCGAAATATCCTGAAAAAGAAGTACGGAGAATGCTGATCGGCCTGCCGGATTTTGTAACATCCCCTTTTCAGTAAGGGTTTGCAAAACAATTGCTGTAGAAGATAAAGCGAGAATTAATCCAATGGCAAGAGATTTACTGATTCTGAAATTAAACAACATGGCAATACCTGCTAATATTGCAGCTGTTATTAAAACCTGCAGTCCACCAAGCCCAAAAATTGTTCGCCGCATTTTCCAGAGCAGAGAAGGTTGAAGTTCAAGACCAATAACAAAAAGCATTAATACAACACCAAATTCAGCAAAATGCATCACCTTTCCAGCCTCATAACCCACAAGGCCCAGCACGGCCGGGCCAATTATTATTCCTGCCAGTAAATAACCAAGAACAGATCCCAGTCCAAGTTTTTTAGTAACCGGAACCGCTATTACAGCTGCAGTGAGATATATAAAAGCCTGAAAGAAAAATTCTTCGTTATACATGTTATTCCATTAATTCGTTTAAATGTTCAACCGAACGGATATTTTTTTTGTCAATCTTTTCGTCTCGTAATGAAATTAAAAGTTGTTTATATTTCGACACATGATGATCTATATCGTAACTCGTTAAGGTTTGAGCATTGTAAATAACAAAAGGTGGCAGATATTCCATTAAACACAAATTTGCCGATTGTTTGTAAGGGATTAAAAATTCGTTTACTGTAAAATTATTTCTTCCACCTTTGCAATAAATCTCCTTACTTCCTCCGGTTGAAATCACGGATAAAACCTGTTTCCCTTCCAGATTTTTCCCTTTTTCACCATAAGCAAAACCATTTTGTAATACCAGATCAAACCATTCTTTAAGAATTGCAGGAGCACTGTACCAATAAAACGGATGTTGCCATATAATGATATCATGTTCAATTAAAAGCTGTTGCTCTTTAATAATGTTTAAATAAAAATCAGGATAATTTTCGTACAGATTATTCAAAGTAACACCCCGAATATTTTTAACAGAATCGGTTAATCGCTTATGAATTTTTGATTTCTGTAGAGCAGGATGGGCAAATATGATTAGTATTTTCTTCATAAATGGTTTAATCTGATTCTATAAAGGTTTATAAATATACACTTTTCAAAATTAAGCATAAAGCTAAAATTTATAATTACTTCTCTTGTAAAAATTGTTTTTTGTATCTGAAAAATAGACTAACTTGAAGATGTTTTATGGGATTAAAAATGTGAACCATTCAATTAAAATGTTGTTGATTAGGTTATTAAACAAACACGACATTATCAATCAAAATATATTCAGTATGTTTTTACGACGAATTAAATTTATCTTCAGTTTGCTGATAGTTTTTTCGATCTTTTCTTGTTCCACAAATTCAACATCAGAAGATAAAACTTTAGATCCGCTTCCATCATGGAATAAAGGGAGTACAAAATCGGCCATAATCGAATTTGTAAATGATGTAACAAATCCACAAAGTGTAAATTTTATTGAGGTAGCAGACCGTATTGCAACCTTTGATAATGATGGAAACCTATGGTCAGAACAACCTTTTTATTTCCAATTGTTTTTTGCCATTGATATGGTCAAAAAAATGGCACCTGATCATCCTGAATGGAAATCTCAGGAACCATTTAAGTCACTTTTGGAAAACGATATGCAGGAGTTTGCCAAATTTGGTGAACATGGAATACTTGAAGTAGTGATGGCAACTCATGCAGGTGTTACCACAGAAGAGTTTGAAATAATAGTACAGGATTGGTTGGCAACCGCTAAGCATCCTCGATTTAACAAGTCTTTCACCGATTTGGTTTATCAGCCCATGCTTGAATTACTCGATTATCTGCGGGCTAATGGGTTTAAAACATTTATAGTTTCCGGTGGAGGTATAGAATTTATGCGACCCTGGGTGGAAGAAGTGTATGGAATACCGAAAGATCAGGTAGTTGGAAGCAGCATAAAAACCCGCTTTGTAATTGAGGATGGAAAACCGGTGATTGAGCGCTTACCGGAAATCGATTTTATCGATGACAAGGAAGGAAAACCAATAGGTATAAATAAATTTATTGGCAGAAAACCTGTATTTGCCTCAGGAAATTCCGACGGTGATTTAGCTATGTTGCAATACACTGCTTCAGGCGAAGGCAGGCGTTTTATGCTCTATCTGCATCATACCGATGAAGTTCGCGAATGGGCCTATGATCGGGATTCACATATTGGTAGACTGAATAAAGGATTGGATGAGGCTGCTGAAAAAGGCTGGACTGTTATTGATATGAAAAATGACTGGAAAGTAATTTATCCATTTGAGTTGAATCAGAAATAATATTTAAATCAAATTTTAAAATATCCAAAAACAAAAAAATATGACACCACAAGAATCTGTCCTTGAGTTAAAAACCAGGATGTCGGAGTCGATAATTGGGCAGGAAACTTTAATAGAACGATTGATTTTGGTGCTTTTGGCTAACGGGAATATGTTGCTTGAAGGACTTCCGGGATTGGCAAAAACACGTGCCATTAAATCTTTGGCCGGTGAGTTAAATTGCGGATTAAGCAGGATTCAGTTTACACCTGATTTGCTCCCGTCTGACGTGACCGGAACAGAAATTTATCAACCTGAAACGGAAGAAAAGTTTATTTTTCAAAAAGGGCCAATATTTAGCAACCTGATATTGGCAGATGAAATCAACCGTTCACCGGCAAAAGTTCAATCAGCCTTACTCGAAGCAATGGAAGAGAGACAGGTTTCAGTGGCAGGAAAAACTTATAAAATGGATCCGCTGTTTATGGTTCTGGCAACCCAGAATCCGGTGGAACAGGAGGGGACTTATCCGCTTCCGGAAGCACAAATGGACAGATTTCTGATGCATGTAATGATAGATTACCCGGATGATGATTCGGAATTAAAAATTTTAAGATTGAACAGGGAAGAGCAGGCCAAAGGAAAATCCAAATCCGAAAAACTTTCTCCAAAAGTAATATTTGAGGCACGCGAAGAAATTGCCAAAGTGAGCATTTCGGAAAATATGGAGAAATACATAGTCGATATTATTTCAGGAACCCGGTATCCTGAAAAATACAATAAAGATCTGGGCAGTTGGCTCGATTTTGGTGCCAGTCCCCGTGGTAGCATTGCAATCGACCGTACAGCCCGGGCACATGCCTGGTTGGAAGGAAAAGACTTTGTTTCACCTGATAATATTCGTGCAGTTGTACACGATTGTCTTCGTCATCGGATTATTCTAAGTTATGAAGCCAATGCTGATGGAATTACACCAGACCATGTCATCAGTGAAATACTAAAACTTGTTGCTGTTGTTGCTTAATAATTTGTCGTGAGTAATACAGAATTTCCATCCGATATTTTTGTATCTCTTCAGGATTTGCTGAGGCTGGAACATCATGCCCGTAATTTTAGTTTTCTGGCAAAGAAACAAAAGGTCAGAAGTGTTCTGGGAGGTAAACATGCATCAAAACTCAGAGGAAGAGGATTGGATTTTGAGGAAGTTCGAAATTATGTGGCGGGAGATGATATCCGCAATATCGACTGGAAAGTTACTGCAAGAACCCAGAAAACCCATTCAAAAGTTTTTAGCGAGGAAAAAGAAAAACCTGCGCTTATTTTTGTCGATCAGTCAAAAACAATGTTTTTTGGTTCTCAAAAAAAAACAAAATCAGTAGTTGCTGCAGAGTTGGCAGCCATGGTAGCTTTCAGAATTTTAAAAGAAGGTGACCGGGTAGGAGGGATTGTTTTTGGTACTGAAGGTGTTGATATTGTTTTTCCAAAGCGCGACAGAAAAAATATACTCAGGTTTTTGGAAAAAATTGTATACCGAAATCAGCAATTAAAAAATCACGTTGAATTAAAATTTGAAATTCAGCTTAAAGAAATGCTGGCAAAAATGAGAAACATTGTAACACACGACTTTCTTATTTTTATCATAAGCGATTTCCAGCGGTATTCCCCGGAAGTGATAAAAGCAATAAAACTTCTTTCTCAGCATAACGATGTTATTTGTGCAAAAATTTTTGATCCAATGGAACGCGATATTCCTGTTATAAAATATGTGGCAGGCGACAGACAAAAGCAGATTCTTGTGGATGGGACAAATCAAAAACTCAGAAAAAATTTCAAAGAAGGATTTGAAAAAGATTATTCAGGTTTCGAAGCTCAAATGAAAAAACATCAAATTCCAATCTTTTTGCTTGATACAATTTCTGATGTAGATGTGCAGTTAAAGGAAATTTTGAAAGGAGGACGAATATGATGGTTTTGTATTTACTGGTTTCCTTTATTGGTTCAGCATTGATTTCAGATAAGGATTCTGTTGTAGTTTCCGCTCAACTGCAAGCGCTTTACGAACCCGAACCGGTAAAATTCTCTTTTCAAACTCCGGGTTGGTATATTTTGGCAGGTGTACTCTTAATTATTGTCTTATTTCTTCTTGTCAGATGGACAATTAACTATAAAAAGAATGCTTACAGACGCGAAGCATTAAAAAATCTTGAAGCTATCCAGGCAAGATTTCGACAAAATAATGACATTTCTTGCGTTAATGACACTTTGGTTTTGTTAAAACTGGTAGCAATACAAACCTTTGGAAGGCAGACAGTTGCGGAATTATATGGTGACAAATGGATTCAGTTTTTAGAAGATAGCGGGAAAGATACACCATTCAGAAAACATGCATCTGCCTTATTCTCGGTGGCTTACAATAAGAAAAATTCAGAGGAAGCAGAGGTGAATTCAATTTTCGATTTAACAAAAAAATGGATTAAAACGCATGCCTGAAAATTTTGAAATAGCATATTTATGGGTATTGGCACTTCTTCCTTTACCGCTTTTAATTTATTGGCTGGTGCCTCCGCTGAGAATTAAAAGTGCTTCCTTAACCATTCCAAGCCTGGCAAAAGCACAACAATATACGGGAGAAAAACCCCGGTCATCTGCCTTTATAAAAAGAAGAAATTTTCTGACCTGGATAGGTTTATCCTTTATCTGGATTTTGCTCGTTTTTGCACTTTCTTCACCTCAATTGGTTGCTGAACCTGAAATGAAAGTTAAAACTTCACGTAATTTTTTAATCGTCGCCGATATTTCTTTTAGCATGGCACAAACCGATTGGACTATTGATGGAGAGCGGGCATCTCGCTGGACAGCAGTAAAAAGTGTTCTTCATGATTTTATCTCAAAAAGAGAGGGCGACAGAATGGGACTGATATTTTTTGGTTCAAGCGCTTATATTCAGGCTCCGTTTACTCCCGATTTGCAAACTGTGGAAAACATGCTGGAGGAGGCCGATGTGGGTATGGCGGGGCAAATGACCAACATTGGAAAGGCAATTGTAAAAGGAATCGAAATGTTTGATAACGATTCAATTGATACAAAAGTAATGCTGGTACTTACTGACGGTGTTGACGCCGGAATGGACATCCTGCCCCTGGATGCTGCCGACCTTGCAAAAAACGATTCCATATTGATTTATACAATCGGAATCGGTAATCCTGATGCCAAAAATTCAGATTTGGATGAAGAAACACTGATACAAATTTCTGAATTAACAGGAGCAAAATATTTTAGGGCAATGGATTCTGAAAAACTTCAGGAAATTTATGCAGAACTGGACAGGTTGGAACCTATTGAGTTTGAAGAAACAAATTATCGCCCAAGAACACTTTTGTATTATTATCCACTGGCTGCAGCAATTTTTCTGACAGTATTGCTAACCTTGATTTTTAGTGCTGCTTCATTTTATCAAATGATAACCAACAATACGAGAATTAATGCTGAATGATTATTTACATATAGCCTGGGAAGACTTTCATTTTTTACGGCCCATGTTTTTGTGGTTGCTTCTTCCGGTCATTCTTGCACTTGTATTGGGATTGATAGGTTTACATGAAGAAGTAAAGTGGAAAAAAGTGATAGCACCGCATTTAAGAGCGTATATTATTCATAAAGGTAGCGAGGGAATTAAAAAACGAATGCAAATCCTGTTATTCGTTTTTGTTTCAATTGCCATTGTTGGTTTGGCCGGCCCCACTTGGAAGACAGTTGAAGTGCCCGGAAAAACTCTGGAAACACCTGTTGTGATTTTACTCGATTTGTCTCAAAGTATGATGGCAGAAGATATTCAACCCAATCGATTGGAAAGGGCTAAATTCAAAATAATCGATATGCTTGGCGCCAATCCCGAAGCCAGAATTGCTTTGATAGGTTTTGCCGGGACTGCTCATACGATTGTACCTTTAACCAATGATTATACAATAATTAGAAGCCACCTGGAGGGATTATCGCCTGAAATTATGCCATTTGCAGGCACCAGTTTTGAAAAAGCATTTCAGCTTGCTGATACTTTGCTAAAAGTTACAAGTGCTCCGGGAACTGTTATTCTTTTTTCGGACGATTTTGAAGAAAACGATTTTTCAGGTATACAGAATTTTGTAATTCAAAATAATATCAAATTGGAAATTTTTCCTGTGAATACCTTAAAAGGAGCAGAAATTCCCGATATAAATGGAAGAAATTTTTTAAGAGACCAAAACGGTCAAATTGTAAGATCCAGTATAAATACAGAAACGTTGGATAAATTAAGCTCAGTAGAAAATATTACTGTACATCAGCTAACCCTTGACAAAAGTGATGTTGAGTTAATAGCAAAAAGAATAAGTGAAAATCTTGAGTTTAAAGAAGAGGACGAGAAAAAGGAAGACGACTGGGAAGATATGGGACTGTTGTTGGTTATTCCGTTTTTTGTTTTTGTTATCATGTGGTTCAGGCGTGGTTGGGTGATATATTCAATATTGATGATTTCATTTTTTACTTCCTGCAATTCCGATAAAAATTTTTCAGATTTTTGGTTTACCAAAGATTATCAGGCACAAAAATTATACGACAAAAAAGAATTTGAAAAGTCTGCGGATTTATTTACAGATCCACTTCGAAAAGGAATTTCATATTATAAATCGGGAAATTTTGAAGAAGCCATAAAATATTTTGAAGAAGACACAACAGCAATGGGAGCTTACAATTTGGGCTTGGCGTATTACCGGAATGGCGATTTTGCAGCTGCGGAACTGGCTTTTGGACTGGCTGTAGAATTAAATCCTGAAATGGAAAACGCAAAAATAAATCAAGAGTTGACCAGACAAATTGTACAGGGAATGGATGAAGCAGATCCTGAGGATGCAGAAGAAATAAAACCTGAAGAATTGGCTGAAAATATCGAAAATAAAGATATGGAGGATCTTGGTGGCGGAGGACAAGAAGCCACAAAAGAAGATATGGAGCAGGAAAGAAAAGAAGAAACAGTAGCAACTGAAATTAGGAAAGGAAAAGAACTGGATGAGGTGCCGGATGATTTTGAATCGGTGAAACAAGATAATACCCAAAATGTACTGATGAGAAAAGTGGATGATGATCCGGCATTGTTTTTAAAGAGAAAATTTGCGCACCAGGTAAAAACAAAAAATTTAAAACCTGACAACAACTTAAAGAAATGGTAGGCAGGATTTTAAAATATATTACCATTTTTATTTTGATGCTTTGCGGTCAAAATGGATTTGCTCAGGGGCATTTGTTCAGCAGAGTTAGTATAAATACCAACTCTGTTTATGTAGGGCAACCCGTTGAAGTCTCTGTGTCAGTGCATACCTCAACATGGTTTACAAAAGGTGTTAATCCCGGAAATATAAAAGTAAACGATGCATTTACTGTTTATTTTCGTTCAGTGAATTCGTCTGAAAGGATTAATGGAAAAACCTATTCAGGTGTAAGAATGATCTTTCATGTTTTTCCATACAGTAACGATGACATTATCTTTCCTTCTTTGGATATCAATGTGGAATCTCCAAAAGAAGGAACCAGCAAAGGTGTTGCAAGTGTAATTAAAACCAAACCTGTAACGATAAAAGTAAAACCGGTTCCTCCAAATTTGGATCGGGATAAATGGATGGTTTCACCGGAAGTATCTGTATCTGAAAACTGGATTGGAAATATAAGGCAGGTAAAAGTTGGAGATGTTATAGAACGAAATATAACAGTAGATGCTCAATGGCTTGTGGCAGAACTGATTCCACCGGTAATGTGGGATACTGTTCAGGGGGTTAGCATATATCCGTCAAGGGCTGAGGTGAATAATAACAAAACCAGAACATCAATAAGTGCCAGTAGAAAAGATGGTGTTAAATACCTTTTTGAAAAGGAAGGAAAAGTAATTATACCGGAAAAGGTTGTAACGTGGTGGAATCCAAAAATCAGCAGATTACAGCAACGTACACTAAAAAATGTGGAAATTGAAGTATTGCCCAATCCTGATCTGGGAATGTTGGAAAGTATCAAAGATTCCTTAACGGTTCTAAATAAAGAATTGATTGAAGAGGAAAAGGAGAAAGCAGCTTTTTCTTTTTTGGGATTAACACTCAAACAAATAATTTTTATAGTAATTGGATTTTTTATTGTGACTTACATATTATATAAATCAATACCACCTTTGATTCAGTATCAAAAACGACGAAGGGAAAGATATCTGAAATCTGAACTTTTTTACTTCAGAAAGTTTGAGGAATCATTAAAAAAGAATGATAAAAATATAATTCTGAATCATCTTTACCTATGGTTGGATCACCTTAACTTAAAAGAACCTACCATTGATTTTTTTATCAAAAATTATGGATCAGATATATTAGTTCAGCGGTATTGTAAACCAGAAAAACCTAAATATCGGGAATTCAAGGAAGCTTTTGCCGATAAAAAACAATGGCAAATAGCAAGAGACAAATATCTTAAACATAAAAAAAACACGGCCTCAGGTATTGCGCCGTTATGGATAAATCCTTAACTTTTTTTCGGTTTTAATTTATTTTAAATTTAAGTATCTGAAAATTCTAATCTATTCTTTTATTGCGGATTGCCAATAAGTTCATTTAAATGAATTAAGGGAAAATTGTATGTCAACAATAAAAGGATTCTAATTTTAATTATAATGAGAAATTTATTGATCTTAGTTTTTTTGAGTGCTATTGCAGTGATAAGCAATGCACAAGACAAACCCAATATTCTTGTAATTTGGGGTGATGATAT
>CAJXZG010000125.1 GCA_913063265.1 uncultured Prolixibacteraceae bacterium | reverse complement strand
TGCCATCTTTTTACCGGCTTTTAAACTAACGTCATATACTTTCTTTTCCTGATCTTTATCAAGGCCACATTTCTCTTTTATTTGTTCAGTCTGGCGTTTTGCCATTTCTTCAGGAGAATAATTAGGCCTGTTTTGGGCCATAAGCACCATTGTTCCCAACAATAGTGTAAATAACAATAAACCTGCTTTTTTCATTGTTGAAATTTTTACTTTTTGTTTAATGATTGTTTTGACTAGACAAAATCAAAAAAGTTTAAATTCCTAAATAAAAAAAGCCGAAAGAAATTTATCAATCGGCTCTTTAAAATATACTTATAAAATATTATTTCTTTTTAGGTGGCTGCATTCCACGTTGTTTTGCCATTTCTTCAAGTCGGGCCTGAAACTTTGACTTTTTAACCGGTTTCTTTTTATTAGCCATCAATTGAGTTCTGATTTTATCTTCATCTACAAAAGAACGAATTAAATAAGTCTGACCAATTGTAATCAGGTTAGCAAGGAAATAATAATAACTCAATCCAGAAGAATAACTGTTTAAAATAAATAAAAACATAATTGGCATCAGGTACATCATTGATTTCATTCCCGGCATTCCTGAGCTATTCATCGAACTCTGATTTAAACTGGTAGAAACAATAGTTGTGGCAGTCATTAACAAACAGAATAAACTTACATGAGCCCCGTAAAACGGAATCTCAAATGGCAGGTTTAATATTGAATCGTAGGTTGAAAGGTCAGTTGCCCAAAGGAAACTTTCCTGACGAAGTTCGATTGAAGTTGGGAAGAAAAAGAACATGGCAATCAGAATCGGGAATTGTAGCAACATTGGCAAACAACCTCCCATCGGATTTACTCCTGCCTTTTTATACAGAGCCATGGTTGCCTGTTGTTTTTCCATCGCCTTGTCCGCACTATACTTGGCATTTAGCTCATCGATTTCAGGTTTTAAAACCCGCATTTTTGCCTGCGACATATACGATTTGTATGTAAACGGGAAAAGTACTGTTTTAATAAAAATTGTAAGTAACAGTATTATAATTCCAAAATTGTCGATGTACTTACGAAGGAAATTGAAAATAGGTATAATTACAAAACGGTTTACTTCACGCACAACCGGATATCCCAGGTAAACCTGGCTTTCCAGGTTAAGATCATATTGTTTAAGCGTTTGATAATGGTTGGGCCCAAAAAAGAATTGCATACCTATTTCTTCATTGGGTTTACCGTCATATGCCAAAGCAATATCTGCATTAAAATTTGCCAAATATTTTGGATCATCTTCGGTTTTTGTTTGGCTGACCTGTGCATTTGGAAAAGACTCATTCGAAATTAATATCGAACTAAAAAATAATTGTTTAAATCCAATCCATTTTACTCTTGTTGTTAAGTCCTCTTCGTCCGACTTATTTTTTGCAAGATTATCAACTTCATCCTCAAAAAACTTGTACGTAATATTGGTGTAATTGTCCTCTCCAAATTTTGATATTCTTTCCTGACGGGGAACATTGTAATTAAGGTTGAAATTAAGATAACTTTGATTTGCTGCAATGTAACTGTTCATCCCTTGCATTTTTACATCAAAATCAACAAGGAATGAGTTATATTCCAAAGTGTAACTGTATTCTATAAAACTTCCCGGATTAACTTCCATTCTGAATGTCATGGTTTCTTTACCCCCCGGGTTTTCTTTATTGAATTTATTTCTTCCCTCACTTCCAATTTTAACATTCGGTCCACTTACAACAATTTCTTTTTTGTTTCCAACAGGTTTAAAAAACAACTGATTGGTTTGAATACTTCTGTTTTGTGCAAAAAAGTTAAGACTAAACTGAGTTTCCGGCCCATCAAACAACATTAATGGGAGCGAATCATGAGTTTGATAATTTTTGAGTTCAACCGAATAAATCCTACCTCCTTTATTGGAGAAAGTAATTTTCATCAGGTTATTTTCAAGGGTATAAAATTCTTCCGTACCACTTGCAACAACTCCAAATACTCCATATTGACTGGCATATTGAGCACTTTGCTGTTCGGTACTTAATGTGTCTGAAAGTGTGTTTGTATTTTCTGCAATTGCTTGCTGTTGCTGTTGTTGCTCCAGCTGTTGTTGCAGCAATTTAGCTTTCTCCGCTTCAACAAGGGCAATTGAGTCTTGTCTTCTTTTTTGGGCTTCAATCTCTTCTTTTGATGGTTGGTTGATAATTGAAAAGACAACCAGGATCGCAAAGATCAAAACAATCCCAATAATTGATTTTTTATCCATTTTAAATTATTGTACTAAAGAGTTTTTTACAAAATCTATAAACAAAGGATGAGGATTTAGTACGGTACTGCGATATTCAGGATGAAACTGCACACCTACAAACCATTTATGTTTTGGTATCTCTATTATTTCAACCAGCTCTGTTTCCGGATTAATTCCAACAGGCACCATTCCTGCTTCTTCAAATTTATCACGAAAGGCATCATTAAATTCGTAACGATGACGATGTCTTTCATGAATTGTATGTTTGTTATAAGCATGAAAAACCTTGGAATCTTCGTCGGTAATTCTGCACTCATAGGCACCCAAACGCATTGTTCCACCAAAGTCGGTAATCCCCTTTTGTTGTTCCATCAGGTCGATTACGGGATAAGGAGTTTTCATTGACATTTCGGTAGAATCGGCATTTTCCAGCTTTAGTACGTTCCGGGCAAATTCAATTACTGCTACCTGCATGCCTAAACAAATTCCCAGATATGGAATGTTATTTTCCCTGGCATATTTAGCAGTTAGAATTTTTCCTTTCATTCCCCGATGACCAAACCCGGGTGCTACAATAATACCGTTAAGTTTCGACAGAAGTTTTTTGTAATTACTATTTCCTATGTCTTCAGAATGTATCCAGTTGATATTTATTTTGCAACGGTTTTCTGCTCCGGCATGCACCAGCGATTCAGCAATTGATTTGTATGCATCATGTAATTCTACATACTTACCTACAATTCCTATTTCAATAGTTTGTGTTGGATTTTTTAATTTTGTCAGGAAATTGTTCCATAACGAAAGATCTATATCGTCTTTTACCGGAAGTCCCAGTTTTTTAAGCACTGTTAAATCCAATTTTTCTTCCAGCATTTTAAGGGGTACATCATAAATAGTTGGAACATTTATCGATTGTACTACTGATTCTAAACCTACGTTACAAAACAGAGCTACCTTTTCACGAACCGATTGCTCTATATCATACTCTGTACGCAGAACAAGCACATCGGGTTGAACTCCTTCTTCCAACAACTGTTTTACCGAGTGTTGTGTAGGTTTGGTTTTTAACTCACCCGTTGCAGATAAATAAGGGACAAGAGTTAAATGAATAACCATTGCCTTTGATCCCAGCTCCCATTTTAACTGACGAACAGTTTCGATATATGGCAAAGATTCAATATCGCCAACGGTACCGCCAATCTCGGTAATTACAATATCGTATTTCCCTTTCGAGCCCAGAATTTTTATTCTGCGTTTAATTTCATCAGTAATGTGCGGAATAATCTGAACTGTTTTTCCCAGATAATCTCCTTTTCTTTCTTTTCTGATTACCGATTGATAAATTCTTCCTGTTGTAACGTTGTTTGCCTGAGAAGTTGCTTCGTTCAAAAACCTTTCATAATGACCCAAATCCAAATCGGTTTCAGCTCCGTCTTCCGTCACAAAACATTCGCCATGCTCGTATGGATTTAAAGTACCCGGATCAACATTAATATAAGGATCCAATTTTTGAATGGTTACACTAAAACCCCGCGATTGCAGGAGTTTTGCTAATGATGAAGCTAAAATTCCTTTTCCCAATGAAGATGTTACTCCTCCGGTTACGAATATGTATCTTGTTTCCGACAATTTTCTAACGTTTTAAATTAAACCCACAAAATTAATCAATAAAAATTATTTGAGAACTAAACCAGCGGTTTATTAAGCTTTATCTTCAATAAAATAATAAGTTTCTCCAATTTTGTACATTATTTAAACAGAAGAGACCTGAATTACGGGTTAAATTAAACCATATATTTTTGTATTTCGTTACGATATAAAAGTGAATACAACTAATTATGTTTAGGTATTTTGTAACTACATTTTAATATAATATCTCAATTAGTTACATTTCTAAAAAGACCACCAAACAGCTAATAATGTTATAATTACATCAAATACATATTATAGCAAGATATAATAATTTACAATTCTAATTTATCATTTTATTATTTTGTAACCCACTATTTAATTATTTGAATAATTCAATTTGTATTAAAACAGAAAAGGTTGCACAATTGAGTACAACCTTATTTAGATTAATTTGATAAAATATAAAATTTTTACTTCATTTCTTTTTTTAATTGACTAACCCAGTTTTTAATTCTGTCGTTGGTTAATCGCCCCTGATTTTCCTGATCTAACGGAAGTCCTACAAAAATATCATCTCGTTGTGCTCTGGACGATTCAAAAGTATAACCTTCTGCAGGAATTTTTCCTATAATTTTAGCTCCGCAATCTTCCAGTATTTCAACCAGAATTCCAATAGCATCACAAAAATTCTCCGGATAACCCTTTTGATCACCCAGACCAAATACCGCAAAGGTTTTTCCTTTTAAATCCATATCTTCCAGATCCGGAACAAATTCATCCCAATAATTTGGGAGTTCGCCATCGAACCAGGTAGGAGCACTTAAAATAAAATTATCATTCTTTTCAAAATCTTCTGTTGTAAGTTCCTCTGCATTTACTGCTGTAATCTGTGATTTACCAAAAGCCTCGATTATTTTTTCAGCTACCTTTTTTGATTTTTGGGTATGAAAACTATATATAATTACTGTTTTACTCATTTTTGATATTTTTAAAACTCTATTAATTCTTTTGCTGCAGCCATAATACGCTCTGTATTTGGTAAAATTGCCCTCTCTAAAATACGGTTAAAACCAACAGGAGTAAATGGTGAGCCCACCCTTTTAACCGGTGCGTCCAACAAGTTAAATGCTTTTTCGGTTATAATAGCGCTTAATTCTCCGCCAAAACCACCAAACACTTTGTCTTCATGAACTATCAGAACTTTGTTTGTTTTTTCAATTGATTTCAAAATGGTTTCTTCATCCAGCGGTATCAAACTACGAAGGTCAACCACTTCAACACTTTTACCTTCTTCTTCAAGTTTACCGGCAGCTTCCAAACTTAAATGGGTAGTATTTCCATAGGTAAGAATTGTTAAATCACTACCCTCTTTTCTGATTCTTGCTTTACCAAATGGCACTTCAAAATCATCGGGAATCACTGTAGCAGCTTTTGGATCCTGATATAAAGCTTTTGGTTCCATAAACATGGTTAATCCCCTGGAGCGTATTGATGTCCTTAACAGACCTGCGGCATCGTCAGCAAACGAAGGATAAACGATACGTACTCCGGGAATTGCAGCCAACGAGCCCTCAATGTTTTGCGAATGATACATTCCACCTCCGATATATCCACCGGATGCCAAACGTATAGTTATATTGGGAGAAAATTTTCCGTTAGAACGCCAGTAATCATGACTTGTATCAACATACTGTTCCATAGCTGGCCAGAAATAATCTGCAAATTCAGCACCTTCTACTACAACCCGGATTTTATCGTTATACCTTGACATACCATTGGCGGTACCAACTATAAAATCTTCAGCAATGGGTGCATTAAATACACGTTTTTCACCAAATTCCTGTTGTAAGCCTTTGGATACATTAAAGATTCCACCTTTATCTTTATTGGCCATATCCTGTCCCCAAATAAAGGTATCCGGATTATGGCTGAATTCTGCCTTCAAGGTTTCATTTAAACCGGTTATCAGTTTTTTCTTTTCTCCTTCTTCGTTATGAAGCCCTTCCGGATATTTTTCAGAAACAATTGGCTCAGGGAAAACAAAATCATGAATCGATTCAGGTTTTGGATCAGGAGCTCCCATTGCAGCTTTGTGCGCAGCTTTTAATTCGGTTTTGGCATTGGCTTCAATTTCCTGTAGTTCTTCTTCGGTAAATCGTTTATAGCGAACCAACATCCTTCTGAATTTTGCTAGTGGATCATATTCCTGAACATAATTTCTTTCAGCCTGATTTCTGTATAATAAATGATCATCAGAATTTGAATGTGAATGCATACGAACACAATTGGCTTGCAGAATAACCGGTTTTGATTCTTCCATGGCATACTTTTTAGCTTCAGCCATAGCATTCATCGAATCGAAAACATCTTTCCCGTTACAATGAATAATGCGTGTATTTTTAAAACCGGAAAAATTATTGGCTACCTTGCGGTTAGCTGTCTGGTCTTTTTTCGGCACTGAAATTCCATAACCATTATCCTGAATTACAAAAATTACTGGAAGTTGTTCTTTGTCAGCACCATTAAAGGCTTCATAAACATAACC
Source organism: uncultured Prolixibacteraceae bacterium (assembly GCA_913063265.1). Taxonomy (GTDB): domain Bacteria; phylum Bacteroidota; class Bacteroidia; order Bacteroidales; family Prolixibacteraceae; genus Draconibacterium. Next base: position 7,487 of record CAJXZG010000125.1, on the reverse strand, counting down.
CTCACTTACAGATGATTCTCCCTGTCCGCTTATTGCAACAGCTTTTTCTCCATAATATTTTATTGCCCTGGCAACGCCAACCGCATGTAAAGTATGATTACCTGTTGATGATGAAGTACTGTGTATATTCCATTCAGGTTTTGCAAAGTGATTTGACATATGACGTCCTGCGCTGGACGGATCTGTTGCTTTTGAGATTCCGTTCAATATAATTTCTTCAGCTGTAATACCGCACGCCATTGCAGTTAACATGTCCCGATAGTACAAAAACATATGGTCTTTGTTTTTTTCGAAGAAATACCCTGTAGCCAGCTGAATTCCATCGTGTCCTGCATATGGTGCATGATAAGACCATCCTATTGCCTGTTTTAAATAATTAGGAGCCTTATTGTCTATAGCTCTTCCTATCGTCATTAAATAAAACCAGTCTTTTAATAACTTTTTGTCGGTTTTTTTAATGGAGTAAATTTTTGGTATTTGTAAATCTTTCATTCTTCTTAAATTGTTTGCTTTCAATTGTAACTAATGTAACTCGCTTTAGTTATTCTTCTATTATTAAATTTATTTAATGCTCGTTTCATCTAATGTTTATTAATTATAATAAACTTACATTTTTTATTTTTTAGATTCCACGGTTTAAATCAAACTGTTCAAGGTTATCAGCAATTTTTCTTAAGAATGCACCTCCCAGCGCACCATCAATAATTCTGTGGTCGTAAGACAATGACAGGAACATTTTATGACGGATTGCAATCACATCACCCGTAGGAGTTTCCAAAACAGCCGGTTTTTTTTCGATACTGCCTGTTGCTAAAATTGCAACCTGAGGTTGATTAATAATTGGAGTACCGATCAAGTTACGGAAAGTTCCAAAATTGGTAATGGTAAAAGTCCCGCCCTGAATTTCTTCAATTGCCAATTTATTGTTTCTTGCTGCGTCGGCCAGTCTGTTTAAATCTTTGGCTATACCCACAAGATTTTTTTGCTCGGCATTTTTTATTACCGGAACTATCAGGTTTCCGTCAGGTTTTGCAACTGCAATACCTATATTTATATCTTTTTTCAGGATTATTTTATCACCATCAACGGATGAGTTTAACATTGGAAACTCCGCTATTGCAGCTGCTACAGCCTCGGTAAAAATTGGCATAAATGTAATTTTATCGCCATATTTTTTCTCAAAAGCTGCTTTATTATTGTTTCTCCATATTACCAAATCAGTAACATCAGCTTCTACAACCGCAGTCACGTGTGGCGATACCTGTTTCGACATTACCATGTGCTCTGCAATTAGTTTTCTCACCCTGTCCATTTCTATTATCTGGTCACCAGAACCAACATTTACCGGCGGTGGTGTTAAAGTTTTTTGTACTGAAGAGCTTGTAGCCTGTTTAGATTCCGTAGTAGATTTACCCTCTTTTTTGTTATTGATGTAATTAAGAATGTCATTTTTCTGCACCCTGCCATTAGCTCCAGAACCCTGAATTGACTCTAATTCTTCCAAAGAAATATTTTCCTCTTTAGCAATGGTTTTAACCAATGGAGAATAAAATCTGTTGGATAACTCTCTTACATTGTCTACTGATTTGTCTTCACTTACCTCTTCCGGCTTGTCTTTTTCTTCCGAAGCGGTACTCTCTGTTGATTCTGTATCTACAGTTTCATCTGAAACATCCTCTTCACCTCCCATATTAATAACAGCCAAAACTTCTCCAACAGGAACAAGGCTATCTTCGGGGAATAATATTTTAGTAATGACACCATCAACAGGTGATGGAATTTCTGAATCTACTTTGTCGGTGGCTACTTCAAATAATATATCGTCTTCCTCTACTGTATCACCTTCTTTTACAAACCATTTGGTAATTGTGCCCTCCTGAATACTCTCTCCAAGTTTGGGCATTACAATTTGAAAATTTGACATGATTTTTATTAAATATTTTTAGTTAATTGCAATTTACGCATTATACAACAAGCCAAAAATTGAAATGTTCACATTACAATTTTATTTTATTTCATGTAAATTATTATTTTGAAAATTTCAATTTCAATGTTTTAACTCTTTAAATCAGAGAATAAATTGTAAAACTTTCAAAACAAAAAAAAGATACAGAAAAAACCTGTAACTTTATTTCTGTAAAGCGTTAAATAAAATTATAATTGTAAGCTGCCAACCAGATCAGTCGCTGATTCCAGATTGTGTCTTTCGAGATAATCTTTTATTCCATCAATAATTTTAACAGGAATAAACGGATCTTTAAAAATTGCTGTGCCAACCTGAACTGCAGAAGCTCCGGCAAGCATAAATTCGATTGCATCCGTGGCGTTCATAATTCCCCCCATACCTATAACCGGTATCTTAACCGCATTATATACCTGCCACACCATTCTTAACGCCAAAGGTTTAATGGCCGGACCTGATAAACCACCTGTAATTGTAGAAAGTAAAGGAATTTTCTTTTCTGCATCGATAGCCATACCAAGAAAAGTATTAACCAATGAAACACTATCAGCTCCCTGCCCTTCAACGGCCTTTGCTATTTCAGTAATATCGGTAACATTTGGCGATAACTTAACTATCAATGGTTTATTACAAACACGTCTTACTTCCCTGGTAACGGCTTCTGCACTGGGGCAACTTATACCAAAAGACATACCCCCTTCTTTTACATTGGGGCATGAAATATTTAATTCTATAGCTGAAATATTTTCAAGCTCGTCAACCTTTTCTGTTAATTCAATGTATTCTTCAACCGTTGAACCATTAACATTGGCAATCAAATGTGTTTTGTAATCTTTTATACGCGGATAGATATTCGCTATAAAATAATCGATACCTTTATTTTGTAAACCTACTGCATTTAACATTCCGGAAGCAGTTTCTGCCATTCTTGGGTATGCATTTCCATCCCGGTTTCTTAAGGTAACTCCTTTTAATAAAATGCCACCCAATTTTGAAACATCATAGAAATCCATTAGTTCCTCAGCATTACCGGAAGTTCCAGAGGCTGTTAAAACAGGATTTTTGAATTCTAAGTTATTTATTTTAACCGCTAAATCTACCATTTCAAATCATTAATATTAAAAACAGGTCCTTCAGTACAAACACATAAATTTCCTTTAACAGTTGGCTCGATGCAACACAAACATACTCCAAAGCCACAAGCCATTAGGTTCTCTAAGGAAACTTCACAGAAAACTCCTGCTTTATCCGCTTCTTTTGCAATAGATTTCATCATTGCATCAGGACCACAAGCATATATTTTATTGTATGTTTTAAGATTCTTAAAAACGGAGTGAGCCGTAACAAAACCTTTTTCACCTAATGAACCATCCTCAGTTGTAAAATATAAATTACCATATTGTTCGTATTTCTGAACATTTATATGATCCTCACTGGTCCTGGCCCCTAACAACATAGTTACATTATCCTTTTTAAGACCTGCCTCTTTTGCCAGAAAAAGCATTGGAGCCACACCACTTCCTCCGCCAACAAGAAGAATCTTGTCATTTATATCAGGATACGTAAATGTTTTACCTAAAGGAAAAACAACACTTAGTTCCTCTCCCTTTTTTATTTCTGTTAGTTTTTTTGATCCTCTTCCAAGAATTTTTACAATTAAAGACATTGTATTTTCCGTGTAATCCATATCAAATACAGAAAATGGTCTTCTCAGAAAGATTTCATTAGTATCTTTAATCTCAACATTTACAAACTGCCCGGGTTCTATTTTAGGAATTGATTCTGAAGATTTTAGTTTAATCAAAAAGTTAGTAGAATTTAAAGCAACGTTTTCTACAACTACTAAATTCTTAACTTCTTTTTTACTCATATGTCAATAATTTGGCTGCAAAGATAAAAATTACAACGTAGTTATAGGTCATCAGATTTTAATAAAATCCAATTAATTAACAAGAATAGATTTTATTGAAATATTAGGAACCTATTTATTTTTGTTTTAACCATAAAATAATGATTTACCAACTTGAATTATATGTTACTTTTGTAACTTTTTCCATATTGCGCACATATTTCAAATTTAACAATTGTAAACCTATTTTTTTAGATTAAATTTTATTACCTACCCGATTTATTTTTCGACAAAGTAATATGTATCAACTATTTGAAGATTATGTATATCCTTTCTTTAATATTAGAGCTAAATCTATTAAAGGATAAAATAACACCTTTTAACACCTATTTTTGATAATGATATTTATAAAAAAGGAAAAGGCCGTTATCTCTAACGGCCAGGTAACTCAGTATTTTCAGCGAATAACTTAATTGGGTTTGTAAATCTTTTCGCATTACATCTAAAGTGTCCAAAAAATTCTATTGTCTTATCACACTACAAATGTAATCAAACATTTTACATAACCAATACTTTTGTTAATTTTTTTGAATTATTTTTTTGTCAACAAGTTTTACATAAATAAAGTACAAACATAATCAGTTATTTATCAATAATATAGAGTCAAAAGAAATTACCAGCTTAGCAAACAAATGTAATATACATAGTATAAAGCAACATTATATTCAGTTTTGGTTCTGATTAGTTTATCTGGATAATATCAATGTAAAATCTTATTAATCTGTGATTTATAAAAAGGAAAAGGCCGCTATATCAAGCGGCCAGGTAACTCTGCATTTTCAGCGAATAACTTAATCGGGTTTGTAAATTCTTTCGCGTTACATCTTAAATGTCCAAATATTCTTTTGTTTTATCACACTACAAATGTAATCAAACATTTTACATAACCAATACATATGTATAATTATTTATCAACTTTCTATTTTACATATGTAATTTATAACATTTCTAAATAACAAACCCGACTTACAGCGCTGTATTTCAATGTCTTTTATGATTGTAATCTGACTTATTTTTTAAATTGTTTATTTTACATGCCTGAAACATTTGTAACTTAAGTACGGGAGAAACTGAGTTTTATTTTTAATAATACGAGAGACTGGGTATTATAAATTAATATTTAACGGACTATTAAACCGGCACACGTTGATTTAATTAAAGAAACTTAAATAGTAAAAAATAAGAAATTCAAATTCTTTTGAATATATCTATGATATCAGAATTACATTAATGCATTACTAAAGCAGTTTTAATTGGATGCGCTTATACATAAAAAGAGTTGCTTCAATTGAAGTAACTCTTTTTTAACTAACTTAGAAAGTTTAAATGCGGAGGGTTTATAAGTCATCAATCATCACATCATTCTTGTTTATAATCAATAAAGGTTCCGTCAGAGAATAACAAAACAACCTTTGTTATTTTTTTATCAGTCGATACTTCTTTTTTTGTTGTTTCAATCAAACCGGCAGCAGATTTTGTTTCTGTAACTTTTTCTATGTCTTTTAATTCAGGTTTAGTTTCCTCCGAAAACATCTCTCCTTCACCGGTTATTAACCAGCGTGCATCTAAATCAGGAAAATTAATGAGTAACTTTTCAATAAAAGCAGCACCGGGCATATTACGACCGTTGAGAATATGAGATATATTTGAACGTTGTACTTCCAGGACAGAAGCCAACTCTCCTGCGGAGATATTTTTATGTTCCATATATTTCCTTATACGGTCTTTCATTATCAATCTCTGGTTCTTATCACATCCTTAACAAAACTTACAAAACATAATTGTAAGAATTCAGTGTACGAATGTAATATATATTTTTTACAAAATAGAATTATTTATGATAAATTTAAATTCTTATGTTTCATTAAAACAATACTTAATGTACTAAAAAAAGCTTTAACTAAAAACTGTATAATACTGATATACAAATATCTGAATACTGTATTTAATTGATTTTAAAACATAAATACAGAATTTCAATATATTATTAGTAGTATACTCTAATTAAATTATATATATTACTGATATAATGAGAGATATATAAATTTTATATATACATAATAATACATTGTTTAGATTGAGTTTAAATGTAATCACTCATATTATTTACATTAGAAATGTATAAATCATAATTAATCTAATTGTAAAATTCGTAAATTGTTTTATTCAACTATTTTTTTTTGTAATTTTTTGCAAGTTCGATTCACCAATCTTCAATTTGATTTTGTTCTGATTTGTACAATTAAATCAGAATGTTTTTGTATGCAATACATGTTACTTATGTAATATTTTTTCATTATTGAATTTACACTAAAAATAAATGTTTTGAAATGTAAACTTAAAAAGGATGTTTTAGTACAAATGAACTATTACGAATTAAAACATACTAATTTTGTAATATTTGTATATACGAATACATATAATTCTAAATATTAAAACCTGAACAGGACAAATCAAAACATTTCTCCAGCTAACTTGTTGATATTGAAATATTTTAATCGTAAAACGATTTTGTTACATTTGCGAGCTAATAAATGAAAACTACTATAAAAATTAGATGAGGACTTTTCAGTTACTGTTTGTTGTATTATTTCTTGTTTTTTATACGTCAATAACGTTTGCCACTATAAAGAGCCTTAGTGGTATTTGTACTCCTGCCAGAAAAAGAAAAATCAGAAATCTGGTTCTCATCATTTCAATACTTGTTATTCTCGCATTTGTTTCTCTCTACATATGGCCATTAAATACAAGGACCACCGATGAATACTCAATGCATCTGGTTTTTAATATTATTTTGTCTATTGATTTTATTTTCAAAATTCCACTTGCCTTTGCATTTCTTATTGGAATATTTTTTAGAAAAAACCGAAAGTACATAATTTATTTTATGGGCCTGCTCCTATCACTTGGAATTAGCAGCAGTGTTCTATACGGAGCACTGTTTGGAACAAAAGAATTGGCAGTAAATCGTATTGAGATGAGATTTCAATATTTGCCCCAGGGGTTTAACGGATTTTCATTAATGCAAATCTCAGACGTTCATCTTGGAAACTTTTTAAACTCAAAAAAAACATTACAAAAAGTTGTAAAAGCCTCAGAAAAAGAAAATGTAGATGCAGTTTTTTTTACCGGTGATATGGTAAATAATTTCTCGAAGGAGTTGGAAGGATGGAATGATATTTTTACCTCTATTACAAAAAACAGAGATGCGTTTGCCATTTTAGGTAATCATGATTACGGCGATTATACTGACTGGAAAAGTGAATCAGACAAAACAAAAAATTTTAATCAGATAATTAAAGCACAGCAGGACTTTGGATTTCAGCTTCTAAATAATGAGCATGCCAAACTCAAAATGGATTCAGATTCCATTTTCGTAATTGGAGTAGAAAACTGGGGACACCCACCATTTCCGCAATATGCCAATCTCGATTCAGCAATGGCAGGTATTCCTGAGGAATCATTCAAAATTTTACTTTCTCATGATCCGGCACATTGGGATGAAATTGTAAAATACCGTGATGACATAGCACTTACCTTGTCCGGACATTCTCATGGATTACAATGGGGAATAAAAAAAGCAGGAATAAATTTTAGTTTGAGCTACCTGACAAG
>CAJXZG010000124.1 GCA_913063265.1 uncultured Prolixibacteraceae bacterium | reverse complement strand
GAAGTAAAAGTGTATAATAAATACCGATTATCTTGAATTTCATTTTTTGTGAAAATAAAAAGATTCAACATAAAAATCACAAATACACGACAAAGAACTTAGTTAAAAACAAAACATTTTTACTTTTTAAGCTTGCCTTTTTTGAAGATTAAAATACAAAAATGAAAAATTATTCCTGTGTGAAATCCACAAAGACAAGATAGAAATTACCGTCATAAGCAAGGCTAAAAGACCTTGCAAAAATGCTACATTTGCTATTTAATCTTTGAGTAACGGTATGAAGCGAAATATTTTACTTTTCACTATAATTTTTATTACATCTCTTAAAGTTTACTCACAACCAAATGCTACAATTTCAGGGCAGGTAATTGACAAAGAAACAAAAGAAGCTATTCCCTTTGCAACAATTGCAATTCTGTTAAATCAAAATATTATCAACGGAACATTAAGTAAAGAGGACGGTTTTTTTGCCTTAAACGGTATTGAAACCGGAAACTATAATATACAAGTTTCGTTTCTTGGCTACAACACCTTTCAATCCGACATTTTAATTGGAACCCTAAACCGGTTTTATGATATTGGCAAGGTTGAACTTCAGGTTTCTCCAACTCAATTGGGAGAAGTTACAATTAACGAGGAAATAAGTGAAATTGCCGGTGGTTTGGATAAAAAATCTTACAGTATGAATAATAACATCGCACAATCGGGAGGTTCGGTTATGGATGCGATGAAGGCTATGCCGGGTGTTTCGTTTGACCAGGAGGGAAAAGTGATTTTAAGAGGAAGTGACAAAGTCATTGTTTTAATAGACGGGAAACAATCAAGTTTAACAGGATATGGCAATCAAAAAGGATTGGACAACATTCCTGCTGCCAATATTGATAGGATTGAGATAATTAATAATCCTTCTGCAAAATATGATGCTACCGGAATGGCGGGTATAATTAATATTATTTATAAAAAGGAAAAACAAAGCGGATTTCATGGAAGTGTTGGTTTTGCCTATGGATTGGGGGCACTTACCAAACCTAAGGATGATTTACCCAGCGAATTGGGAAGTTTCTCTCCAACTCCAAAATATATCCCTGGTCTCGATTTAAACTATAAAACAGAAAAGCTGAATGCTTTTTTTCAAACCGAGATTCTTCATCAGAAAAAATTACCCAATAACGAATTTACCACAAGATATTATGACGATGGAAGAATAATTGCTTCACAAGTTCCTGAAAACCGAAAACAAACGCACTACATTGTAAAAGGTGGAATTGACTATGAGTTTAATGATCAAAATATTTTATCACTTTCAGGAATCTACGATTGGGAATCTCATGTCGATTCAGCTCAGGTTCCCTATATCGATTTACATACAAATAAAAGAAACCGATATATAACATGGAATGAAGAAGAAATAACAGGTTACATGAATTACCTGTTACACTATACACATAAATTTAAACAGGCAGGACATGAAATCCAAACCCATTTTCAGTATTCCAAAGGCTGGGAAGACGAAACTTATTACATTAACGACAGCTCTTCTGTAAGACCGAATGGCAGAGATGTTACAAGCGTTTTAGGTACAGAACATACGAGCAGCATGAATATTGATTATACAAAACCTTTAGCTGCCGGGCGAATTGAAAGTGGCGCAAAAATTCAGATTAGAAATCTTCCGGTAGAGTATGAACAGGAAAGAGGTGAAAGTTCCATTCTTTATCCGGGGCTGGGCAGCTGGACCAAATGGGGAGAATCTATTTATGCAGGATATATCAACGGTGTACACGAAAAGATGAAGTATTCGGTAGAGGCAGGATTAAGAGTTGAATACACTTCTGCTTACTACAATATGGACGAGCAAAACATTTATTACACCCAAAATGATAAATACGATTACTTTAAACTTTTCCCTAACATTCGTTTGAGTTACAAACTTAACGAACAAAATAGAATTTCAGTTTTTTATAATCAACGCATTGACCGGCCCGGCGAGCCTGAATTACGTATGTATGCAAAATCTGATGACCATGAACTGGTTAAAGTCGGAAATCCGTATTTACGACCTCAGTATACACAGTCGGCTGAAATCGGATACAAAACAAATTGGGAAAATGGCTCATTGTTCCTTGCAGGATATTACAGATTTATTACGGATCCATACATGAGGGTTTATACCCAGGATACAAGTAGAGCTGAATATGATGTAATACTTAAAAGTTATGCAAATACAGGAGAATCTTCCAACCTGGGATTTGAATTAGTATTCAGTCAAAAAGTGGCTGATTTTTACGAGTTGTCGGGAAACATCAACGTTTACCAAAATAAGATAGAAGCATATACAGGTACGCTTCTGTTTCCGTATGAACATACTTTTGACGTAAAAGAGACAAAGGATAATACATGGGATTTTAAAATTATCAACACCTTTAATTTACCAAAAGAGCTGCAATTTCAATTAACAGCATTGTACTTTGCTCCAAAAAACATCCCGCAGGGAAATCAGATGTCCCGAAGTTCAGTTGACATTGGTATAAAAAAGAAACTGTGGCAGGGTAAAGGAGAACTATCTTTTGCATTTACTGATATTTTTAATCAATTTGGGCTTCAGCAAGAAATAGTTGGGGATGGATTTACAGCAGATTATGAGAATTATTATGAAACTCAAATTCTGAGGATTGGACTAAAGTATAAATTCTAAAGAGTTCGAACCCGATGTCTGACTCTAAAAGTACAATTTACCGTTTAGTAAAACATACTGAATAAGAGCACAATCAATGTAAATGTCGTGTAAATGTCGTGTTATTGTAGTTGGAAAGTTACCTTAATCCGGCTGACATTTGGACTAAAAAATAAAAATGGAAACAGGAAAACTAATAAAAGAATTAAGGATTAAAAAGGGCATGACTCAGGAAGAGCTGGCTGATAGAACTGAAGTTAGTGCCAGAACAATACAACGGATTGAAAATGGAGAAGTAGATCCACGGGCTTATACTCTTCAAATGATTGCTAAAGCACTCGAAGTGGATTTTAGTCTGTTTGTAGAAAAAGAATCAGAGAAAAATCGGGAGTCTCAGATGGTTGACGGCAACAGATGGTTGGCAATTCTGCATTTAAGTGGAATAATTCCGCTAATATTTCCCACTTTGCTAATGTGGAAAAATAAAAAAAATAAAACCCGGGAAATGTCAAATCATTTTCGGGCTGCTTTAATAATGCAGTTATGCATCTGGGGAATCTGTCTGATTGGTCTGTGGATATATTGGAAAGTAAATCAACCGATACCGCTAATAGGTGGAATATTAATTGGCGCTCTGGTTTCTGTTATGAATACCATTTTTGCTTTAATTGGGAAGCCTTATATAAATCCATTTATAAAAAGCATAGAAATAAATTGAAATTAAATTACCTGGCCTAATCGGGCAAACGGTTATATGTATGCTGATCGGGTAGTGCCTCTCCTACCCTAACACTTACGAGAGAAATACTCGTTCCTGTCGTTTTACCCGGGAACATTTGCACCGACTTGCTCTATCACAGGAAACAAGGCCTTAACAGGTTCAACTTGCAGGCATGTTCAGAAGTGATAACGGATAACATAAGGTTTGGTATTCTTTTGAACAAAGAATTGCAGCGTAAACAATTATAATTATTTTTGATAGTATCAACGATTTAAACTATGAAACCACCTTAGGAATCAGCAGGTAATATTTTTGTCTCCATTGTCACTGCTTTGGTAAAACCGGGTAAAAATGCTGTACATTTAGACTAGCCTTTTACAGAATAAAGAAAAACCGATTAAAAACAATTTATGAAACTCTACATTAATTACAGTTATCTTGTTTTAACTATAGTATTGTTAATCAATAATTCTAATGGTGCCTGGTGTCAAAGCTCTTACAATGATTATGCTGAATTTTTTCGTAACGTTGATTTTAACAACAGAGTAGTACCTGCTATCCCACCAAAAAATCAAAAGATCAATGTGATTATTGATGCAGATGCCAAAAATGAAATCGACGATCAGTGGGCGCTTACACTTGCTCTATTATCCCCCGAAAGATTTAATATAATTGGCATTATAGGTACAACCTTTTTGTGGGGAGGGCCTCAAAGTATACAAATGTCAGTGAATGAAATCGACACGATATTGAAACTTACAGGAAGAACTGAAATACCTGTTTACGCCGGATCCATGCCATTGCAATACCCTTACGAACCCACAAAATCTGAAGGAGTGGATTTTATTATACAAGAGGCTATGAAGGCAAACAAGGATGAACCGCTTTGGATCATTGGTCTTGGCGCTGCTACCAATATTGCTTCCGCGTACCTGTTGCAGCCGGAAATTTCAGAGAACATCAGGGTTTTCTGGCATTTACGAACCCAATGGCTGGACAACTGTTACAATTTCAATGTATTTGGCGATCCACATGCTTCAAGGCTACTTTTTCATTCGCCCTTAAGCTTTGTACTTTTTGATACCGGAACTTATCTCACGTGTCCGATGGAAGAGTCGGAAAAGGAAATTAAACCACATGGTGATATTGGCAGTTACCTTCATAATATTCGGATTGGAAACAGTTGGTATGAATCTGATACAAAGGGATTTTTTGACCTTGGTGATATCGCGGTTATGTTGGATCCGTCAGTAGGATATTTTGAAGAAGTTAGTTGTCCCGAAGTAGACCATGATCTGTCGTACCAATTCAAGGATACAAAAGGCAGAATTCTAAGATGCTACCATGTAGAGCGGGATAAAACCTTTCAGTTATTATATCAAAAATTACATAGGAATGCTCCAAATTAAATTACTTATAGGGATAATTACTTTTTTTATTGCCATTTAATTCAATCCGGATAAGAGTAAGGAAACAAAAACTGATTTAGTTAAAGGTACTCCGATATCACTTACTTTTTGTCAGGGTACAATTAGAAGTTTTGGAGATTTTAAGGCCGGTGATAACTGGTGTCAGACATGGGCAGCAGATGACAATGTGTATTCAATGCTGGATGATGGTTTCGGTTTTAATGGTGGAACAATAAGATACAATAATGTTCCAATACGGATTTACGGAACTCCTGATTCAATGCAAGTTACTGAATTAACAAGGGGATATCCTTTTTACGAATTTGGAGGTGGCTGGTACGGTTATGGTATTATTTCCATTGATAGTGTTCTGTATACCTTTGTATCCGGCTCAGAAACTAATGGTTTTAATTATTTTCATGGAAATAAATTGTTTTACTCTGAAGATTTTGGATTAACATGGTTTAATCATAATGGAATTCTTGCAAAAAATGAAAAATCAGAAACAGGAAAGGATAAAGTATTCTTTTGGCATGAAGATCCGGTTTTAAAAGATGGTGTTGAAGGTTATGCTTTTTCATGGATATCTTTTTGCCAGAACGGCAAAAACAATTCTCATGCCAATCATACAGAAGATCCCTATATTTATTTATACAGCCCCGAACCTGATGAATGCTGGAAGTTGAATTTAGCCAGAGTTAAAAAGGACAAAATAACAGATAAAAGTTCTTATGAATTTTTTAAAAGTTATGATGAGATTGACAAGGCCTTATGGACCACAAAAATAGAAGAAAGAGGTGTGATTCATGTATTTCCCGAAAATGATAAATGGGGATGGTATTCATGGCTGCCAAGTGTGGTTTGGAATGAAAACCTGGGATATTATATTATGGTCAATTCAGGTTCGAGATATGGCCAAACAAAGGGAAGATTGCCCGGTAACTACTGGAACGAATTTATGCATGACAGAACCTGTAGTATAGGATTTTGGTATTCAGAAAAGCCATGGGGACCATGGAAGCAGTTCTATTATAATTCTGAATTCCTTCCAATATGCAATAATGATAAAGCTTATCAGTTAAAATTAAGTCCAAAGTGGATAGAAGATGATGGAAAATCTATGTATTTGATTTGGTCCGATGCAAAAGATAACTGGACAACAAACTATTTATGGAACCATATGAAAATTACAATTGAATTGAATTGAATAACAAAAGAGTGTTAATATTTTAAATACTAAAAACATATGAAGTTTTTATTGTTTTCAGTAATTCTTATGGCAGCATTAAACAACATGCTTAGTGCACAGAATGAAAAAAAAATGGTACTGATACCGGGAGGTGAGTTTTTAATTGGAAATAACACAAAAAACACTTTGGGATTTGGTCCGGAGCACATGGTAAAAACAGATTCTTTTTATATTGACAGGTTTGAAGTCAGCAACAGGGACTATTTTAAGTTTTGCCTTGAAACCGGAACCAAACTTCCTGAATTCTGGAACTCAGAAACATTTAGAAGCGGAGAAAAATTTCTGGATTATCCCGTTGTAGGTATAAACTGGATGGATGCAAGTAAATATGCTGCTTGGGCTGGAAAACGATTACCCACAGAAGCAGAATGGGAAGTTGCAGCCAGAGGTGGACTGGAAGGTAAAGATTTTCCAAATGGAAATGAATGGAATAAAGAAAAAGCAAAACAAGACGGGAAAACGTGGACCAACCAGATTGAGCCCGTTGATGCTGATGAACCAAATGGTTATGGTTTGTATCATATGGCAGGGAATGTGTGGGAATGGACCGCTGACCGACATTCTGAAACCTATTACCAACATAGTGAATTTGAAAATCCTAAAGGTCCTGAGACAGGAACAAACCGTGTTATCAGAGGTGGTAGCTGGCATTCGGGCAAAATGTGTAAAAAAGTATTTTATCGTAAAGGACTTATCAGTGACTGGACCGATTTTGCAGTTGGATTCAGATGTGTGAAGATATCAGATGAATACTAAATTCCCGACAGTTTTTCTTCTTCCCGGATGATACTGATTTCTACTTTTTCAAGGCAAAAATAATCCTCACCCGACCAACTTACTGGTTATCATAACTTTTATTACGAATAAATATTCAACTCCCAAATAAAAGAAACACTTATTAAAATTTCATAAAATTCTAATATTCATCAATGTTATTTAATCAAAATAATTATTTTTAAGGCTTAAGTTATTTAAAAGCATACTATTAAAGGCTACAAATAAAACATGTTTTTACAGTTTCTGGCAATAGGAATATTGATTGGATTTTTGGCATCTCTGCCTGTTGGACCGGTAAGTATTTTAATCATTCAACGTACCATTAACCGTAATCGGCAGGCGGGTTTTTATTCGGGTGTGGGTGCTACTTTATCGGATACACTATATGCCGCAGCTGCCGGATTCGGGATGGCACTGCTCATTGGTTATATCACTGAGAATGAGTTCTGGATTCGATTAATTGGATCAGCTGTACTGGTTCTGTTCGGAGGATTTATCTTTTTCTCTTCTCCGGGGCAGGATAATCAAAAAGGCAAAATCAAAAAGAACAGTCATATAAAAGACATGCTGAGCAGCTTTGCTATTACGGTTTCCAATCCACTCATAATTTTTATGTATTTTGCCATTTTCTCAGGTTTTGGAATTGCCTTAAGCATCGATAAACCCATAATGGCGCTTTCGGTAATGCTGGGATTTATTGTTGGTGCATTAGCTTTCAGGTTTGCACTTACTGGAGTAATCGACCTTTTTAAAAATAAATTCAGTACAAATATGGTATTATGGATCAACAGGATATCCGGTGCATCCATTGTTTTGTTTGTACTTGCTTCTCTGATTTTATGGATGACAAACAGTAACTAAAAGTTATTTATTTCTGATAAACAAAGGCATGATACCTCCATAAATAAAGGATCAAAATAATTCCTGAATCAAACGAAATGTATCATTTTCAAATTTCTCGATTATAAAGTTTGCCCTTGAAAGATTTTGGTTGCCAGAAGAAGGATTTCGAAAACCTATACACTTCATTCCGGCTTTTACTGCAGACTCAATTCCATTTTTTGAGTCCTCAATAACAACACATTTATCCTTTGGCACGCCAAGCTTTTCAGCTGTTATTACAAATATTTCAGGATCCGGTTTACCTCTTTCCACATCTTGCCCGCTGGTGATTACCGTAAAATATTGCCGAAAACCAAAACGGTCGAGATAATACTTTATTTGCGAATAAGGAGAAGAGGAAGCCACAGCAAGTTTAAAATTATGTTGAACCAAAATCTTCAATAATTCCAGGATTCCTTCAATCGGCTCAATATTTTCAATGGAATTGAGTGTATCTTCATAATATCTACGTTGCAATTTAACAAGTTCAGATGGAGCATGATCAAGATTAAATTTTTCAATAATTTGTCGCCACATATTACGGCTTAGAATTCCTACAAATGAATGATGCAATTTTTCGCTTACTTCAATTCCCAGGTATTTAAATACCTTTCTTTCTGCTTCCATATGATAGGGTTCACTGTCCACTAGTACACCATCCATATCAAATATTACCGCATATTTTGTGGATTGCTCCATTATATTTTCAATTCTTATATTCTGCTAACCTGACGTTTTTCTTATCTTCTGTTGTTCGATTTCTGTTTCTTAACTACAGCCAATTAAAGTTTCGGATTAATAAACAACAATAGCTTATATTGTGTTGATTCATAATAAC
The DNA here is from genome assembly GCA_913063265.1 of uncultured Prolixibacteraceae bacterium. Classification (GTDB taxonomy): domain Bacteria; phylum Bacteroidota; class Bacteroidia; order Bacteroidales; family Prolixibacteraceae; genus Draconibacterium. The sequence goes on along the minus strand of CAJXZG010000124.1, from coordinate 5,680 downwards.
GAAGCTATAAAAAAAATCATCTGTATTTAATAAAAATGAATTTTACGATGAACAAAATTAGAAGAACTTATCAATGGCTAAACAAACCTGTTATTCAGAAATCTTTGATTATGGATTTCATTGTTCTTATTCCAAGATTTATAACCGGGGCATTACTGGCAATTAACTTTGGAGCAAGTAAATTTGGTATGCCATGGTCGCCTGCAGAAAACAATTTAGGTTTGTTTGAAGTTGCCTATTGGTTTCCAAATGACGTCGCAAATTTTGGAAGAATATTTGCCATGTTTCCCATCTTTTTTGCATGGATGGGCGCTTTTAGTGAAGCCGTTGGGGGTATATTTTTTGCGCTTGGATTCAACACAAGGGTATTTGCCTTGCTGATTACCGGTACCATGCTGGTGGCCATTTTCGGGCAAAAATGGGGTCAGGGATTATGGGGAATGTTACCGGCTCTGGGCTTTTTATGGGTTTCGTTGTATAATCTTGCTCTGGGGTCCGGACGATTTGGACTGGATTATCTGATTGATTTAAAAATGAACAAATATGAAAGCAAATAAAATTAGGATTGCAGGGTTAATGGTTTTATTCACACTACTATTCACGATTTCCTGCGTTCAGCCAACCAAAAAACAAAGGGTAGAATTTACTGTTGATGCACGTGAATTATCTGATGTAAATACCATCAGTGTCAGAGGTTCTGTCCCACCTTTAAGTTGGAACCAGAATTATGAATTGGAGGATAATAATCATGATTCAATTTATACCGGGACAATTGTTTTTGACATACCTTACAACTTTGTGGAAATTAAATTTGTAAAAAACGAAAATCAGTTTGAATTAAATAATCAACCCAACCGGAAAGTAGTTTTTGATGAAAGTCAAAATACACATTTTAATGCAAAGTTTGATGTATTGAAACAGTGATTTCCATTTGAAAGTTTTATCTAATATTTATTATAATTGTCTCACTTTCAATATCTCCACAAACAGCCTTCACTTTCACAACATCTTTATTCAAATTCGATTGCAAAATCATCAAAGCCTTACCTTTTGAAGTTATCAGACTGTTACTCTGATAATCTTGTACATTCGAAGGCAAACCATTGTCAACTCCAAGTAATTTTGCATCGCCGTCGATTTCAAAATGTATTTCTTTATCCAAATGATAAATTGGATTTCCATTTTCATCACATATCTGAACCAAAAAATGAGCAACATCGTAGGCATCGGAAACCAGTTCGGTTTTATCAGCCTCAATTTTGATTTGCGCTAAATCACCAGCTGTTTTAACCTTGTATTCCAACTCCGGACTTTGCACTGATTTGGCAGTAATAATTCCTTCAACATAAGGAACCAGCCATTTAAGAATATGGTCATCGACATCTGCCAGTTTTTGAATTCCCTTTGATTTCTCATTTACAAAGAGTTCGACTTCAGGTTGGTTTGTATAGACTTCAACTGCAATTAATTCACCTTCGTTATAGTTCCAGTGTTCATTTACATCCTGCCAACCCCATAATTGTTGCGCAGCCCAGTTTTCTTCTTTTTCCAAAAGTTGGCTATTTTTTTCATCCCATTGATAAGGCGATTTATCCAGGTTTTGTGTAGTGATATAAATATGTGGTTTGTCAGACCACAAAGCCTTGAACATATGAAAGGAAGGCTTTTCAAATCCGGCAAAATCCAGTAACCCGCTGTTACTTCCTCTTACCGGCCAGCTTCGTGATTCGCCCATATAGTTAATTCCCGTCCACAAAAATATTCCTGAAATGAATTCTTTGTCCAACACCGGTTTCCATTCGTGGTAACGAGCCCAGTTTTCTGTTCCCAGAAACACCATTTCAGGGTAATGACGTTTACAATAATCGTAAACCGACTGCCGGTAACTTAAACCAACTATATCCAGTGCTTCCGCATACCCTGAAAAATTACTAACCGAAGGAATAACAAGGTTTGCAGTAACCGGACGTGATGTATCCAGCTCACGAATCCAGTTGGCCAATTGCTGTGCAGTTTTAGCTAAATTGTATTCACTGGATTCTGAACCATAAAAATTCTTTTTTGTCTGCTTGACAGAAAATGGCGGTTCATCAAAATAATAATTTACATCTCCTACTTTATTACTTCCCCAATATCCGGTGGCATTTCCATAGCGAGGGTAAGTCCATTCAATTTCATTACCAATGCTCCACATAATAATAGAAGGATGGTTTCGATCGCGAAGCACCATGGCTTTAACATCGCGCTCCGACCATTCAGTAAAATGCTCGGTATAACCCCTGGTTAAGGGACTTGCTTCAATTTGATTGTAATTGTGCTTTTTATCTTTTGGATTATTCCACTCATCAAAAGCTTCATCCTGAACCAGAAATCCCATTTTGTCGCATAAATCCAAAAATTCTTCGGAAGGAGGATTATGTGCAGTTCTGATGGCATTACAACCACCATCTTTTAAAATTTGTAAACGACGCTCCCACACTCCCAATGGAACTGCAGCACCAACCAAACCTCCATCGTGATGCAGACAAACTCCCTTTAGCAAGACATTTCTTCCATTAAGGGAAAATCCTTTGTCATTATCAAATTCAAAAGTTCGAATACCAAATGTAGTTTCTTTATCATCCACTAATTTATCGTCGACATAAACTTTTGAAACTACTTTGTACAAATTTGGCGATTCGATGTCCCAGAGTTCTGGTTGGATTACTTCAATATTTTGCTGAAGCGATTTTAATTCTCCCGAATTTAACACAATTTCAGATTCGGTGCTGGCTACTTCTTTTCCATCAAATAAAACCGTACTCTTTACTATCGCAGTTTTTTCCGATTCATATTTATTGGTTAATTCAGTTTGAATGGCAGCTGTTGCCTTTTTATCCGAAACTTCGGGAGTAGTAACAAAAACTCCCCACTGTGGAATGTGCAATTTATCCACTGTGACCAGTTTTACATTCCGATAAATTCCGGAGCCCGGATACCAGCGACAATCGATATATGCTGAGCGATCAACACGAACTGCTATCAGGTTTTCTTCTCCATAATTTAGATATTCGCTTAAATCGTATTTAAAAGGAATGTAACCATAGGGTCGCTTGCCTAAATATTGAACGTTTATCCACACTTCAGAATTGGTGTATACTCCATCGAATTCGATCCAGATAATTTTATCGGCTGAATTTTCAGGAACAAAAAATGTCTTTCTGTACCAGCCTATTCCACCTGGCAGAAAACCTGTTGCTCCTGCAGTTTTATCTTGTGTAAAAGAGTTTTCAACACTCCAGTCGTGGGGCAATCGAACTTCTTTCCAATTGTTTTCATTCAAATCAGCCGATTCGCCATTTTCAACTTCACCCTGGTAAAACTTCCAGTTAAAATTAAAGTCTTCGGCAAGTCTGGCTTTTGATTGGTTGGCAGAATTACAAGCAAACAGAATTAAACTCAAAATTGCCAGACAAATAATATTCCCGGATTTCATTTTTATTGGTTTATAGTTAAAATTTACAATTTCACTGGTTAGGTCAATTACCAAATTTAAATTGATGGACTTTGTTTGAATATTTGCGATTATTTATTCCTCCAGCAACAACCAGTTCAGGTTAATAATTTTTGTTGATCCCCAATCAGCTTTAAAAACCACTACCAAATCATGAATTCCTTCAACATCTTTTAAAAGCTCTGTTTCAATGGTTTCCCATTTGCTCCAACCTCCTGTGTAACTCACCGGAAATTCAGCAACCATTTCCCCCTTAGCATGGTTTAAACGAACTTCAAAAGTTCCTTTTCTTTGTCCGCACGCAAAGCGGGCTTTCATTTTTTTAGCTTTTCCTTCTCCAAAATCAACTTTATTAAAGCGAACAGAACTCATCATTCTGGTTTCGCAAACCATCCATCCATTGGGTTCATCACCACTCACAAAAGCTGTTTGTGCTCCACTAATTTCATTGTAGCGATCGATTTGAATTGTATCACCGACTGTTGGCACTCCAATCCCTCTCATTGTAGGAATCACTTTACTCATCGTACCATCGGATTTGAAATTGATATAATCCGCACGCATTGAGCGAAGTTTGCTGTATCCGCTAATATCCCATGAATGATAAAACAGTATCCATTTATCCTGGTATTCAACAATTGAATGGTGGTTCGTTCCATTTTCAATATTATCCATCATTTTTCCACGATAAGTAAAAGGCCCCATTGGATTATCGCCTGTTGCATAGGCAATTGTATAACCTTCGTCTGCAAAAACATGTGCAAAAGTGAAATAATAAAGACTATCCCGTTTAAACATAAAAGAACCTTCTTTGTAACCTGCAGGCAAGTGTTCCACCTTTTTGGGTTCAGCAGCAATTTCCTTCATATTGTCTTTTAAAGGCGCTACAAAAAGTTCCTTGCCTCCGCCAAAAAATAAGTATGCTTTTCCATCATCATCGACAAACAAACCCGGATCGATACCGGTTACACCTTTGATGTAAACTTTTTCCCATTCAAATGGTCCCAGGGGATTATCAGAAACACCAACCCCAATTCTTCTGAAAGCAGAACCATCGGCAGGTTGTGCCGGATAATAATAATAGTACTTATCGCCTTTTTTAATACAATCCGGAGCCCACATGGCATAGGTATCTTTTTCTCCCCAGGGCACATCGTTCTCCTTTAAAATCCAGCCATGGTCTTTCCAGGTTGATCCATTTTCGAGAGAAAACGCGTGATATCCTGGCATACAAAAACGAGGGAATTCAGCTTCCCTGCCTGCCGGTGGATAAGTATCGCTTGATGGATAAACATATAGTTTTCCATCAAAAACACGTGCCGTTGGATCGGCAGTAAAAATATGAGTTACCAAAGGGTTTTGTGCCAAAAGAATCTGGGTTACAAGTATTAAAAGGATTACAGAACTAACTCGTTTCATTTATTTAAAGTTTAGTTTTTCTGGTAGTAATTAAATGTTATTTATTCAATAGGATCTTTTTTGTAAATGATTGTTTATTTTTTCTTAATACAAGGAAATATAAGCCATTTGGCAGGTTTTCATTATCTATTCTGATATTATGATTTCCCGGCTCTTTTTTAGTGAAACTTTCCACTTTTCGTACAACTTTTCCATTTACATTTAGCAATTCAATTTCTACATCTGATTGAACATCTAAATGATAATTAATATGAAGTACATCTGAAAATGGGTTTGGATATACTTTCCAAATATCGCTTTCAGCCAACTCGTTTTGCGATAAAGAAGTATTAATCTCAGCTAGTTTAATATCGAACCAGTTGATATTAAAAGCACCTGTAAAACTAAACTTTAAGTCGTAAGCTCCTTTTTCCAAATCAATTTTCACAGGCTCTGTGGTGTACCAATCCTGCCAACCATTCGATTTACTACCTTCAACAGTAACCTTACCAACCGCCTTATTATTGGCTAAAATATTAAAAGTACCTCCGTTTTTTGCTGTTGCTACCCGGGCAGTAAAATTGTAAACTCCGGCAGAGTCAACCATAATAAAATAAGAGCACCAGTCACCATTATCGATGTAGCCGATGTTTTTTCCACCACCGGTGTCAGAACAAGTTTCTACCTGAATTCCGGATTGTGCCTTATAATCTTCAGCTTCATAATAAAAATTAAGATTAATCGCAGTATCCAATACAATTAAATTGCACTCGGAATACTTGCCTAAAG
>CAJXZG010000123.1 GCA_913063265.1 uncultured Prolixibacteraceae bacterium | reverse complement strand
GTGAAACTATCTTATTCCAGGGAAGAAAATTTAAATCTTACCGTGGAATGGGTTCTGTAGAAGCAATGCAAAAAGGTTCAAAAGACCGATATTTCCAAGATATGGAAGAAGACATAAAAAAACTTGTACCTGAAGGAATTGCTGCCCGTGTACCGTTTAAAGGAAACCTAAACGAAGTTCTTTTTCAGTTAATTGGTGGATTAAGAGCCGGAATGGGATATTGCGGTGCGAACAACATCGTGGAATTGCAAAAGGCAAAATTTACCAGAATATCAAATGCCGGAGTAAACGAAAGTCATCCGCATGATGTGACCATTACTCGTGAAGCTCCTAATTATAGTTCACGTCAATAATCAGAATTAAACTATTAGAATTTTACCCATAAAATTATACTGTCCAATAGCGAACAATAAATTTTCATTATTCATGTTAAATTATTGTTTGTATCTAAAATGTAATTTATTTATGAAGCCTGTATTTATTCTACTTTTTATTGCTAATACCATTGTTTTCAATACTTTTTCTCAATCAGACGAAACGCTTATTACTATTGGAGAAAAAGAAGTCAGCATGGGAGAATTTGAACGTATTTATCGCAAAAACAATAACAATCTTTACAACGAAGAAGAGAAAAAAACTCCTGAAGAGTATCTCGATTTATTTATCGACTTTAAACTTAAGGTTATTGAAGCCGAAAATTCAGGAATGGATACAAATTCAGTATTTATAAATGAACTGGCAGGTTACAGAAAAGAATTGGCTGCCCCGTATTTAACCGATGTAAAATACAACGAACAAATGGTTTATGAGTTGTATAAAAGAACTACAAAAGAGATAAGGGCCAGTCATCTGTTATTAAAACTACCTGAAAATGTTTCGCCGGAAATTGAGGAAGGAGTTTTAGATAGTATTTTGCAAATCAGGCAACAAATTATTAACGGAAAGGATTTTGCTGATGCTGCAGTAGAATTCTCAGAAGATCCATCGGTAAGCAGAAACAAAGGAGATCTTGGGTATTTTACTGCTTTTCAAATGGTAGTTCCTTTTGAAAATGCGGCTTTCTCTACTCCAGTTGGGGAAGTATCGGAACCGGTAAGAACCTCCTTTGGTTATCATTTGCTGCAGGTTTACGACATCAGGGAAAACCGCGGTGAAATTCAGGTCGCTCATATTATGAAAATGTTTCCCAAAGATGTAACTCCGGAAATCAAAGCAGAATTAAAAGAATCAATCGATTCAATATATCAGGAACTTTTAAACGGTGCTGATTTTGCAGAACTGGCTAAAACAAAATCTGATGACAAACGTTCGGCGGTGAATGGCGGTGAAATGGCATGGTTTTCAGCGGCAAGAATGGTTCCCGAATTTGCAGAAGTCTCTTTTGCTCTTAAAAACATTGGCGATATTTCTGAACCTATTGCAACAGATTACGGATATCATATTATTAAAAAACTTGATATTCGACCAGTACCTTCATTTGAAGAGTCGAAAGCTAATCTTGAAACCCGCATAAAACAAGATCCACAGAGAAGTATTACAAGTAAAAAAGTTTTTATCGACAAACTAAAAGAAGAATACAGTTTTGCTGTTAATCAGGAAGGAAAAGAAAAATTAAAATATAAATATACAAACTTACCATTTGAAGAAAGTTTCGAGTTGTTTAATATCGACAACAGAAGTTATACAGTCAATGAATACGAAATTTATTTGAATTCAATAGGTGCTGATTCAATTCCTTATCTCAGTAAATTAAATGAATGGATAGAGTTTGAAATTACAGAATTGGAAGATTCAAAACTTGAAGATAAATATCCTGATTTCAGATACCTGCTTCAGGAGTATCATGACGGAATCTTGCTATTCAACATATCTGAAGAAAAAATCTGGAATTTTGCATCTGAAGATTCAATAGGCCTGGAAGCCTATTATCAAAAGAATAAAGACAAATATCATTGGGAAGAGCGTTTTAAAGGATTGATTGTAACATGTAAAGCCAGTGCTGTGCGGGAAGAAGCAGATAAATATTTTTCAGCCGGTATGACCGTAGAGGAAATTCTTGATCAGATAAATACTGAGGAAGAAAGTTTGATTACAATTAAAGAAGGAGCATGGGAAAATGGAAGCAATGCGATTGTTGATTACTATGTGTGGAATGGTACAACTCCTGCTAATTTTAACAGCGAATTAACTTTTATAAGGGGTGATAATATTCCTCCTGAACCAAAATCACTGGATGAAGCAAGAGGTTTATATATTTCTGATTATCAGAAATATCTTGAAAACAAATGGATAAAAGAGCTTAGAAAAAAGTACAAAATTAAAGTCAATAAAAAGTTACTCAAAACAATTGAAAGTGTATAAGAGGAGTATAATTTATATTGCCATAATACTCTCTGTTGTGCTGGTTATTGGATGTAATAAAGCAAACGACACTAACGAAAAAGTAGTCGCCAGGGTTGGTCAAAAAAAGCTTTTTCAGAATGAGATTTCTCAGATAATTCCAAAAGATATTGAGAAGGAAGATAGCATTTTATTGGCCAACGATTATGTCAGGAAATGGGTAAAACAAGAATTGCTTATTCAAAAGGCAGAGGAAAACCTTTCTGCCGGACAAAAGGATCTTTCACGTGAAATTGAAGAGTATAGAAATTCGTTAATCATTTATAAATACAAAAATGAATTAATGAATCAACAAATGGATACATTGGTTACAAGAGAACAAATTGTAGAATATTACAATTCCAACCCCGACAATTTTTTATTAAATCATAACATTGCAAAGGCGATATTTATCAAAATACCACTGGAATTGGCAAAAACAGAATTAATAAAAAATCTTGTTCTTGATGATTCTGAAGAAGGAAAAAATGCGTTGAGGGAATATTGCATTCAATATGCAAAAAGCTTTGATTTTTTTAACGAAAATTGGGTAAACTTTCAGATTGTAAAAAATAATATTCCTGAAACAATAAACGATGATTCACAATTGTTAAACAGAAATAAGCAAATTGAAGTAACAGATTCTTTGTATTATTACATAGTAAATATTGAGGATTTTAAACTTGCTGGTGAACCCGCTCCTGTGGAATATGTTGAAAAGAATATAAGAAACCTCATTCTTAATAAACGTAAAATTGATTTCCTCAAAGAAGTTGAAGAGAATGTTTACAAAGAAGGAATCAGACAAAACAGATTTGAGATTTACAATAACTAAAATTGAAATTACATCATCTTCTTTAATAAGGAAGCAACATTAATTAAAATGAAAAAATTAAAAACAATACTATTGACGGGATGTATTCTGGCCTCGGGACTTTTTAGTACAAAGTCAGAAGCTCAGGATAAGGTTGTTGACCAAATTGTTGCCATAGTTGGAAGTAACATTATTTTAAAAAGCGATATTGAAAGAATGAATATCGAACAACAGGCGCAGGGGATTACTACGGAAGGAGATATGAAATGCGAAATTCTTGAGAATTACCTGATTGACAAACTGCTTGTTGCAGAAGCGGAACTTGATACGCTTATTGAAGTAACACCAAGCCAGGTAAACCAAAGAATGGATCAACAACTGGCAATGTATATTTCATACATGGGATCGGAAAAAGCAGTAGAAAATTATTTTAAAAAATCTATCGTAGATATTAAAGCTGAAATGAAAGAAGGTATCAGAAATCAACTTTTAAGTCAGCAAATGAGAGAAAAAATAATTCAGGATGTTACAGTAACTCCGTCCGAGGTACGATACAATTACAGAAATTTAAAAGATGAGGAAATTCCTACGGTTCCAACTCAATACGAATACGCACAAATTACGTTTCAGCCTAAAGTCAGTATTGACGAAGAAAACCGTGTAAAAGCCAAATTACGTGAAATAAAAAAACGGATTGAAGATGGTTCAAGTTTTGCAACCATGGCGGTTTTGTATTCCGAAGGGCCATCGGCAAAAGATGGTGGCGTGATTGGGTACATGGGCCGGGCAGAATTAGATCCTTCTTATGCAGCAGTTGCATTTAATTTAAAAGGAGACAAAGTCTCGAACGTTGTTAAAAGTGCTTTTGGATATCACATAATTCAATTGGTAGACAGAAAAGGAGATAAGGTAAATACGCGGCATATTCTTATGAAACCAAAAATTTCTGTTGAAGCAAGAGAAGAAGCAAGTGAAAGACTGGACAGTTTGGCAAATATGATTAGAAATAGTGAAATTTCATTTGAAGAAGCTGCTTCCATCTTTTCGTTTGATAAAAACTCCAGAAATAATGCGGGTATTGTAATTAATCCTATGACGATGTCATCAAGATTTGCAGTGGAAGATTTGGATCCGGATATCAGTAAAATTATTACAACCATGAATGTTAACGAGGTTTCTGATCCATTCTTGAGCCTTGACAAAGAAAGTCAACAACCGGTTTATAAGATTATAAAAGTATTGAAAAAAACAGAATCTCATAAAGCAAATCTTCAAAACGATTATCAAAAACTTGCAGAGGAATATTTAATAAAGAAAAAGGAATCGGTCTTTAACGAATGGATAGGCAAGCAACAGTCGGAAACTTATATTCGCATCGATGCTACCTATGCCAACTGTAATTTCAACTTTAACAACTGGATTAAGTAATTACCCGAATAATAAATCAATAAAATGTCAACAAATTTCAAAAACGATGTAGAAGCGCTGGATGCCCTTCGTAACAAATTTGATGAATTAAAAGCTGAAATTACAAAAGTAATATACGGACAGGATGAGATTGTTACACAGGTATTGATTTCGCTTTTCAGCCGTGGACATGTTTTGTTAATAGGTGTTCCCGGTTTGGCTAAAACGCTTTTAGTTACAACCATTGCTAAAATACTGGGTTTAAAATACAATCGAATTCAGTTTACTCCCGATTTGATGCCTTCAGACATTATTGGTACTGAAATTTTGGATAATGAAAGACATTTTAAATTTATTCAGGGACCATTGTTCTCAAATATAATTTTAGCGGATGAGATTAACCGTACACCTCCAAAAACGCAATCAGCTCTTTTAGAAGCGATGCAGGAAAGAGCGGTTACAACTGCAGGACAGCAATTTAAACTTGATGATCCGTTTTTTGTTCTGGCAACACAAAATCCAATTGAACAGGAAGGTACTTATCCCCTGCCCGAAGCTCAATTAGATCGTTTTATGTTTTCGGTTTGGCTCGATTATCCAAAACTGGAAGACGAATTAACCATTGTAAAAAATACCACATCAACAATTGATGTTAAATTGAATCCTGTTATTTCCGGAAAGGAAATAATCTATTACCAAAACTTAATTCGTAAAATCCCTATTAATGATAACGTACTCGAATATGCGGTAACACTGGCAGCCAAAACACGTCCTGAAACAAAAAATGCGGCCGACATCACTAACCAGTTTTTGAAATGGGGAGCGGGACCACGAGCGTCTCAATACCTTGTATTAGGGGCCAAAACACATGCTGCCCTTCAAGGAAAATATTCTCCCGACATTGAAGATGTAAAAGCAATTGCACCTTCAATTTTAAGGCACCGTATTATCAAAAATTACAAAGCCGAAGCTGAAGGAATTTCAGTAGATAATATTATCGAAAAACTGCTGTAATGCATGCAGTATCTTATCATATTAAAGTGACTTTCAAAAAACGAAAGTGGAGTTTACTCTTCATTTTTCTGATTCTTTCATTTTTCTCTTTTTCACAGGAAAAAAAAAGAGTTGAAATTTTACGTGCAGGTTCCCTTGAATCTAATGAAAGAATTGTTGCCAATGCTCAAAGATTAATTGATTCGGTACTTATCAGTCATAAAAATATTCTGATGTGGTGCGACAGCGCCTATACTTATACGGGAACCAATCGTGTTGATGCCTTTGGCCGTGTTCATATAAAACAAGATGACACCTTACATTTGTATGCAAATCGTGTTTATTACGATGGTGATATAAATTTTGCCAGAGCTTGGGGAAAAGTAAGACTAATAAATAAATCAACAACAATTCATACTGATACACTTGACTATGATTTGGAACAAAACATTGGTTATTACGATGACAATGGAATAATTGTAGATAGCACAACAACAATTACCAGCGTAATCGGGAAATATTTTATCAATGATGATTTAATGGAATTGTACAAACAGGTGGGAATTTCAAACGATGATTTTATACTGTATGGCGATACGGTTAGTTACAATACTCAAACCAAACGAATTTATATAAAGGGACCAACTACCATTAATGATTCTGTAAATTCTCTTTATACCGAGAATGGTTGGTACGATTCCAGTACTGGTGAAGCAGAATTATTGAAAAAATCGGTAATATATAACGATAACCAGGAGATTTCGGCAAAATACTTAAAATACAATAAGGAAAACGAGATGGGAAAAGCCCGGGGTTCTGTTAGAATTACCGATCTCGAAAACCGTTCAATAATCCTGGGCAATAATGCCGAATACGATGATTTACTGGAAATTGCAATGGTAACCGACTCAGCTGTTTACATGACCTATGACGACAGGGATACACTTTATCTGCATGCCGATACCCTACGTACCATGCCTGACACTGTTCCTGATGAAAAGGTAGTTTTTGCGTATAACAAGGTAAGGTTCTTCAGAAATGATATCCAGGGAATTTGTGATTCTATGATGTATTTTACCCGCGATTCAATCATTCAACTTCATAAATTTCCGGTGCTTTGGTCCGAAATTCACCAGCTTTCTGCAGATGTTATTGAAATGAAACAATACACCAACGCTCCTGATGAATTGCATATGACACGGAACAGTTTTATTATATCCAAACAGGACTCTGCCATGTTTGACCAGATAAAAGGAAAAAACATGATTGGTTATATTATAAACAACGAATTGAATAATATAGAGGTTGATGGAAATGGCCAAACCTTATATTATGCTAAGGAGAAAGAAGATATTATTGGATTAAACAGGGCAGAGAGCAGCCGGATATCAATTCGGTTCAAAGAAGGGCAAATTTATACTATTTCGTTTCTCAAAGCTCCGGAAGGAGAACTAAAACCCTTACTTGAATTGTCAGAAGAAGATAAAAAACTGAGTGGTTTCGAATGGAAGATTCATCTTCGGCCACTATCCAAACACGATATTTTTGAAAGAAGAACTCGAAAAGAGACCAAACTAATGACCGACGATAACAGTAAAGAGGAACTGTAAATTTGTATCTAAATGTTTTGTTAGTTTCATTCTATTAAAATTGTTGGTTTTCAGGAGTATATTATATAACTCACATGATCAGATGGCTATCGGATTTAATCATACTCTCTGATGTAATTTTGAACATGCCCGTTTCATATTTAAAAATGTCTTTTTACCTGCCCAAAATTCATCTTCTGCAGATCACTTTTAATTAACATATTAAGACAATTGTCTCTTTTTATTAATTTTCTTTAATAAAAGCGTATCATTTATTTTCATTTTAAAAATATTTTTTAATATTTGTGACGAATTTGAAAGCAGAGATGCAAAAAATACTCAACATATCTATTCTTAGCCTCTTATTAGGTATTATTCTTCTAATCAAGAATAATTGAGAATGGTATGTAGTTAAAAGATATTTAAAATAAATAGAGCCATTCTCAGTAACAGAGAGTGGCTTTTTTCATGTTTAAATGACTTTAAAAGTTGAGATTTTATGAATTTGAAAGTTTATAACATAAGAATATTCGATTTGGATTTTCTTTTATTTCCGGGTTTTCGACTCTGGTGATGAACCTTTTAGACTTAAAACGGTATTAATCAAGTAGGTAAATAAATATAAATAACAAAATAACTAACAAAATGAGTGACAAACTTTACATTTTCGACACCACCTTGCGAGACGGAGAACAAGTACCGGGCTGCCAGTTGAATACAGTCGAAAAAATCGAAGTTGCAAAAACATTGCAGGATTTGGGAGTTGATATTATTGAAGCCGGATTCCCAATTTCAAGCCCTGGTGACTTTGAATCAGTTGTAGAAATTTCAAAAGCGGTAACATGGCCAACCATATGTGCCTTAACCCGCGCAGTACAAAAAGATATTGATGTTGCAGCAGAATCGCTCAAATATGCTAAAAAAGGTAGAATCCATACGGGAATTGGAACATCAGATTTTCATATTTATCACAAACTCAACTCAACTCCTGAAGTCATTCTTGAAAGAGGAGTAGAGGCAGTAAAATACGCAAAGAAATTTGTTGAAGATGTAGAATTCTATGCTGAAGATGCCGGCCGTACAGATAATGAGTTTTTGGCAAAGGTAATAGAAGCTGTAATTAAAGCAGGAGCGACGGTTGTAAATATTCCTGATACTACAGGATATACCCTACCCCATGAATTTGGTGCAAAAATTAAATATTTAATTGATAATGTTCCGAATATTCATAAAGCGGTTATTTCAACCCATTGTCATAACGACCTAGGAATGGCTACCGCTAATACTATTTCCGGAATTTTAAACGGTGCCCGTCAGGCTGAAGTTACCATTAACGGAATTGGTGAGCGTGCCGGAAATACTTCACTTGAGGAAGTGGTAATGACATTAAAAACGCATTACAAAGCGCTGCAAATTGACACCGGAATAAATACCAAAAAGATTTACAACTCAAGCCGCCTGGTTTCAACTTTAATGAATATGCCTGTTCAGCCTAACAAAGCGGTAGTTGGCAGAAATGCATTTGCTCACTCTTCGGGTATTCATCAGGATGGTGTTTTGAAAAATCGTGAAAATTATGAAATTATGGATCCAACTGATGTTGGTATTAATGAGTCGGCAATTCTTTTAACCGCAAGAAGTGGACGTGCTGCATTAAAACACAGGCTGGAAATTTTAGGATTTGAGTTAACAAAAGAAAAACTTGACCAGGTTTACGAAGAATTCCTGAAACTTGCGGATAAGAAGAAAGATATTCGCGATGACGATATTGCGTTGCTGGTTGGTGATGCAACCCGTCAGGAGCGTCGTATTAAACTCGACTATTTACAGGTAGTAACAGGTAAGAACCTGAAACCTATGGCTTCAGTACGTCTTGATATTGCAGGCGAAAAATTTGATGCTACATCAGCGGGCAACGGTCCTGTTGATGCTGCAATAACAGCTGTTAAACAAATCCTTCATCGTCAGGTTTACATTGAAGAATTTCTTGTCCAGGCAATTACCCGTGGAAGTGATGATGTCGGAAAGGTCCATATGCAAGTGGAATATGAAGACACAATTTATCACGGATTTGGGGCAAATACAGATATCATTACAGCATCGGTTGAGGCATTTCTGGATGCAATAAATAAACTGCCGGTTGCGCAATAGAATTTAAAAAATTAAAGGTGAGATTAATAAAGTCTCACCTTTCAAAATATTAAAGATAAAAACAAATGAAGAAAACATTGTTTGATAAAATCTGGGATGCTCACGTGGTAAAGCAGGTAAAAGGTGGTCCGAATGTGTTGTATATCGATCGCCATTTTATTCACGAAGTTACAAGTCCTGTAGCTTTTCTTGGACTTAAAAACCGTGGATTAAAAGTGTTCCGCCCGGATAGAACTACAGCTACACCCGATCATAATGTTCCAACCATAAATCAACATCTTTCGATTAAGGATGAACTTTCCCGCAACCAGGTAGAAATGCTAAAAATGAATTGTGAGGAAAATGGTATTGTATATCATGGTTTAGGTACTGAGGGACATGGGGTTGTCCACATCATTGGTCCTGAAATGGGTTTGACACAACCCGGTATGACTATCGTTTGTGGTGACAGTCACACTTCCACTCATGGCGCGTTTGGTGCCATTGCTTTTGGAATTGGAACAAGCGAAGTTGAGATGGTTTTGGCAAGTCAATGTATTATGCAACCAAAACCAAAAAAGATGAGAATATCAATTAACGGTGAACTGGGAAAAGGAGTTACTGCAAAAGATATCGCACTTTTTATTATTTCTAAAATTTCCACAAGTGGTGGAACGGGCCACTTTATAGAATATGCGGGCTCTGCAATTACCGGACTTTCGATGGAAGGAAGGATGACACTGTGTAACCTAAGTATTGAAAGTGGTGCCCGTGGAGGAATGATTGCTCCGGATGAAACAACTTTTGAATATGTAAAAGGTCGCAAGTTCGCTCCAAAAGGGGAAGACTGGGAAAAAGCTCTTGCCAATTGGAAAGAATTAAAAACTGATGAAGGTGCTGAATTCGATACAGAGTATTCATTTGAAGCTGCCGACATTGAGCCCATGATTACTTATGGTACAAACCCGGGAATGGGAATCGGAGTTACACAATCTATTCCGGTTTCAGAAGGTATGGAAGGAACAGACAAAACAACATACCAAAAGTCGCTCCAGTATATGGGTTATAAAGAAGGTGACAAAATGAAAGGAAAACCTGTTGATTATGTGTTCCTGGGAAGTTGTACAAACGGACGCATTGAGGATTTCCGGGAATTTGCTGCTTTTATTAAAGGAAAGAAAAAGGCAGATAATGTTACCGCATGGTTAGTACCGGGATCAAAAGCAGTTGAAAATCAAATTCGTAAAGAGGGTTTGGTAGAGATTATAGAGGAAGCAGGTTTTGTTCTTCGTCAACCCGGGTGTTCAGCATGTCTGGCAATGAATGACGACAAAATTCCTGAGGGGAAATATTCGGTTTCAACATCCAACAGAAATTTTGAAGGTCGTCAGGGACCCGGAGCGAGAACATTACTGGCTAGTCCGTTAACTGCTGCAGCGGCAGCTGTGAATGGTGTTATAAGTGATCCGAGAGAAATGATGTAAAAAAGCAACTACCTCCCTCCCGGTAAACCGGGAGTACTCCTCCTGGAAGGAGGAGAAAATTCCCCTCCTTTGAGGAGGGGTGTCAACCTTTAGAGTTGACGGGGTGGTAAAAATAAATATTAAATAAATTATAATGGCATACGATAAATTTACAATAATAAACACTTCGGCAGTTCCGCTGCCCATCGAAAATGTTGACACCGATCAGATAATTCCTGCACGTTTTCTTAAAGCTGTAGAGCGCAAAGGATTTGGCGATAACCTTTTCAGAGACTGGAGATATAACCGGGATGGAAGTCCAAAAGCTGACTTCCCGCTAAATAATAATAAATACTCTGGAAAAATTCTTGTGGGAGGGAAAAACTTTGGAAGCGGCTCCAGCCGTGAACACGCAGCCTGGGCAATCTACGATTATGGTTTTCGTGTTGTTGTCTCTAGTTTTTTTGCAGATATATTTAAAGGAAATGCATTAAACAACGGACTTCTGCCGGTGGTAGTATCACCCGAATTTCTTCAAAAGATTTTTGATGAGATTGAAAAAGATGCGAATGCAACCTTTGAGGTAAATTTGGAAGAACAAAAATTTACAATTAATTCAACCGGAGAAAGTTCAGATTTCGAGATTAATACATACAAAAAACATTGTTTACAAAATGGTCTCGATGATATTGATTACCTGGTTGAAATGAAAGAGCAAATTGAAATTTTTGAGGCCTCCTAAATCACTCAAACGGAACTTTTATAAGAGTTATGACTAATATTACAAATTACAATTAATAAATAAATTCGCCTCTCCACCAACTGGCGGGAGGACCGGAGGAGCTAAGATGACAGGCAGTATAGTCGAAATACAGGGAAAGCAACTTACTATAATGGATACAACACTTCGCGATGGAGAACAAACATCGGGGGTTTCGTTTAGCGACAGTGAAAAACTCAGTGTAGCAAAAGTTTTGCTGGAAGACGTAAAAGTTGATCGTATAGAAATTGCTTCGGCACGGGTTTCAGAAGGAGAATTCAGAGGAACCAAACGTGTTATGGAATGGGCTGCACAAAAGGGGTATCTGGATAAAATAGAGGTTTTGGGGTTTGTTGACGGGAAAATATCCTTACAATGGATTGCAGATGCAGGTGGTTCAGTTATTAATCTTCTTTGCAAAGGTTCCTATAAACATGTATCTGAGCAACTAAGAAAAACGCCTGAACAGCACATTGATGACATCAGAAAAGTTCTGAGTTATGCAGAAGAGATGGGAATCAAGGCGAATATTTACCTTGAGGACTGGTCGAATGGAATGCGAAATTCGAAGGATTATGTACACTTTATGATTGAAAATCTTAAAAATGAAAATGTACAAAGAATTATGTTACCCGATACTTTGGGAATATTAGATCCGGATGAAACCTATGATTACTGTCGCGAAATGATTGAATCTTTCCCTGATGTTGAATTTGATTTTCATGCGCATAATGATTATGACCTGGCAATTGCCAACGTGTTTCATGCGATTAAAGCAGGAATGCGTTGTGTTCATACCACGGTTAACGGTTTGGGAGAAAGGGCTGGAAATGCTCCATTATCGAGCGTAGTAGCAACCATTACCGATCATTTAAAAATGAAAACCAATGTTAATGAAAGTCAGTTAAATAAGGTTTCCAGACTGGTTGAATCGTTCTCAGGAATCAGAATACCGTCAAACAAACCATTAATTGGAGATTTTGTGTTTACACAATGTAGTGGTATTCATGCTGATGGTGATAGCAAAAACAATCTTTATTTTAATGAACTTTTGCCTGAGCGATTTGGACGTACCAGAACTTATGCACTTGGCAAAACATCGGGTAAGGCAAACATAAAAAAGAATCTGGAGGATTTAGGTATTGAGCTTGATCCGGTTTCATTAAAAAAAGTTACCGACAGAATAATTCAACTTAGCGATTTAAAAGAAACCGTTACAACAGAAGATTTGCCATACATCGTGTCTGATGTGCTTGACAGCGATATTATTGAATCAAATGTTAAGGTAATCAACTACACCATTTCGCATACTATGGGCTTAAGACCGGTAGCCAACCTTGCCATTGAAATCGACGGAGAACAATATGAAGAGTTTGGTGATGGCGATGGCCAATATGATGCCTTTGTAAAAACACTTCGAAAAATATACACAAAAAGGGGTAAAACATTACCAAAGCTTGTTGACTATGTGGTTACCATTCCACCTGGTGGAAAAACAGATGCCCTTGTGGAAACTGTTATTACTTGGGAAAGCAATCGGGAGTTTAAAACCAAAGGTCTGGACCTCGACCAAAATGCTGCCGCGATAAAAGCTACCATCAGAATGTTAAATATATTTGAAAACGAGTTTGTTCCGGGTATGCAGGAACAAAATACTGAAACCAAACAAACCGTATAACAAATAAATAAGTCAGTCAGTAAAACAATATTCTGGCACAAAAAAATTTAATAATGGTTTCTGTCTTGAAAAAAGAGAAACCCGAATTTCAAAAAAAACAAATCAATGAATTTAAACATTGCAATTCTACCGGGAGACGGTATTGGTCCTGAAATTATAGAACAAGCCATGAAGGCAGTAAAGGCTGTAGCCAAAAAATACAATCATAATTTGACTTATGAACACGGTCTAACCGGTGCTACCGCCATTGATAAAGTAGGAGATCCTTATCCGGAAGAAACTCACGAATTATGTATGAAATCGGATGCTGTTTTGTTTGGTGCTATTGGTGATCCAAAGTTTGATAACAATCCAAAAGCAAAAGTTCGCCCGGAACAAGGACTGCTTGCAATGCGTAAAAAACTGGGATTATATGCAAATATTCGCCCGGTTGAAACCTTTGAGTCTTTAATTCACAAATCGCCACTCCGCCGGGAATTGGTTGAGGGTGCAGATTTTGTTTGTATCCGTGAACTTACCGGAGGAATTTATTTTGGAGAAAAAGGAAGAAAAGACAATGGAAATACTGCCTATGATACAAACACTTACACTCGCGAAGAGATTGAAAGAATTCTGGAACTGGGTTATCAGTTTGCTGCAAAAAGAAACAAAAAACTTACTGTCGTAGATAAAGCAAACGTTTTGGAAAGTTCTCGTTTATGGCGTGAAGTAGCCCAGGAGATGGCTCCAAACTTTCCGGATATAAAAACAGAATTTATGTTTGTGGATAATGCAGCGATGCAAATTATTCAGTGGCCAAAAAACTTCGATGTAATGGTTACTGAAAATATGTTCGGGGATATTTTAACCGACGAGGCCAGTGTGATAACCGGATCACTTGGATTACTCCCTTCTGCTTCAATCGGAATCCACACCTCAGTTTTTGAACCTATTCACGGATCATATCCGCAAGCTGCGGGTAAAGATATTGCCAATCCCATTGCAACAATTCTTTCTGCTGCAATGATGTTTGAATATGCTTTTAGTTTGATGGAAGAAGGAAAAGCAATCAGAAATGCCGTAGCAGCTTCTATGTCTGAAAAATTTGTTACTGAAGATATTGCAGAAGGAAAGGCATATAAAACCTCGGAGGTTGGAGACTGGATTGCCAATTATAT
>CAJXZG010000122.1 GCA_913063265.1 uncultured Prolixibacteraceae bacterium | reverse complement strand
ACAATCTTAAAAACGATCCTGCTGAAAGAATAAATGTTGCAAAAGAGAACGAAGAACTCGCAGAACAATTAAAAACCGAAATGCTGGATTGGTTTATTAAAAATGATAAATCTGAACTACAATAGAACAATGAAAATACTTTTTTCAATAATTGCATTAATACTGATTTCATCTTGTACGTGCAACCCGCAACCTGCAACTTACGATTTGTCTGACAAGCCCAACATCCTCCTCATCCTTGTTGATGACTTAAAACCAACATTGGGATGCTATGGAGATTCTGTTGCTCACAGTCCAAATATCGATCGGCTGGCAGAAAAAGGATTGATATTTACCCACGCCTATTGCAACCAGGCGGTTTGTATGGCTTCGCGCTACAATCTGATGCTGGGTGCACGTTCAACAAGCACAGGCCTTTACCGATTTGGAAAGGAATTTCGTGATGTATATCCCAACGCAATTACACTTCCGCAATATTTTAAAAATTCCGGTTACCATGTTGAATCCATGGGGAAAGTTTTTCATATCGGGCATGGCAATACCAACGACGAAGCTTCGTGGAGTATTCCCCACCATAAAGAAAAAGTGATTGAGTACCTTCTTCCGGAAAGCAAAGAGGGCCCGCTTACCCGGGAAGAAGCCTTTTTTCAGAATTCAAGGAAATACTTAAAAGGAATTCCGAAAAACAAGGAACTCCCCAGAGGTGCTGCATGGGAAAGTCCGGATGTACTGGACGATGCTTATGCCGATGGCAGGGTGGCAAGTCATGCAATCGACAGATTAAGGATATTAAGTAAAAATCCGGAGCAACCTTTTTTTATGGCGGTGGGATTTGCAAGGCCTCACCTGCCTTTTTGTGTTCCTGAAAAATACTGGAATTTGTATAACCCTCAGGAATTGCCCATGCCCGAGTTTGAAAACCAACCCAAAGATGCTCCCCAATGCGCTTTAAAACGTAAAGGTGAAATCACACAGTTTTTTCCTGTGCCTGAAGAAGAAAGCGGAATTTATGAGGAGCAGTTAAAACGTAAACTTATTCATGGTTACTATGCCAGCATGAGTTATATGGATGCCCAGCTCGGAAGAGTCATCAATGAATTGGAACGACTGGAACTGGATAAAAATACGATAGTCGTACTTTGGGGAGACCATGGTTGGCATTTGGGCGACCATGGAACATGGACAAAACATACGAACTTTGAACAGGCAACTCGCATTCCAATCCTATTTGTTGCGCCTAAAGTAACAACACCCGGAACTTTTTCAGGTCAATTGGCAGAAACCGTGGATATTTACCCGACTCTTGAAGAACTCGCCAGGCTCGAAAAACCCAAAGTCCCGCAGCCAACAGACGGAGTAAGTTTGGTCCCGGTATTAAAAAATCCTGATAAACGAGTTCGGGATCACGCTTATCATGCCTACCCAAAACAAGGCTATTTGGGAGAAGCAATTCGAACACAAAAATACCGAATGGTTCGGTGGACGCATACAAAAGATGCATCCAGGGAAGTGTTATATGAGCTTTATGATTACGAAAATGATCCGCACGAAAAACAAAATCATGCCTATGAAAATCCTGAAATAGTCGCAGAGCTGGAGGCGATTTTAAATGCGCATCCCAAAGCGAAATATGAACCATAAAATTCATTGAAGATTGAAATCGTCAACAAAAATGTTGAACGATAGAGCAAAACATCCTCAGTAAAAGAATATAGATTTACCTTACAATACTAAACCAATTTAGAATGAAAATAATTCTTGTAGGTTTGGCTGCAATTTTACTTGTCAGTTGTAATAAGCAGCATCAAAAAAACAGCACCCAAAATCGTCCCAATATTGTTCTGATTATGGTCGATGACATGGGCTATTCAGATATCGGTTGTTATGGCAGTGAAATCCCAACACCTCATATTGATGAGCTGGCGGAAAACGGTCTCCGCTTTACCCAGTTTTATAATACCACGCGATGCTGCCCCACGCGGGCATCCTTGTTAACCGGGCTTCATCCTCATCAAACCGGAATAGGGCATATGACTAATCCACCGCCAAAACCAAACCGTTATGAAGGATGGGAAGAATCCTATAAGGGGTATTTAAATCAAAATTGTGTTACACTGGCTGAAGTACTTAAAGAAGCCGGTTATCATACCTATATGACCGGAAAATGGCATCTTGGTTATCACGATGAAAGTCGTTGGCCCTTGCAAAGAGGTTTTGAAAAATATTATGGATGTATTCCGGGGGCATGCAGCTATTTCTGGCCTAATGGTGCCAGAGGATTGACTTTTATGAATGAAAAACTTCCGCCGCCTGATTCAACAAAATATTATACCACTGATGCATTTACTGATTATGCCATTCAATTTATAGAAGAACAGGAAGATGAAAATCCTTTCTTTTTGTACCTGGCTTATAATGCACCTCACTGGCCTCTTCATGCAAAAGAAGAAGATGTTGAAAAGTTTGTGGGAAAGTATATGCATGGATGGGATGAGGTGCGCAAAAAACGCCTGCAAAAACAAATTGAAATCGGATTGTTTGGCACAGAAATGCAATTATCGGAAAGGGATAAACGTGTTCGACCCTGGAAAGAAGTAGCTGACAGCCAAAAAGTTTTAGTTGATTATCGAATGGCCGTTTATGCTGCACAGGTTTATAGCGTTGACTATAATATTGGCAAACTTGTCGATAAACTAAAAGCCGAAGGAAAATTTGATAACACTTTGATTCTGTTCTTGTCAGATAACGGGGGCTGTGCTGAAATGTATGATGAGTTTGGAACAAAACCTCAATCGTGGATAAATAAAGCCGATTATGGTGGCGCAGTTTCTTATGGAATTGGCTGGGCAAATGTATCAAATACACCTTTTTACGAATATAAAGTCAGGACACATGAAGGAGGAATCTCAACTCCTTTGATTGCTCACTGGCCTGAAAAAATTCAAAAACAGTCGGGGAAGTTTAACCGGCAACCCTCTTATTTAATCGATATTGCTCCAACACTATATGAGATTGCAGGTGCGGAATATCCGAAAACCTATCACAATGGAAATTCAGTTCCCGAATTGGAAGGATTAAGCTTAACAGACCGGTTTGAAAATGAAACAGGAAAAGTTCACAATTATATGTATTGGGAGCATCAAAACAACAGCGTTATTCGCAAAGGGGATTGGAAAGCTTTAAAAACTGTTGATAAAAAGCATTGGGAATTATACAATATCAAAGAAGATCGAATTGAAAGTAAAAACCTTGCAGCCGAGCATCCCGAACTGGTTCAGGAATTGAATGATAAATGGTATGAATGGGCAATGAATAAAAAAGTATTACCTAAAAAGAAAGGCAATTAATATGACACATAAACTTTTAAGCTTTTATTTGCTTATACACGCTATGTTTTCGTTTGCACAAACAAGGCCAGATCAACACCTTGCCAAATACAAGGATAACAATACACCCTATCCATTGTATGCCGGTTCTTTTGGTATGAAATTAAAATTTACTGATGCGGATATAAAACTACTGGGTGAAAATTTTGATGCCTTATATGGATCGTGGGATTTGGATTATAAAACAGCAAACAAAATAAGATCGGTTAATCCCGATTTTGATTTTCTGGCCTACCATGGAAACTGGAGAGTAAGTGGCAAAGACCTGCAATATGTTGAAAACGGACACCTGGATGAAATCCTGTATTACCGGGCTGGAATTTTAGAAAATGAGATTTCAGCAAAAGAAAAATTGATAAGTATAGAAGATTTATTTGGGTCCGTTATTCCATCAAGCGCTCATGTTGATAGTTCAAAATCCTATCACGAAAATTCGGAATTCAAGTTCATTACCTTTTTGAAAATTGGTAAGGAATACATGCGAATTCAAAAAGTTGAAGGGCAAAAAATAGAAGTTGAACGTGCATGGTCAAATTCAAAAGCAAACAACCATAAAAAAGGGACGCCGATTTTAATTCCGGTCTATGGTCGTGCACCGGATCCGGATTCAAAACGAGGATATGAATATCGCCAGGATGAGCGTTCTATGCTCCGCTGGGAAAGGTTTCTCAGTGATATTAAAAAAGACTATAACAAACACGGTGGGGGAATATGGATTGATATTCTTATCGGAAATCTGGCACATTATGCTGTAAGTGGAGAAACCCTTCCTGTTAACCGGATTTGGGATTTGGAAAGAAACCAAAGGTATGACCCGATAGATAGAGCTAAAAATGCGGAGAGAGGAATTCGATTTATTCAGGAAGCGTTTTTTAAGGAATATGGCAAGTACCCGGTAATCTGGGGAAATAACATGATGTTTCCTACCAATTTGCAAAACGATAGGTTGCGAATGCTTTTGAAAACTGATGAAAAACCGCGGCCAATTGATGGTTTTGCTATGGAAAACTGTTTTGCTCAGTATGGTTACGGCGGACATTCAGGGAAAAAATTTATGTATACCTCCTACAACGATTGGCAGCTAAGTTTGCAATCTATCATGTACACGGGAGAATTAAAGGTTTCTGCACGACCATTAATTATGGATGGAGGTATTGATAATAAAAAATTTGCTTCGCTTCCCAAAGAACGACGCCATGAACTTTTTCTCTACAGTTATGCCTCTTATTTACTTGGAGTTAAGGTAGAGGAGGATGGAAGTATTTATACAAAGTTAGGGTTATGTCCATTTGTTTTTCAGGAAGATGGAAACCATTATGCTGAACTGGATCCATGTTTCTTATGGGATATTGGCTTACCTCGTGAAACCTATAAATCCCAAGAATATTTAAAATATAAAATGGAAGGGAGAAAAGTTTTCGTTCGCAAATTTGAGAATGGAATTGTTTTGGTAAATCCCTCTGAAGATATTGAAGAAAATATCGATTTGGATAGCTATGGAAAGGGTTTTATCAATCCGGATGTGCCCGGTAAAACGATAAGTAAAATAACTGTCAAACCCAGAAATGGAGTGATTTTACAAAACAAGAAAAATATAAGCAATTAAAGACAGGAAAAAAATGTCAAGGGAGTCTGTAAGATCAACACGAATATTATTCTTTGTAATCCTCAGTTTGCTGCTTTTTACAGCATGTCAGAATAATACGGATCAATACAATGTTCTTTTTATTGTGGCCGATGATATGAATGGATATGGTTTTAATAAAACGAATCCACAGGTTTTATCCCCAAATCTTGATAAATTCAAAGAAACAGCCTTAAGTTTTCCAAATACCTATTGTCCTGCTCCTGCTTGCAGCCCTTCACGTACAGCTTTTTTAAGCGGAGTTTCTCCACATCGGTCAGGCAAGTATTACAATGGAGGAACAGCTTGGGATAAGTCATTACTTATGGAGCAGGAAAACATGATGGAATGGTTTCAGCGAGCCGGTTACAATACCTACGGAAAAGGAAAGTTATTTCATTCAAAGATTGATAAGAAACGTGTGGAAGATAACTTTATGGGAACAACGGGAAGGGCCGGATTTGGTCCTTTCCCTGATTCATTGCATCGTGTAATTCCCGGAAATCGCTTCAGAGGAATGCAGGCATTTCCCGATCAGGACTTTCCGGATGTGGTAAATGCTGACCAGATTATTGAATTACTCCAAACAGATCAGGAAAAACCTTTTTTTATGATGTATGGTTTATGGCGTCCTCATAGCCCTTATACCTGCCCGCAACGTTTTTATGATATGTATAATGTCGATGAAATTGAAATTCCGGATGGATTTTATAAAAACGATACAGCAGATTTACCAGAACTGGCAAAAGCATTTATTGATACAAAAAGAGATGATTTTCAAAAAATTACATCAACTGAGAAACAATGGAAAGAGTATCTGCGCGGATATTTTGCATGTTATTCTTTTGCAGATTACAACATTGGTCGTGTGTTGAATGCCTTAAAAGAAAGTAAATATGCCGACAATACCATAGTAGTAATTACTTCTGACAATGGATTTCATATGGGAGAAAAAAACAGATTTGATAAGAATTCGCTTTGGGAGCTTTCGGCAGTAACGCCCATGGCCATTTATTTACCCGGTTCAAAACATTCCGGAGGAACCTGCACAAAACCGGTTAACCTGCAGGATTTATTTCCCACATTTGTTGATTTATGCGGAAATGGGATGAAACCTTTAAAAACCATCGATGGGAAAAGCATAAAACCTTTACTGGATAATCCGAATGCTGAATGGGAAAAACCTTCAATAACCTATTTTGGTAAGGGATGGATTTCGATCAGAAGTGAAAATTTCAGATACCTTTTTTATCCCGATGGTAGCGAAGAACTGTACGACCACCGGACTGATATTTGGGAACTAAAAAACATTGCAGGAGACAGTAATTTTAATGAAATAAAAAGTCACTTAAAATCTTTTGTCCCTGCGGAAATGGCAGAATCTATTCCGGGTAGATGGACTGATATGATTAAAAGATTAGAAGAGAAAGTTTCTGCTAAGGAATGATTAATTGATAAATTTTATGATACATTTCAAAATAAAGAAAATAAGCAGCAGAAAACATGTTTTGTTGCTATATATAATACTTTCAGGACTAACAGTATTTGCACAAAAGAGTGATTTCAGGGCACCATCCTATCCCTTAATTACCCATGATCCTTATTTCAGCATTTGGATAAACCATGAAAATCCAACGCAAACCGAAGCCACTCACTGGACACAAAAGCCAATGCCAATTCGAAGTATGATTCGTATTGATGGCGAAACTTTCCGTTTGATGGGTGAGTCGCCAGCCTATGTTAAACCTGCAAAACATATCAGGACAAAACTTTCTGCAACAACCACGACTTTCTGTTTCGAACAAAATGGATTATCTGTTGAATTCAATTTTCTTTCTCCTTTGTTAGTGGATGATATTGATTTGGTTTCGCGCCCCTTAAGCTATATAAACTGGAGTTTAAAGTCAGTGGACGGTAAAGAACACCATGTTGAATTGTATTTTGATATTTCGGGTTATGCCTGTCTAAACCATAAGGGGCAAAAAGTTATCTGGAATAAATCGGATTCGGGAGATTTGGAAGTTCTAAAAATGGGCACGCAGGAACAGTCCGTTTTAAAAACAAGCGGTGATGATGTTCGTATCGATTGGGGATACCTCTGTTTGGCAGTTCATAAAAACGAAATGGCTAAAAGTTATATCGGACGGAGCGAGGAAGCTATGGATGCCTTTGCCAATGCCAAAAAATTTCCTTCGGAAAATAAGAATGATCAGAATTTACGATTCATCAACTATAAACCTGTATTGGCGACGACTTTTCAGTTTATGGTTCCTGAAAATGGTCAGGTGGAGAAAAAGTTAATGCTGGCTTACGACGATATTTATTCAGTTGAATATTTTGGAAAAAAACTTGAAGGTTACTGGAAGTTAAAGTTCAGTAGTATACAGGAACTACTGGAAACCGCTGAAAAAGAATATCAGCAAATTAAAGAACGTTGTAATGCTTTTGATCAGGAACTGGAAAAAATAGCAACAAAACTGGGCGGAAAAGAATATGCAAACATTTGCAATCTTGCGCATCGCCAGTGTATGGCAGCACATAAAATAGTTTTGGATGAAAACAATCAGCCCTTGTGTTTTTCCAAGGAGAATTTTAGCAATGGCTCCATGGGAACGGTTGACGTTTTTTACCCGGCATCTCCTTATTTTCTTTATTTGAATCCGGAATTAATGAAAGCGCAAACCACACCGATCTTCGATTATGCTGAATCGGGACGTTGGCCCTGGCCTTATGCACCGCATGATATTGGTACTTACCCCCTTGGAAATGGTCAGACCTATGGAGGAGGTGAAAAAAGTGAAGACCACCAGATGCCTGTTGAAGAATGCGGAAATATGCTCATTCTGACAGCTGCTATTGCCAAGGTTGAAGGTAATGCAGATTATTCAAAAAAGTATTGGGGAACAATTACAAAATGGGCCGGGTACCTGAAAGAAAAAGGTTTCGATCCCGAAAATCAATTGTGCACTGATGACTTTGCCGGACATCTTGCACATAACGCAAACCTTTCAATAAAAGCCATTATGGGCATTGCTTCGTATGCAATGCTTTGTGAAATGCAGGGAATAAAAACAGAAGCGAAAACGTATAAGAAACTGGCAGAAAATATGGTTGCAGATTGGTTGAAAGCCGCCGATGATGGCAAACATTATCGTTTGGCATTTGACAAACCGGGAACCTGGTCGCAGAAATATAATCTGGTCTGGGATAAGATGCTCGGCTTTAACCTGTTCCCCGATAAAATAATGGATAAAGAAATTAATCATTATCTAAAAGTTCAAAATCGTTATGGCCTACCCCTGGACAGCCGGGAAACCTATACTAAATTGGACTGGATATTCTGGACAGCTTCAATGGCAAATTCAAATAAGGATTTCAGAGAATTGATTACTCCCGTTTATACTTTTTTGAATGAAACACCCGACCGTGTACCGATGACCGACTGGTACTGGACAAAAAGTGGTGAGATGAGAGGTTTTATTGCCCGTTCGGTTGTTGGAGGTGTTTATATGGAATTGTTAAAAGATAAAATGAAAGCCCCCTAAATACCCAAAAGGGGACATGTTTTGAAATCACAAAAGTTCTCAAATCAAAAGTATAAATTGATATGAAATCAACTTTAATTCTAATAACTGTACTACTATTTGTTGGATGTTCTCAAACAAAAAAGCAAACTTTTGAATACCAAAACCCAATTTCAAACGGAATAGAAAAAAACGGATTGCGCGATTGCCAGGTTTTAAAAGATGGTGATTGGTGGTATTTGACCGGAACATCCTACCCGCACTGGCCCCGTCAGGAAGAGAATGGGATTTTAAATAACGGAGTTGTTTTATATCAATCAAAAGATTTGTTGAACTGGCACTTGGTTGATTATATCGTCAAACGTCCCGGAATTGAAAAATGGTACCATCGTCGGTTTTGGGCACCGGAAATTCAGAAAATCGGAAATAAATATTATGCACTTTTTAATTGCAGAAATGATAGTTTGGGATATATAGGTCAATTTACAGGTTATGCGGTGGCAGATAAAATTGAAGGCCCCTATACTGTTGTTACAGAAAATGAACCATTATGTAAGGGCAATGATCTTACTTTTTTTGAAGATGATGATGGAAAAGTTTGGGCATTCTGGAACCGTGGACGTGAGTTTGGGATTGGCTTTGCCCAAATCGATCTGGCAAAAGGAACATTTTTAACCGAACCACAATCTGCCATTCAACCTGCAAAAGTGGATTATGAATACGATGTAAACGGAGAAGTGGTAGAAGTTCCCGGCTACGACGGCAGGCCAAAACCAAAAGTGGCAAAATACTACGATTGGGATGCCATTGGTATTGAAGGTGCCTACGTTATTAAGCATGATGAAACCTATTATCTTTTCTATTCGAGCTGGACACGCGGTTATGAAATAGGCTATGCTACAGCTTCAAAAATCACCGGTCCCTGGACAAAACACCCGGATAATCCATTTTACGGCGCTATGAACAAAGCTACCTGCGAAAAGAATGGTTTTGATTGGAGCGGGGATGAAAACAATCCTTTTAACCAGGTAGGGCACAACGAAATTTTTACCGGCCCTGACGGACGATTTTGGTTATCCTGTCATGGCATTCGTGATGATGGAATTCCGTTTCTTGTAATAGATCCAACCTGGTTTGATAAAGAGGGAAATATCCATTCTACCGGGCCAACATATACCAGACAGTTAGTTGAATGGTAAAGAGTGATAAAAACAAATATTAAGAAATAATGCAACTACAAATGTTCTTCAAAGCTTAAAAAAACCATTCATCGCAAATTATATTCTTTTCTGTACAATCGTGTTAAACCTCAGAACTCTCAGGAAAGTATAAATGCTTCAAAATCCATACTTTTACGGGGTGTAAATGATCAAACCGAAAGAATGAAGCAAAAATTACCATTAACTCTGGTATTGTTATTATCATTAACATTTTCAGGGTTTACTCAATATTTAATTCACCCCGATTATGATGCCCAACCCATTAATCCTTTAGTTGAAGGCTTATCTCATCCTCACATCTGTGTTGCGCCAGATGGCTGGTATTATTTGACCGGAACAGTTGGTAAGCAAAAAGATTATTTTGAAAATGACGGTATTTATCTCTGGAAATCAAAAGACCTAAAAGAGTGGCAGAAAATTGGGAAAGTCTTTGATGTTTCTGAAATTACCTGGCAAAAAAGGGGAGAACCTGTTTATGGCACAAACCATTCAAAACGAAGAATGGGTTGCAGGGGTGCAGAGCTTCATTTTATTAAAGGAGATTATTATTTGGTTTACTCAACAGTTTATCAATCGTTGGGAATTTTAAAGAGTAAATCAGGTAAAGCAGAAGGGCCTTATGAAGATTGGTCAAAACTTTTACCCTGGGGCTACGATCCTTCGCTTTTTGAGGATACGGATGGTAAAGTTTATCTGACCTGGAATGGAGGGATTATTGCAAAACTTTCAGATGATTTGAAAAACCTGGATGAAAGTCCTAAACAAATTATACCTGAAATATATCCTCCAAAAGGGTGGGGGGAGTATCCGGTTTTGGATAAAGTGGGAACAGCCGGAGCTCACATTATAAAACTTAACGGGAAATATACTTTGGTTGCCAGCGATAAACACCATCGTCTTGGAACCTGGTGCGACGATTTGTTTTTGGCTGTTTCCGATAGAGATATTTACGGGCCTTATCACAGAAGGGAGTTTGTTGTTCCGCATGCATCCCATTCAACTATTTTTCAGGACCGGGATGGAAACTGGTGGAGTACTTTTTCAGGAAATAATGATGATAAGTATGCAATGATTACAGGGGCAACAGGCGTTTTGCCTCTTGTAAAAGGAACTGAACATCGATTAAAACCATCACCAAAAGTGATTCTGGAAAAGGGAGTAATTGGCAGTATGCATCCGGTAAAATCGGTTGCCGATGTTTTTATGCGCGATCCAAGTATTTGTGTGGGGCATGATGGAGCGTATTATTGCGTTGCTACTTTAGGACCACCATCCCAACCACCTTCGGGTGGATTAAAAATGTGGCGTTCAACCGACCTTGAGAATTGGGAAGCATTGGGTTACATATGGAACTGGGATAAAGATGCAACCTGGCATCTGGATCGTAAAAAAGATGATATGACCAGAAAGGAAATGTTGTGGGCACCTGAAATTGCTTACATTAACGAAACCTACTGGATTTGTTTTAGCCATAGTCTGACACCACGTGTAACTTCGTTAATAAAAAGTAAAACTGGCTTGCCTGCAGGGCCTTATGTCGATCCGGTCGGAGGACCTGTCAGCAGTGGAATTGACGGATTTTTATTTCAGGATGATGATGGGGAAGTTTATTATTTATGGGGAGGCGGACAAATGGCAAGAATGAAAAATGATATGAGTGGGTTTGCTGAAGAACCAACCGTTTTGCTTGCAGATGGTTGGGAAAAAATGGGCTACGAAGGTTGTGGTTTGATTAAATATAAAGGGAAATACATTTTGACCGGTTCTGATCACACCGGAGATCACAACGGAACTTATAATTTAATGTATGCGATTGCCGATGATGTAAAAGGGCCATATTCAGAACGAAGATTTGCTGCAGGACATGCAGGGCACGGAACAATTTTTAAAGGAACTGACGGGAAATTGTATTGTACAGTTTTTGGAAGCGATTCACACAGCCCCGTTCAACGGCAATTGGGAATCATTGAAATTGATTTTGACGCAGATTTTAATTTTATCATAAAGGATACCAAAATTGGTTATTAAAATGAAAGGAATTTTTATTCTTCTTTTTATATTTTTTATTCAGGTAGTTACAGGGCAGAATGTAAAATCCTGGCAGCTATCGGAAATCCCGATTCGCGATCCGTATATATTACCGGTTGAAGAAGAAAATATTTACTATTTATACTCAGCTACTTTTGGAGAACTTCGCGGGCCAAAAGGAAGACAGGGAGTTTGCACTTACAAAAGTAAAGATTTAAAAACGTGGTATGGCCCCTTCATAGTTTTTGAAAATCCAAAAGGTTTCTGGGCCGATCCTAACCATGGAATTTGGGCACCTGAAGTACATGTTTACAAAGGAAAATATTATTTATTTGCAACGTTTACCAATCCAAACGATACCATTGAAATAAGAAATGACGGAATTCCGGTTGTTTTAAGGGGAACACAAATTTGTGTTGCCGATAATCCTCTTGGCCCGTTTATTCCCTTCGATTTAAATAAACCGACAACGCCGGATAACTGGTCGTCTTTGGACGGAACACTTTGGGTGGAAAATGATTCTCCTTATATGGTTTTTTGTCATGAATGGGTTCAAATTAACGAAGGAACATTTGAAATGGTTAAACTTAACCCGGACCTTTCAGGATTGGCAGGAAAACCAAAAACGATTTTTAAGGCAAATGATGCCGCCTGGGTACAAAGAATGGATTTACTGGGGAAAAAATACAAGGGGCAACAAATTCCCGGATATGTTTCCGATGGAGCTGATATTCATCGTTTACCCTCCGGGAAGTTAATTTGCCTGACGTCAGGCTTTGGTCAAAACGGATATGCTTTGTCTTACGCCATTTCAGAATCAGGAAAACTATCCGGGCCATGGAAGCATCCTGAAGAACCTTTATTAGCCGGAGGCCATGGTCATGGAATATTATTTCGAACTTTCGATAAAAAATTAATGCTCACCTGTCATTGTCCTAATAAAAGTCCTTCAACAGCTGTATTGTACATTGTTGAAGAATCGAATAATGGAATTAGTATAAAAACAAAATGGGAATAAAAAAACTAATTGTATTCTTGCCGGTAATATTTTGGTCAGTTATCACTGCTCAAGAAAATCCTAATGTTCTTTTTCTAATTGTAGACGACATGAATGACCATGGTTTTTACAAGACTGTTCCGGAAATAAAAATGCCGTATCTCGATAAGTTTAAAGAATCAGCAATAGTTTTTGAAAATGCCAATTGTGGATCTCCGGTTTGCACACCATCGCGCGCGGCAGTTTTTAGCGGATTGTATCCACACACAACGGGTGCTTATTTTAATGGTTGTGACCCGTGGAATAAATCAGAGATACTTCAAAAACAGGAAACCTTACCTGAAATGTTTAAACGGAATGGATATACAACTTTCGGGCGGGGTAAACTGTATCATGCAAAATTAAGTGAAGGGCGTTTGGAAAAAAACTTTGACAACAGACCGATATACGGAGGTGGCTTTGGGCCTTTCCCCGATGAGGAACATCAGATTAAAGGAAAATTCTGGGGGATTCAGGCATTTCACGACAGCATCTTTCCGGATGTGAAGAATGCCGATGCTACAATCGATTTTTTGAATCAGGAACATGCTCAACCTTTTTTTTGCGCACTGGGTCTTTGGCGGCCTCATACACCTTTTACCTGTCCGCAACGCTTTTACGATTTATATAACATTGACGACATAAAACTTCCGCCAGGATATGATGAAAATGATTTGGATGATATTCCTGAAATTGCAAAAGAATTATTGGATCCATTTGGTCGTTTTAATCCGGAAGACAAGCAGGAGTGGAAAAAACTGCTTTTGGCATATTACGCCTGCACAAGCTTTGCGGATTGGAATATTGGCCGGGTAATTGAAGCCCTGGATAAAAGTAAATACAGCGAAAATACAATTGTGGTTTTCTGGAGCGATAACGGTTATCATTGCGGGGAGAAAAATCACTGGGAGAAAAATACACTATGGGAGCAGTCGGCTAAAACACCTATGGCAATCAGGCTACCGGATTCATCAGAAAATGGAAAAAAATGCCAACGACCGGTTAACTCGGTTGATTTATATCCAACATTAACAGAATTATGTGGTTTAAATCAACACAGTAAAACAGATGGTAACAGTTTAAAACCTTTGTTAAAACAGGTAGAAACCGAATGGCATCCGACAATTACAACCTTTGGAGAAGGATTTGTATCCATTCGTGATGAAAGATTCCGATACATACAATATTCGGATGGAAGTGAGGAGTTGTATGACCACAGTATTGATCCTTATGAGATTAGTAATGTATATGCCAAAAAAGAGTTTGAGAAAATATTGACAAATTTAAGAAAACATATTCCTCAAAAGTTTGCAAAAGAACTGCCGGGAAGAAGAAATTGAGGCCGGTAATTAATGAACATGTGAGGTATTAAAAGACGATAGCCGTTCTGTGTCAAAATAATTATATTTGAGAAATTCGGATGAAGAGATGATTTAAATGAATAAAAAACTCTGGATAATATTATTGTTTGTTTTCGCCTTCAATATTTCTGAAGCACAGGTGAATCAGCGTTTTAGGCATATTGATGTAAACAAAGGGCTTGTGCACACCGATGCAACAGCAATTGTGCAGGATGAACTGGGTTTTATATGGATTGGAACCAATGCCGGAATGCAA
>CAJXZG010000121.1 GCA_913063265.1 uncultured Prolixibacteraceae bacterium | reverse complement strand
ATAAAATGTGTCGAATATTGTAAGAACATACTGAGCTAGGAGCAAAGAGTAAAGATGGCATCTGTATATTTTGAAGCAAATACAGATGCCATCTTTTATTGTCAAATTGCCAAATTGTTATACTGAAAATTGCGACTGCGACTGAAAACTAAAACCTCTCTCCCCACCATTTTTTTAATCTTTCATGAATTTTCATCTCAGAAGGATTTTTTTGAGGATGATAGATTCTTTCTGATTTTATTTTCTCCGGCAGATAATCCTGTTCTTCAAAATTTCCTTCGTATGCATGGGAATATTTGTAGTTTTTGCCATATCCAATTTCCTTCATTAATTTGGTTGGAGCATTACGAATATGCAGAGGAACCGGCAAATCACCTGTTCTTTTAACCAGTGCAATAGCATCGTCGATTGCCGAATAAGCCGAATTACTTTTTGGTGAAGTGGCAAGATAAATAGCACATTCCGATAAAATAATTCTTGCTTCCGGATTTCCTATTTTATGAACTGCATCAAAAGTACTTTGTGCGAGAAGAAGTGCATTCGGATTTGCCAAGCCTACGTCTTCGGCAGCCAAAATAAGCATTCTGCGTGCAATAAACTTAATATCCTCTCCACCTTCGAGCATGCGGGCAAGCCAGTATACTGCTGCATCCGGATCACTTCCCCGGATACTTTTTATAAAAGCTGAAATAATATCGTAATGCATTTCGCCCTGCTTATCATAAATAGCAAGATTATTTTGTAAGCGATCGAGAACTTTTTTATCTGTTACTTCTACTTTGACGCCTTCTTCAGCTCGAACAACTAGTTCCAAAACATTAAGTAATTTCCTTGCATCGCCACCGGAAAATCTCAACATTGCCTGATCTTCCTTAATTTTAATTTTTCGCTTTTTCAATTCAACGTCTTTTGTAATCGCTGAATCGATAAGTTCTAAAAGTCCTTTTTTACTGAGTGGTTCAAGAATATAAACCTGGCAACGGGAAAGGAGAGGAGAGATTACCTCGAAAGACGGATTTTCTGTGGTTGCACCTATTAAGGTTATAGTGCCATCTTCAACAGCGCCAAGAAGTGAATCCTGCTGTGATTTACTAAAACGATGAATTTCATCGATAAATAATATTGGATTTGGTTTACTAAAAAATTGTTGTTTTTTTGCCTTTTCAATCACATCACGAATATCTTTTACACCGGAATTTATCGCACTTAAAACATGAAACGGCCTTTGTAGGGTATTTGCAATTATTTTGGCAAGTGTAGTTTTACCTACACCGGGAGGCCCCCATAAAATGATTGATGAAATATTTCCGGATTCAATCATTTTACGCAAAACTGCATTTTTACCAACCAGGTGTTCCTGCCCGATATAATCATCGAGAGTTTTGGGTCGTAAACGTTCTGCCAGTGGTTGGTTGCTCATACTAATTCTATAAAATTGAGGTTTAAAAATAATCCAAAATTGGATTAGTATAATAGAAAATGGGGTTTATTTTACAATTATAAAAATGAAAACTTATTCAGATCTTAATGCAGCGACTTTGTTATTGTTACGCAGTGAAAACCAACTCAAGCCAATAATCCATAAAAGTCCGTTTGTTAAAATTAACGATACAACAATTGTAACTGTTGAAAATGAAGCATCGGTATTGGTGGATAGAAATGCAGGTAATGTGGCAATAACAGCGGTTATAAATCCTATCAAAACTCCTGAAATTAGCAATATTGAATATTCTCTGAAAAGTAGAATAAATATTTTTTGAGATGAAAAACCCAAGGCCTGCATTACTGCAATTTCACGTTTTCGCTCTAAAATGGTACGTGCCAGAATAACAGCCAAACCTATGGTTCCCAGAATAAGGCCTAAAGCACCCAATGCCAGAAAGATAGACAAGTAAGTATTGGTAACCGAATAAAACTCAACCAAACGTTTGGCGGTGCTTTCCATTTCCCAACCATAATCGCGGAATACGGAGTTTAATTCATCTCCGATTGCTTCTGAGTTATCTTGTTTCCCGTCAATTAAAAAAATATTGGAGCCACTACTGGTAGGGTAATTTTGTAAAAAATGTTTGTTTGAAATAATAACAAATCCCTGGAAGATAGATGGAGTTGTCCCTGCAATTAATTTTAATCGGAGCGTATCTCCCAGTTCATTCTGGTACATTAAAATATCACCAACTTTCATTCCTAATCCCCACTGAATTACTGTTTGGTCGGCAATTGCGGGAATACTCCCATCCTCAAAATTTTCATCCAGCATTTGCCAGGGCTCTTTTTCCAGTCCTTTTATTTTCACAGCAAAGGAAAAACGGTTTTTTAAATCTTTCGGTTCAACACCCAAAACGGCAGGTTGTGCAATTCTGTTAAGATTTAAACAACTGGCATCGTCGCCTTCCACTTTTCTGAATTGGACTACTTCAAAGTCCTCATAAATGCCTTCATCTACACGTTTTTCTTTATTATTAATATTATAAAGTACCGGCATTGTTGTTTCTGCAAAATAAAGAAATCCTCCCGTACCGCTTGATTTTTCATGTGAATTTGCAAATAAATCCAGTTTGTTAGAACCTGTTGATACAACCAGAAAAGTTCCCAGAGCAAACAAAATTACTACTGTTAAAGAACGTCCCGGATTTCTTGATAAATTGAGTTTTGCCAGCTTTTTGAAATGTAATTCCTTTTCTTTTTTATTTTGTTTTGATAATTTTTTTCTGAATAGTAAAAGAAATCCAACCAATAGTAATCCTCCCGAAAGAAAAAACATAGAAGGATTCAATTGGCCTGAAATAAGTTCATTAATAAGTAAAACACCCGTAATACCAAAAGTTAGGAAAATAATGGTATTTATAGTGAGTTCTTTTCTTCTACTTTCTTTTTTCTGAATTTGTTTTTGAAGTTCAATGGTTTTCCTGTTTTGAAATCTTTTCACTGATATAAAAATTGCCGCTAACGAAACCAAAATACCAATAACAAGTCCGAGAATTAAAGTGGCAGAAAGTATTTTAATTTCCAAAACATTTGTTCTAACTATTTCAAACCATAAAGAATTAAGGATTTTAAAAACAAGCTGTGTGTAATACACTGAAACCAACAGCCCAATTAAGGCACCAAATAATGAAATTACAAGGCCTTCTTGTAAATAGAAATTACGAACCTGTTTTTGTTGAAAGCCAAGTGCACTTAAAAGTCCTATCTGTGATGAACGATTTTCAAGATTAAGCCTAAAAAGCAGCGCGGTTAAAATAATTGATGCCGCCAGCAAAAAAAAACTTAACCCTATAAACAGTCCGCTAAAATCAGTGCCATTTTCAGCCGCATTAATACCTTGTTTTCGAATAGGTTCTACAACCATTCCAAGGTCGGCAGGTGCAACTTCCTGAGCAAAAATCTGCTCGTACTTCGATTGGTTGAAAGTTTCAGCCGGATATCGAAATGCTGTGTAATTTCCAAAACGATTTGACCACATTTCCAAAGCTTTTTCTGTTGATATAAATGCTTTTGGAGTTCCTTTAAAATCGTCCCAGTATTTTTCATCTTTTTCACGAATTGCATCTAATTCAATTGGAACACCGGCTTCCCACTCCCGACAATGACCAGCATCCGAAAGTCCCGGTAAATGCGGCACCCGGGTTTCATCAGACAAATCGTTGTCCATAGAAATAATTTCCTTTAAAATAAAATCTGATTCTTTTTCGATTAGTTGACGCAATGGGCCAATTTCAAAATATTTTAGAGTGATATTATCGCCTACTTTTGCATTTAAATCATCGGCAGCCCAGTGGTTTAGTATGACTTCATTGTTGGAAAGTTGAGAGTTGCTTGTAGATGAGACAAAGGAATATGGAATAAAAGGAGATTGATTGAGATTGACAGAGATTGATTGAGATTGAGTGTTTTGGCTTCGAGCTTCGAGCTTCGGGCTTCCCTCATCTTCGGTCTTCGGTCTTCGGTCTTCCGTCTTTCCAATCCCATTTACAAAATACGTTAAAATTGGTTCTGCACCGGGTAATCTTTTTAGTGTTGAAGAAACTTTTTCATCCAGAAATACCCGTTCAGTTAAAATTTCAATTTCATCTGATTTTTCGATTGTTTTAATTGAAAGTCCTGCATCGGCAGGGCGCAAACAGTTTTTTACTGATTGGGCAAGTTCTTTGGAGGAAACATTGGTAACAATCAGGATTTGATTGGCTTTTCCTTCAAATTCCATTAAACGATTAAGCCTGTCAATAGAAACAAAAATGTTGTAAGGAGCGGTCTGAGAATTTTTTAGATTAAATCTTCCCAATTCTTCTTTAGAAACAATTTTTGATATACTTGCTCTCAAGGCTACACTGGTTTCTTCTGCAGAAACAAATGGAGCATTCATTGGAATAAGGCTTGCCTTTTTTATACGAACAAGTATGTTATCACCTTCAGTTTTTTGAAGTTTTTCAGCCAGATTCTCACTTATAATAATTTCGTTATTTTGAATTTCGGAGAGAAGTGGAGAATTTGATATTTCCGTAAAATCTTTGTCTATACCAATTATTTGAACTTTATTAGCTCTTTGCTGACCGCCATCAGCTACTGCCATTCCTTCCAGTAACAGAAGCGGAGTTGCATTGATATTTGGATTATCTTTTTCAATTTCATTGGCCATTTCCTGCCTAAAATATCTTTCGCGTACTGAAACCAAATGTGTTGTTTCTCCAAGTCTGTAAAATGTGGCCTGTTTTAAACTGTATCTAACTGAATCCCCGATTATTAGGGAACCTGTTAAAACCATGGTGCTTATAGCAACTCCAAAAGCAACCAGTAAGTTGGCTTTAAAATAGTGTAGGAAGGATTTTAATATGTATTGTAATCGTGTCATAGTCACCCCTTTGTCCTTCGGACATTTCTCCGCCAGTTGGCGGAAAACATTCTTATTCCAGTTTACCGTTTCGTAATGTATATCTTTTATCCATTTGATTTGCCAATTCGGATGAATGGGTTACTGTTATCAGGGTTAAGTTTTCTTCTTCGCTTAATTGAATAAGTAATTCAGAAAGAGCAGTTGCATTTTTTTCATCTAGGGCACCGGTCGGTTCATCGGCAAGAATAAGTTCAGGTTTATTAATTAGCGCACGAACCACAGCAGTCCGCTGACATTCACCTCCCGACATTTCCGAGGGTTTTTGGTGGCGTTGATCCCATATACCCACTCTTTTAATTAAATTTTCAGCCCATTCTTTTTGTTCTTTAGATACTTTCCCTTGTGGTAATACCGGTAGCAAAACGTTTTCTAAAAGGCTTAACTGGGGCATTAAATGATGAAGTTGGAAAACAAATCCAAGATGTTGGTTTCTAAAATCGGCAAGTTCCTTTTTTGAATATCCGGTTAGGTTTTTTCCATCAAAAAATACTTCTCCGAAATCCGGAGAATCCAGGGTGCCGATTAAATTTAGGAGAGTAGTTTTACCGGAACCACTCTGACCTACAATTGAGAGCTTTTCACCTTTTTGTATTTCGAGATTCAGATTTTCCAATACCGGACGAAAATTATGAGAGCCCTGTTCTCCATAACCTTTACTAATGTTTTTTAGTTGTAGCAGCATTTTTTCCGTCACCCTGAGCGTAGTCGAAGGGTGTTTTTATAATTATTAAAATCATGCTTCGACTTCGCTCAGCACGACATTGGTTTATTCCGAGAAGTCAAAATATGACTACTTGTTTTACTTTTTAAAATTAGAGAAATGTGAATTATTCTGACAAGAAGAATATTCTTTTAGCATTTCCCAATTCTTTTCAATTAGAGCCTCCTTTTTTCTGCGAGACCAACCTTTCAATTTCTTCTCCCAAATTTCAGCTACCTGAAAATCGTTATAAGTTTCAACAAATACTAATTTAACAGGCCTTCTTTTAAAAGTATAACTGTTGGATGAATTTCCTTCGTTATGCTTTTCAAGCCTCCTTTCAATATCGTTTGTAATACCAACGTAGTAAGAGTTATCATTGCACTTCAAAATATAAACATAAAACAGTTTCATAATTTCTCATTAATAAGTATGCTTCGACTACGCTCAGCATGACAATCGACTCTGCTAAGTATTACCTTTTCCTGTATGTTATTTATAATGTCATACAGAGCGTTGTCAAAGTGTTTTATACAATCCAATAATTTCTTCAGCATGTTTATGAATATTGAATTTTTCTTTTGTTCCTTGATAACCGGCATCACTTAACTGTTTTAATTTTTTAGTATCATTAAATAATTCTGCCCAGGCTTCGCCCAGTTTTTCCGGGGTGTTGGGTTGGTAAATTGTTCCACCTCCGGATGTTTTTACAATTTCAGGAAAAGCTCCCAAAGCTGGTTGAACAACCGGAACCCCGGAAGCCATTGATTCAAGCATGTACATTCCAAATGCTTCTCCAACTCTTACGGGAACAGAAACCATAGAAACTTTCTCAAAAAAATGATGTCGTTTATCTCCTTCGAATTCTTCAATAATTTCGAAAGCATTCCAAAGTCCGGCATGTTTAATCTTTTGTTTTTGCTCTTTCAGAAACTTTTTATCATCACCGGTTAATCCACCGGTAGCAATAAATTTTACATCTTCAAAACCGGATTTCTTTTTTAATTCAATAAATGCATCCACCACAATATCAAACCCGTCTTTATGACACATTCGTGAGATATAGCCAACATTTCGAGGTTTTTTTTCAATCGGAATATAATGGTAATCATCAGCATCAACTCCCAGGTAAAAAGTATGAACTTTTTTGTTGGAGATATTCATTCGTTTTTGCATTTCTCCTGCAAAATAGTTACTCACAGCAACCAATGCATCCACATCTTCCGATCTTTTTTGCATCAAATCCCAAATACTTTTTTGAAACTGAGGTTGCATGGCATCAACCCAAACATCTTCGTCCTGTAAAGAACAAACCACAGGAACTTTTATTTTTTCTCTTATTCTTTTTGCAAGGCCCAATAGTAGCGCATTTGAAATATGAATAACATCGGGTTTACAATGTTCTGCAATCCAATCCACCATTTTTTCCAGTTCCTCTTTTTGTTCCCCCTGTTCACCGAGTAACATGGAGATGGTCATGTCTTCCAGTCCTTTAGCCCTGGTGGAACCAGCCTGCGAAGCTGCTATTTTCATCATGGGTTTCGAATTCAACAGCTTATCAAACCATTTTGGTGCTTTTCTGAAAACCGGATAAACTTGTTTTAGATATGTACTTATTGCACCATAAAAAATAGGAATATCAGAAATATCGTGCTCATCTGAAAACAGAGGTAAATACATAGGTATTTTTACAACCTGGTGTCCAAGATTTCGTAATGCATCAACATATTTACTGTCGCGCAAACAGTTCCCACAATAAAAACTACCACCTGATCCTGGTATTATTTGAATTATGTTCATAAAGCCCCCTCCATCTCCCCCAAGGGGGAGGGATTAGTACCACACGATTTCTTGAAAGAGATAATGTAGCTCATTTTTTTATTAATATATTAAAGAAACACCATTCCTTTTCCTCCCCTTTGGGGAGGTTAGGAGGGGCTTTCTATTCTCCAAAACAATAAACATTTCCATCGTAAGCTCCAACAAATATTTTTCCACTTGCAACAGCCGGATTATTAATTATCTGGCTTCCGATTTCGTAAGTCCAAACAGGTTTCCCATCAGAAAGGTTCACAATGGCCAAATCACCACGCATGTTTGCCACAATAACCTTATTCTTAACAATTACCGGTGAAGCCTCCACATGTCTTCCTGTATTATATTCCCATAATTTTTCACCCGAGTTCTTATCAAAACAATACAAAAATTTATTGTGATTAGCAGTTACTACTTTATTCCCCAAAAGTGCGGGTGATGCAATAAACTGTAATTTTGTTTTTTCGTGTTCCCAAACCCAGGTTGTATTATCATTTTTAATATCCACCTGAAAAAAACGACCATCATAATCGCCAATATATGCTTTGTCATTTTCTATTGCAATCGAGCCAGCGACATAGGTGGCCACATCTATTTTCTTTACGAGTCTTCCCGTTGGAATATCCACCATATGTAAAAAACCATCACAACCTCCAAAAAATGCGGCACCATCAGCGCAGGCGGCAGCGCCATTTATAAAATTGTCTGATTCATATTTCCAGAGTCCCTGTCCGGTTTCGCCATCAACACCATGTAAATAATAATCATAACTACCAACTACTATATATGTTTTCCCTCCTGTTTTC
Source organism: uncultured Prolixibacteraceae bacterium (assembly GCA_913063265.1). Classification (GTDB taxonomy): domain Bacteria; phylum Bacteroidota; class Bacteroidia; order Bacteroidales; family Prolixibacteraceae; genus Draconibacterium. The sequence goes on along the minus strand of CAJXZG010000121.1, from coordinate 6,380 downwards.
CAGTAATTAGCCGAGCCGATAATTTGGTTTTCACATTCATACTCCCAAAGTTTTTTACCGGAATTTAAATCGAAAGCCAATAACATACCGTCAAGATTTCCAATTATAACTTTGTTGTCTGTAATCAAAGCCGGAGCTTCTATAGAGTTTCCTGTTTCTTGTTTCCAAATAAGTTTTCCAGTAGTATTCAGACAGTAAACAACTCCATCAGTGGAGCCTATCACCACTTTTCCGTCTGCCACAGTTAGAGCACCTTTGATATTATCTCCTGTTTCGAAAGTCCATAAAAGTTTTGGAGATGCTGGAATACTTGTTGTTGAAACTCCGTTTAATTTCTGGTCACCTCGAAAAATAGGCCATGAGTTTGAAGGTTGAGAATATACATCAATGCCACATATTGTTAAAATCGCTATTAAAATATATCTGTTCATTTTTTTTTGATTTATGAATGATGATTAACGAATGATGATTTTAGATTTTATTTCTCCTACATCAAGCTCAAATTGTTAATCAACATTCGTCATTTTTCTCTTAACGATATTGCACCTGTAGGACAGGCATTAGCCACTTTCACCGCAGTTTCAGTTAATCCTTCTTCCAATTCTTTATTAAAAGGAACTCCTATTTCCACATCAAAACCCCGGCCAATGTATGTAAATCCGAATTGTTCTTTATCCCGAGCAGTTAACCGTACACAAATGCCGCATTTAATACATTTTTGAGGTTCATAAACCACTGAACCATGATTCAACTGTTTTGTTATATTTCTTCTTTTGCTGGTTTTAAATCTTTTTTGGTCTGCTTTATATTCATGCGAATAATCCCTGAGTTTACAATTATCAATTGCTCTGCAATCGCAATGCAAACATCGTTTGGCTTCTGAAACAGCCTCTTCTTTTGTAAAACCGGAACGCCCGCCAGCTTCAGGCCAGGTCCGTTTTACAACGATTGATTCTTTTAAATACTCGGAATATTCATCTTTTACCAATCTTCCAAAGCGGGAATTAAACAATCTTGGTTCGCCTTTCACATCCCGCTCATTGAGAAATTGAATTACTGAAAAGGCAACTTCCTTTCCTTGTCCAACCGACCTCACAGCCAAACGAGAATTACGTAAAACGTTTCCAATTGCAAATACTTTTTTTTCTGAAGTTTGATACGAATTTTTATCTGCTACAATTCCCCGAGGATTGCTTTCCAAACCAAATTTATCTGAATCATCTGTAATCGTTCCTGTTGCAACAATTACTGCATCATATTCTTTTTTGAGTTCTTCAAATTTGGAAGAATTGATTTCTATCCCTCCCTGAAATTCAACACCGGTTTTAAGAATCAATTCTATTTCTTTATCCAGAACTTCTTTTGGAAGAATTTCGTCGGATATTTTTGTTCGAAGTAAACCCCCGGATTTACTACTTTTATCTAAAAGTGAAACCTGAATTCCTTTTAGCTGAAGATAGTAAGCAGCTGCCAATCCTGCAGGGCCGGCACCTATAATTGCTACTTTTTTTCCTGTTTTTTTTATTGCAGAAATATCGGATTCAATTCCGTCATCACCAACAATCCTTTTTAATAAGCATATGGAAACCGGCTCGTCCACATTTTTTCTATGACAAGCGCCTTCGCACGGGGCAGGACATATTCGACCCAAAACAGCTGGCAGAGCAATGTCTTTTTTAACGACAGCTAATGCTTTATCCAATTTGTCGGCTGCAATTAAACGATTCATTTTTGGAATATCCATATGAGCCGGACAGGCAATCTGACAAGGTGCTTCACAATCACCAACATGCTCGCTTAATAACAGTTCCAGGGCAGTTTTGCGCGATTCTATTACTTCTGTATCATTTGTTATAATTTCCATACCTTCACTGGCTTTTATTGAACAGGATGGAATTAACTTACCATTACTTTGGTCTTTAACCATACAAACCATACAAGAAGTAAAATGCTCCAACTCATCATACCAACATAGGTTTGGGATATCAATACCCAATTGTTGTGTAGCCTGCATTACCGAAGTTCCGGGTTCAACCTGAATTTCTTTGTTATTTATTTTAAGTTTTATCATTATTATCTCGCAAAGGCGCTAAGACACCAAGGATTTCTTTTTATTATCATAGCCCTTCGGACTATGCTTTTACACCTCGCCCCATTGGGGCTTTTACTCATTCACTCAATAACTTTTTTACTCTTTTATTAAATCTTCACTCTTCAACAACGTTCAGGTTAAACCGAACTTTAAACATTGAACTTTAAACTACCTCACATCTATCGCATCAACCGGGCAGGCAGTTCGGCACGCATCACATTTTATGCATAATTCAGTATCAATCGAATGCTTTTCGTGTGGATTAAAGGGTATTGCATCAACCGGGCACTTTTGTACACATTTGGTACATCCAATACATTCATCGTTTACGGAATAGGTTATTAAATCAGTACATTTTCCTGTCGGACAGGTACCATTTATATGCGCTTCATATTCTTCCCTGAAATATTTAATTGTGCTTAAAACAGGATTAGGAGCTGTTCTGCCCAGACCACAAAGACTTCCTTTTTTGGTCCAGTCGGCTAAATGCTCCAATTCATCCAAATCTCCAGGTTTTCCTTTTCCGGTAACTATATTATCCAGAATATCCAGCATTCGTTTGGTTCCTATTCTGCAGAAAGTACATTTTCCACAAGACTCTTCCTGAGTAAATGATAGGAAATATCGTGCAATATCAACCATACAGTCTGTATCATCGAGAACCACAAGACCCCCGGAACCCATCATTGCACCCATTTTGTTTAATGATTCAAAGTTAATGGGAGTATCTGCATGTTCAGCAGGAATACATCCCCCTGACGGGCCACCAATCTGGACTGCCTTAAACTTTCTTCCGTTGGCAATTCCTCCTCCAATTTCTTCTATCACTTGTTTTATCGAAATTCCCATAGGAACTTCAATTAGACCACCCCTGGCAATTTTTCCTGCAAGGGCAAACACTTTGGTTCCGGTACTTTTTCCCTGGCCAATATTTTTGAAGGTTTCTGAACCCTCGCGTAAAATGTATGAGATTTGAGCAAAAGTCTCAGTATTATTCACCAATGTTGGTTTACCCCAAAGCCCACTCTCTGCAGGAAACGGTGGTCTTATTCTCGGGAATCCACGATTACCCTCTATGGAAGCAATCAATGCACTTTCTTCGCCACAAACAAAAGCACCTGCACCTTCATAAATTTGTAAATTCAGATTAAAACCACTTCCTAAAATATTTTCTCCAAGATAGTTTCGTTCTTCACAAATTTTTATGGCTTCCCTGATTCTTTTGACAGCAAGGGGATATTCGGCACGGATATAAAAATAACCATGATGAATTCCGGTAGCATAGGCTGCTATAATAATTCCTTCAATAACCCGATATGGGTAAGATTCCAATAGCATTCGATCCATAAATGCTCCGGGATCTCCTTCATCACCGTTGCAAATCAGGTATTTTATTTCGCTGTCCTCTTTTTTTACCAGTTCCCATTTTATACCGGTTGGAAATCCTCCGCCCCCTCTTCCACGTATGCCGCTGTTTTTTACTTCATTGATAACCTGATCCGTAGACATCTTGTTTAAAACCTTTTTAAGAGATTCAAATCCTCCCCGTTTAAGGTATTCTTTAATATCCAATGGATTTATAATTCCCCTGAATTCAGTAGCAATGGGCACTTGTTTGCCTAAAAATGAAGCAACGGGTTTTTCCCGCATGCTAATCTCATAGCGCTGCACACCTTCCCAGTTCCTGTCGGTTTGAATTGTTTCTACCGCATTAAAAAGTTTATTCTTTAAACGAGTTACTAACCCGGGAGCTTCAAAATGCGTTTCTACAATATTTTTTACATCCTCCGGTTTTACCTTGGCATATAAAGTTGCTTCACCTTCGTTCGGAACAATTTCAACCAGGGGAACCTGATGACACATGCCCACACAACCTACATGTTTTAGTTTTACGCGCATGCCACTTTCGTTAACCACACTTTCCACTTCCTCCTCAATTTCCTTACTTCCGCTTGCCACACAGCAAGATCCCAGCCCAATCCTGATTTCACCTTGTATTTTAGAACCATCTGCTTTTCGGGCTTTTTTAGATCCTTTTTTGTCTCCCAGACTTTCAAAATCTTCCACAATTTGGCCAACCTGGTCGGGTGCAACATGCCCGTATGTGGTGTCGTCAATTTGAACAACAGGTGCTAGTGTACAGCAACCCAAACAAGCTACTTTTTCAAGGGTATAGGTTCCGGTTTCATCGGTGTCGTTGTTTTCGCTTAAATTAAACTCCCTGCGAAAAGCATCGTAAACCAATCCTGCTCCTTTTACATGACACGCCGTTCCAACACATACTTTTATCATATGCTCGCCTACAGGTTTCATGCGGAATTGTGAATAGAAACTGGCTACACCAATAATCTCGGAAGCTGTAATTTCTGATTTTTCAGCAAGATATTTAAGGGCTTCTTCAGGTAGGTAATTATATTCTTTTTGAATAGCCTGAAGAATTGGGATGAGGCTTTTTTTTGTCGAGCCCTTATCCTGAATGAGTTTATCTATATATTGAAAATTATTGTTCATAGTTTTAAGTACCAAATATCAAAACTCAAAAAACAAATAATAACCAAAATCCAATATTCGAATCGCCAGTTTTTCTGCCAATTTAGAATTTAATTTTTTGAATATTGAGATTTATTTGTGATTTGAACATTGAAATTTTAGATTTTATTTTCCTATACAAAATAGATGGTTTTCTCCACGAATATAAATTCGGCCATCCATAAATGCAGGAGTTGTACCGGCTATTTCACCTAATTCATTTTCACTAATTAATTTCATCTCCGTCGAGAATTCATATATTCGCATTACTCCGTCGTTATCCATCATAAAAAGTTTTCCATCAGCCAGTAAAGGCGATGCATACAAGGTAGTGCCGACATCATGTTCCCAGTATTGTTCACCGGTTTTGGTATCGTAACAAACCAAAACACCGTAACTGGTTGCTATAATCAATAATCCATTATGAGCTAACGGACTGGCTGCTTCCGGCAAATATTCGTCATTCTCCCAAATTATGGAACCATCACCAGGATTAATTGCAACCAGACGTGCATACTCGTTGGCAGCAAAAACAACTCCATCAGAAAATCCAACCGATGGACCAACTTCTCCCATCATACAATCTGTTTGCCATAGTTCTTCACCGGTTTCAATATCATATCCTGCAACAATAGGGTCTGAGGTGAGGATAATTTGCATTTTTCCGTCAACCTCAGCCAGAACCGGACTGGCCCATGATATTTTGGCATCACGATTTGTCTCCCATACTGTTTCACCATTTTGATTATTTAATGCAATAATTTTCGCTCCCCGGTTTGTATCATATTGTACCAATAATTTTCCATCCCAGGTAATTAATGAAGATGAATGCCCATAATGATTATCAGGCACACCAAGATTTCTTGCCCATAATCGTTTGCCATTCATGTCGAATACAATTACATCGCCGGTACCAAAAATTGCAAATACAGCCTTGCCGTCTGTTGTTAGTGTAGGGGCAGAAAGTCCGGTGTCTTCTGTTACACGTGGCGGACTGGCCGGCGATCCCTTAATATTATCTGCAACTCCTGTCCAAAGCAATTTGCCATCATTTCTGTTGAAACAATAAACTTCGCGACTTGCATTATCGGCACCTGCAACAAAAACTTTATCACCCCAAACTACCGGTGAATTATAGCCATGTTTAGGAATGGGGACCTTCCATAAAACATTGGTTCCGGCTGAACCATCCCATGTTGTTGGAATATTCTTATGAAAAATGATTCCCTGTGCAAGTGGTCCGCGGAAAGAATTGTGATTCTTTTTAAGATTGGATAATGTTAAACCAGTCGATTGAGAAGCTTGTTTCGGCTTCTGTTTTTCTTCTACTTTTTCTTCAACAACTGCTTCTGTAATATTTTCCGTTTGTGATTCTTCTGAAATTGTTTCTGGCAGAGTTTCTGAATCGGATTCATTTGCAGATAATGCGGAATCTGAAACTGCAGTTTGAGGATTTTTACCAACCTCGATAATCTCAATCCCTTCTTCCTGTTTTGTTACTTCGGCTTCAGCTAATTCTGCATCAGCATCATATTTATTTAAATAATTCACAGTTGCAAACGATGCAAGCACAGCAAGTAACATAATCGAAGCACCAACTATAATTATTCCTTTTTGGGCCAATATTCGACTGGTAATTTCATTTTCCAGTTTTTCATCGGGTTCTTCTATTTTGCTTTTAGCAGAATAATAAACCCGAAGAGCCAGGGCTAAAACAATGGAACCAAAAAAAAGTAAATATGCTCCTGTTTTTCCCTGC
>CAJXZG010000120.1 GCA_913063265.1 uncultured Prolixibacteraceae bacterium | reverse complement strand
CAAGAGCCAAGTTATGTAAATGTGAGTAAACTCGGGATTGATTATTCGGATGCTGTAATTCAAGGCACTGAATCGATAAATACCGATGTTAAAACCTATATCAAATCAACTGACAAGTTGTTCCTGGATTATCAGCCCAAGGAAACATATATCGACGCTTATAATGAGTTTTATGAGAAGGTATTTTAACCGGGGTTGTTAAAAAATCAAATTTTAGATTAAAAGATCAAAAATCACTTTCCTGCAAAATTTGATATCATCTTAATTTTGGTAGGTTTGTAAAAAAATTCAGGAATCAGAAACATTAAAATTTATTAAGCTTTAAAATAAGTGAAAAACAATTATATAAATCATTGGTTAATCTTTATCACCTTGATTTTAATAGTCTTAACAGGTTGTGAAGAACAAAGCAGTATCGGTGTGGAAGTGCTTCCTGATGGAGATTTGATATCCGTTCGAAATACAATTCAGGAAACCAGGTCATACACTTTTTCTGAAGATTCAATTCGTACTGACGAGGCATCAAGTAGTTTGCTTGGAAGTTTTACCGATTCATTGTTTGGAAATACAACCATAGATTTTGCAACCCAGTACAGGTTATTTGGATTTCCTGATTTCAGGTATAACGCTACTGCTGATTCAATAACCTTATATTTATATTATCGAATTATTTATGGTGATACGATTACACCTCAAAAATTCAGAGTTTACGAACTTAAGGATGGGCTTGATCCTGATGCGATTTATCAGCAGGATGTCGATTTAAAATCAATGGCGTATGATAAATTACTGGGAGAATATGAATATACACCAAGAATTCGACTGGATTCAACTTCTCAGGATACATTTTATCAGTTAATTAAAATTCCGCTGGATATGTCATTGGCGGAAAAACTTATTAGTGCCGATTCTCTTGATATGGTTAATAACGATGTATTTCTTGAATATTTTAAAGGTTTGTTAATCGAATCTGAAAAGGTTGATCAGCAGGGAGGTACGATATTGTCACTTGAATTGTTGCAACGTGGAAATTTCGACGGTTCTGCATTAGCCCTTTTTTATCATAACGATTCGCTTAAAAGTGAGCTGGGCGGGGATTCTGCATTGTATAATCCGTATATCATTTCAAATTTTAGTGCAAGAGTAAATCGAATAGTACACGATTATACGCAAACACCGTTTTACGATAACCTTAACTCTGAGGCCGTGCAGGATTCACAGGTTTATGTGCAGGCAACAGGCGGCCTGAAATCAAGGATTTTAATCGATGAGCTATCTTCATGGAGAGATTCGGTTAATATCGGTGTAAATAAAGCAGAGTTGGTATTCCAGATAGACACAACAGCATCGCAGGTACACAAGTTTCCTCCACCGGCGCAAATGTTGTTTACAGTGGTTGATTCAACGGGGGCTGAACGTTTACCGGTTGATTATGTCTTTAATCCGGCATTTTACGGGGGAGGATTAAATTCTGATTATACCTACCGGTTTACAATTACCCAACATTTGCAAAGAATTATAGATGGTGATGCTCAAAACCTTGGATTTTACCTTACTCCGGCGCAAAAAAATAATCAGGCAAACAGGGCTGTAATAAAAGGAAGTACAAGTGCTACCGGAATTAAGTTAATAATTACTTATTCCAAGTATTCTGTAAACGAATAATAAAGTGTTTAGTTAAATGGTTAAAAAACCAAATGAGACAGAATTCTCATTGGTAATACAAAAGAGGCTGTCAATATTCATTGACAGCCTCTTTTGTATGCTATAATTTTACGCTTATTTGGTTTTAATTTTAATGGTTGTTTTACCATTATCTTTTTTGGGCTTGTTTACTTCTATACTTTCAATATCATCGGGTAGAATTGATTTCATCTCAGCCGGTTTTACTTTTTTGCCATCAATATAGAAAACTGTATTTGTGTCACCAGGGTGACTTAAAAAGATTGGTTCACGTCCATATTTTTCAGCCATTTCACGCTGTTTTTCAGCCATTTCCTGGGCTTTTAATTCTATCATCCGACGTTGTTCTTCTGTAAGTTGATGTTGTTTTTCGTACATCTCTTTTTGTCGGGCAATCATTTCATCTATATGTGCCTGCGAATAAGCCCCGGATGGATACACTCCGTAATATGAACTATTGTTGTCAAGTTTGTAAAGGTTTTCAAGCCCTCTTAAATTAATGGCTTTGCTTAGTTCTGAAACATTCTTAAGGTCAATATCGCCGTGTAATTCAACCAGATTTGTCGAAGCCGATGAATTGGTGATCAAAGCCAGAGACGCTATTTTATCATCCCTCTTGTTTACATAAACCTTAATGTCTTCACCCATTCTTTTTTCGGTTTTAAATAGTGTAAAATTGTTCTTTTTGTAATAATCCAGAATTTTTTCATGTATCTGGCTTCCTTCTGAGGATACAATTGCTGAGGCACCCGTGCTGTTCATGCTGGTTTTCACATTACTTTGCGATACCACAACTATACTTTTAAGACTCTTTAAAGCAGCATATACCGGCGATGAATCATCAAGGTTCTTTTTCTTTAGATAAAGATCGAACATATCGCTGCTTAATAAGCTGGCGCTAAATCCTTCATTGTCAGAATACTGATCTGTTAGCTGTTTGAATAATTCAGAATCCTGACCAAATACAGGAAATGTAACCAACATTGTAATTATTAAAATAAACTGTTTCATGATTTTTTGTTTTTATATGTGCTAATATTTTTACTTTTTAAATTGCTTTTTTACCAAAGTCATCTTTCATTTTCCCACTTCTGTTTTCTGACTTCCAACTTTTTTCAATTCACTATAATCTCAATATCATTATCGACCCACAGGACAAGCATTTCTTCACTTTCCTGCGGTTGAATACTTTCTGAAACCTGGAATAAAGCTGTTTCCATTACAAGGAACTGATTTTCCAAATTTGCTTTTTTTGTTGACTGTATGTTGAGATAAGCACTTAGAATTACCAGTAATACTGCAGCTGCAGAAACAAAGCTTATAAATCTGGTTTTGAATTGTTTTCTTTTATTTTGCTGAATAGAATTAAAAAGAGACTCTTCCAAATTATCAGGTACATTATTTTCATTTTGAAAATATGCAAACATATCCTTTTCCACTGATTCTGTTTTATCCTTTGCGAACCATTCTTTAATTTCTTTTTCCTCAGCTTCTGATGTTTCCCCCCTGTAATATTTATCTAGCAAATCTTCCTGTATCTTCATAATCGTAAATTTTTTCAATTTCATTTTTCACTTTGGTTCTTGCTCTCGACAAAATCACCCTTAAATGGGTTATTTCAAATCCTGTCATTTCCTTTATTTCATCGAAAGAAAAACCATCAATATCTCTCATCCTGATTACGGTTTTATACTTCTCCGGCAATTTTTCGATTACCTTATGTACATGCTCGTATTTCTCTCTGTTGTCCTGGTCGCAACCGTCTTCTTCGATATTTAAGATTCTGTATTCTTCCTTTTCTCCAATTGCCCTTGGACGTTTCTTTTTTAACAAATCAAAACTGTAGTTTTTAGCCACTGTTATAACATAAGAAGTCAGATTGTTGCATTTGTCCAGTTCTTTTCTTTTATCCCATAGTTTTAGCATTAAATCCTGTAATGCATCACGGGTTTCTTCTTCATTTTTAAGTATCCTGAATATCATTGGATACAGCTTTGTGGCAAATGGAATAATCTTATTTTTAAACTCTTCTGATGTCATTTGCTAATAGAGACGAATGAATATCAAATTTATAACAAAAGGAATGATTATTTCTTCTCAGACTTTTATCTTTCTTACTTATGTTTCTACGAAATATTTATTTTTGCGGTTTTTAATGATATGACTCTTACACAATTCATCACATTTCTATTAATAGGAGTCGGATTAAGTTTTGATTCTTTTGCTGTTTCAGTGTCTTGTGGCTTGATGAAACAAGAGATAAAATTTAAGCAGGCAGTTTTGGTTGCCGGTTCTCTGGCATTTTTTCAGGCAATGTTTCCGGTAATTGGTTGGTTTTTTGGAAAAACAATTCACGATTTAATTTCTTCAATCGATCACTGGATTGCTTTTGGCTTATTGTCTGTAGTTGGTGTTAAGATGGTTATAGAAGGTATAAAACCTGAAGGTGTCCTTAAAAAATTTGATCCTTTAAAACTGAGGGTTTTAATCGGTCTTTCCGTTGCTACCAGCATTGATGCGCTTGTGGTTGGATTAAGTTATGGTTTTCTTGAAGTGCCAATACTTTTACCGATAATTGTAATAGGCAGTGTAACATTTATTGCTTCAATGCTTGGAATGCTTTTCGGTAAAAATATCCCGGCAAAACGAAGTCATCAATCCATTATATTGGGCGGCATCATATTAATTGCTATGGGCGTCAAATTTTTAGTTGAACATCTTTGGTTTTAAATGATTGTTTAAAGTATGTATTACTTGTCAAAATCGAAAAATGAAGTTAGGTAATCTGGAAATAGAAGGTATTCCTCTCTTTTTGGCTCCCATGGAAGATGTAACTTATAAATCTTTCCGGTGGATGTGTAAAAAGTTTGGAGCCGATGTAATGTACACCGAGTTCATATCTTCTGAGACCTTAATTCGAAATATTAAAAAGACAAAAGAAAAAATGAAACTTTTTGATTTCGATCGGCCTGTGGCCATACAGATTTATGGTCATAACATCGACTCTATGGTTCATGCTGCTAAAGTTGCTGAAGAAGCAGGACCGGATTTTATAGACATAAATTTTGGATGCCCGATGAAAAAAATTGTTCGGCATGGCGCTGGAGCAGCTATGCTGAAAGATTTATCGAAAATGCAACAGATGACGGCAGAGATTGTAAAAGCGGTACAATTACCGGTAACGGCCAAAACCCGACTGGGTTGGACTGAAGGAGATAAGCCCGTTATGGAAGCTGCATTAAGATTGCAGGACGCCGGAGTCGCAGCACTGGCTATTCATGGGCGGACACGGGAACAACTGTATAACGGAAGTGCAGACTGGACTTTAATTGGAGAAGTAAAAAACAATCCTAAAATTAAAATACCAATTATTGGTAACGGAGATATTACAAGTGCACGAAAGGCCAAAAAATATTTGGATGAAACAGGTGTTGATGCCTTGATGATTGGACGAGGAGCGATTGGCAGGCCATGGCTGTTTAAAGAGGTAAAACATTTTCTGGAAAAAGGGGAATTACTGCCTTCACCATCGGTTGCGGAGGTGGTTGAAGTTTTGCGCGAACAAATGGAGATGAATTTCGAATGGCGGGATAATGAGTATGCTGGAATTTTAATGATGCGGAGACATTTTGCAAAATATTTCCCGGGATTACCAAATTTCAGGGAATTAAAAATAAAACTGCTGAGAGCTGAAACCAGGATTGAGGTAGATGAAATACTAAATAAAATTGTTGATATTTACGGAAGTTATCAACTCGAATATAATGATGAAGTTGTTTAGTGCAATTTGAACAGCATCTAAAAACTTCTTAAATCTATGATTATGCAGGGAGAATATTCAAAATACTATTCCGAATCATCACTGTGGAAGAAAATCAGGAAATTTTCTAAAGACGCCGGGGCTAAAGTGATTTACGCAGTTTTACTTTTATACTATGCAATGCTGGATGAGTCGGTAAGTGTAAAATCAAAAGTGTTAATTGTAGCATCCCTGGGATATTTTATTTTACCCACTGATGCCATTTTTGATTTAACGCCAATAATAGGTTTTTCCGATGACCTCGGTGTTTTGATTTTTGCAATAAACCAGGTTTCGTCAATGATAACTCCGGAGGTAGAAGAAAATGCCAAAAGAAAAATGTCAGAGTGGTTTCAAAACATTGATGAGAAAGAACTCGTCGAACTTGAAGAAAAATTAGTTTAACCTGACAAATCTGTTTTATGCCGGATTTTGATTTCACAATAGTTCAGTGGTTGCTTTTTTATGCTTGTGCCATGTTTATTGGCATGTCAAAAGTTGGCGTTCCGGGTGTATCTCTTATTGTCGTTCCAACTTTGGCTATCATATTTGGAGGTAAAGCTTCAACAGGAGTTTTGCTTCCTATGTTAATGATGGCCGATTTGTTTGGTGTTGGTTATTATCACAGACATGCGGAATGGAAATACTTATGGAAATTGCTGCCATGGGCTTTTGTTGGTATTGGAATCGCGCTGTGGGTTGGAGAAGTAGTAAACGATATCTGGTTTAAAAATATCATAGCAATTCTTGTTTTTGTATGTATTGCACTGATGTTGTTAAAAGACAGGAATAAAGGAAAAAACCTTTTTCCTGACACCTGGTGGTTTGCTGCGACAATGGGAGTTCTGGGAGGTTTTGCCACAATGATTGGTAATGTAGCCGGCCCGATTTTTGCCATATATCTGTTGGCAATGCATTTACCTAAAAACAGTTTTATTGGTACCAGTGCATGGTTTTTTATGATTGTAAACTTTTCAAAATTTCCTTTACATATTTTTGTTTGGGAAACTATAACATGGAAGACCTTAACGCTTGATTTATTGCTACTACCCGGAATTGCTGCAGGAGCTTTTTTAGGAGTGTGGCTGGTTAAAAAATTCTCGGATAAATTATACCGAACGTTTGTAATTATAATTACGGCACTTTCAGCATTTTTACTTTTAATATAAAAACAACAATGGAAAAACTAATCGATTTTTTTAAGGATATAAAAATTAAAGCAATACTGGACGTTGGAACAGGAACAGGAGATTTTGTTACTGTCCTGAAAGAAGTTTTTTCAGACGCTGAAATTACAGGAGTTGATCCAAATACAGAATCTCTGATACAGGCAAAAGAAAGATATCTGGAAGTTACCTTTAAAGAAATGAGTGCGGAGAAACTTAATTTTGAAAACAGCATATTTGATTTGGCAAGTATCTCAATGGCATTACATCATGTTCCCGATGTAAAAAAATCTTTAACTGAAATTCAGCGCGTGGTAAAACCCAATGGATGGATTGTTGTAAATGAATTATTTAGTGATAATCTGAATGAAGCCCAGGAAACACATAAAATGTATCACCATTTTAGAAGTAAAATTGACAGACTTATTGGAATAAGTCATAACGAAACTTTTAAAAAAGAAGAAATTATTGAAATGGTTAGAGATTCAGGAATCGATATAAAACAATATTTCGAAAATTCTGTAAAATCTGTGCAGCATGAAGATGCTGAAATTTTGGAAGAGCGGATTGAAAAAATGAAGTTGATGCTTGAAAAAATAAAACACTTTCCTGAATATGAGCGGTTTAAGCCTGAGATTAAAATATTTAGGGAAAGAGTATTAAAATATGGTTTTCTGCCACCTCCAAGAGTTGTTATTGTTGGTCAAACAAGATAAAAAAGAGCCACTCTAAATTTCAGAACGGCTCAGCTGCTAATTTAAAATCTCCTTAATTTTCCATCGTTTATTGTGAAGTTCCTTTACATGGGAACCTTCCAGTAAATACGAATAAACCTGCACCTTTACAGTCCATATCGGTCCCTGTTCGGTGGTGAGAAATTCGTTTTGTTTAATTTTTTTGTTCATAGCTTTCTGTCTGAGTTGTTTTTTTCTATCGTTTTACAAGTTATAAAAAAACGAGTAAAAAACCTTAATATTTATTGTAATTTGTTGTTTTTTTAATTGATTGTCAGTTGTTTAATCTTTAATACGTTCACATTTCTGTTTTTATTGTATACCCCCGTTTTTCAATTGCCTTTTCAATACTCGATTGCTCAAGTTTTGATTTGTCAAATGAAACCACCGCAGTTGAATCTTCCAGGCTTACTTCCAATGATACAATTCCTTCGAGTTCATTTACACCTTTTTCTATTGATGTAACGCACATATCACAATGCATGCCTCCAATGTTAATGGTCGTTTCAACTACTTCAGCAGATTTAATTTCAGTTTTTTCTTCTTGCTGCTTTTTATTTCCCGATTGACAGGAAATCAAAGCCAAAACAAAAAACAGGTAAATAATTTTTTTCATTGTAGTTTTTTTTAAGTTTTTATTTACAAACAGATAAATTATCAAACTGTTTAATATGCCGTCTTTGACAACAAAAATCGTTCCAAATTTTAGCTGTTTTTGACCCTGTAAACAGGATACCAAAGGACAGCCCAATATCTTCTCTTTTGTTAATTTGGCCTTGAAAAGGTTCAGGTAAATTAACAGTTTTTAATCTTCGCCGCTTCTTCCAGGTACATTTTCTCTGCTAACTGAGGAGAAAATCTGAATGAAGTAAGGTTAGGGATTAAAAACAAAATACGCTTTTAAGAAAGACAGATTTACCATTGAAAATTAAAAGTATATACGAAATGAATAAAAGCATATATTCAGGCTTCCCAAATTCGGAAGAATTATTAAGATGGTTCAAAAAACAACCTCAAAAAGAACTTCCAAACATTAACGGACATATTCATACTCCTCATTCTTTTAGTGCTTTTTCTGAAATTGTTCAGGCTTTTCAAATGGCTAAAGAAGAGAATGTTAGTGTTTTGGGAATAAACGATTTTTACACCACAGACGGTTACGATGAGTTTGCAGAACTGGCAGTTCAAAACAAAGTATTCCCATTATTCAACATAGAGTTTATGGGATTGCAAAATGATTTACAAAAAGCCGGCATTCGAGTAAACGACCCGAGCAATCCTGGCCGGACTTATTTTAGTGGAAAAGGGCTTTGTCAACCTGGTCAAATGAGCGAGAAATCGGCCATAAAGATTAAAAATCTAATTGCCGAAAGTAATCGTCAAACCTATGAAATGATAGACAAACTGAATGTTTACTTTTCTGAAAAAGAATTTGACATTCAATTTGAAGCCAAAGAAGTGCAAAACAAAATCGCCAAAGGATTATTCAGAGAAAGACATATTGCACAAGCCGTTCGAATTGCCGTTTTTGAAAAAGAAAAGACCGATTTGGGACGAGCAGCTCTTTTCAATAAAATTTTCGATGGTAAAGAAATCAAATCAGCCATCGGAGATAATGCCGGATTGGAAAATGAAATTCGGGGAAATCTCTTAAAATCGGGAGGTGCGGCATTTGTTCCCGAAGATCCGAAAGCATTTCTTTCTCTGGATGAAGTGATGGAATTGATTATTGATGCAGGAGGAATTCCGTGTTATCCGGTTTTGCTGGATTTTGGTGATGAAAACTATACCGACTACGAAGAAGATAAGGGAAAATTATTGGAAACCTTAAAAAGTAAAAATGTTTTTAGTATTGAATTGATTCCTGCAAGAAACAATTATAAAATTTTCAGGAATTTTGTAAAGTATTTCAACGAAAAAGGTTTTGTAATCACTTTTGGAACCGAACATAATACTCCAAAACTCGATCCCGTAAAAGTTTATGGCGGAGGTGGTGTTGATCTTGATGATGAGATGAAACAAATTAATTATGAGGGAACAGCTGTAATTGCAGCACATCAATATTTAAAAGCTAAAAGTGAAGAAGGTTATTTGAAAGACGGCACCGCTAAAATCGATGAGAAAGATTATTTCGTGGAATTGGGCAAAGCGGTGATTGCAAAGTTTTTAGAATAATAATTTAGCACCATACTTAAGTACGGTGAAAAAAATATATAAATGAATCAGGGAGTTAAGGATTTAATCAACATTTCGAGGCATTACGGTAGCCAAAAAGAGTACGTAATTGCCGGAGGAGGAAATACTTCTTTTAAAACAGAAGATAAACTTTGGATAAAAGCAAGCGGATTTGCATTGGCGACCATTGGTGAAGAAGGATTTGCAGTGATGGATCGTCAGAAATTAGGAAAGATTTCAGAAAATGAATATAGTTCTGATCCATTTGAGCGGGAAAGTCAAATTAAAGATGATCTTGCTCTTGCAACAATAACAAAAGGTAAACGTCCATCGGTAGAAACATCTTTTCACGATGCCATTAATTATAAATTTGTGGTGCACTTGCACCCGACTGCTGTTAATGGAATTATGTGTAGCAACAATGCCGAAGAAATGGTTAAAGCGGTTTTTGGCGACGAGGCAATTTATATTCCATATATAGATCCGGGTTACATTCTGTTTAAAACGGTTGAAACAAAAATCGTAAAATTCAGGGCAGAAAAAGGTTATGATCCGCAGGTAATTCTTCTGCAAAATCATGGCATTTTTGTAAGTGCCGATACCACAGAAGAAATAAAAACTATTTATGATAAAATTATTGCCAATATCGAAAAGGCAGTTGTAAAGCCCGTTGACGAAACCATTCTGCCAGTTGCTGAACATGTTACCGAGGTAGTTCCGGCAATCCGGTCTATTGTTTCAACCGAAGGATTAAAAACCATAAAAGTAACAAATTCAGTTTTGGTAGATAATTTTAATAATTCAGCAGAATCGTTTGAAAGAATAAGTTATCCATTCACTCCTGATTTAATAGTTTATTGCAAATCGAAATACATTTATATTGATGAAGTTTCTTCATCGGAAGCAAGCATCGAAGCGTTCAAAACTAAATTTGAAAGATTTATTGCCGACAATGGATATGCTCCAAAAGTTGTATTGATAAAAGGAATTGGAATGCTTTCGATTGGTGATAATGCTGCTCAGTCGAATACAATTAAAGAAGTTTTTGAAGATGCCATGAAAATTTCATGGTTATCTGAATCTTTTGGGGGACAGCATTTTATGACACCTGAACAGATAAATTTTATCGATACATGGGAAGTTGAAAATTATCGTCGTAAAGTTGCTGCAGGAGCTGCAGCCGGTCGAGTGGAAAATAAAATATCAATTGTTACCGGTGCTGCACAGGGATTTGGCGAAGGCATTGCCCGAATAATGAAAGAAAACGGTTCAAATATCGTGGTTGCCGACCTTAACAAAGAAGTTGGTGTTAAAACTGCTGCCTCGTTTAACGAAATAAAAAACAGCAGTCGGGCCCTTTTTGTACAAACCAATGTAGCAGATCAGGATTCGTTAAAAAACCTAATACATCAAACGGTTTGTGAATTTGGTGGATTAGATGTTTTTGTAAGTAATGCAGGTATTTTACGAGCCGGAGGTCTGGATGAAATGACACCTGAAAATTTTGATTTGGTAACTAAAATCAATTACAACGCTTATTTCTATTGTGTGAAGGCTGCTTCGCCCGTTATGAAATTGCAGAATAAATACAATGTTTCCCTGTATGCCGATGTAATTCAAATTAACTCAAAATCGGGTTTGGCCGGAAGTAAGAAAAACTTTGCCTATGCCGGTGGAAAATTTGGAGGAATTGGTTTAACCCAGTCGTTTGCACTCGAACTGGCGCCCGACAGAATAAAAGTAAACTCCATTTGTCCTGGGAATTTTTACGAAGGACCATTATGGAGCGATCCTGAAAATGGTTTGTTTGTGCAATATTTAAATGCCGGAAAAGTTCCCGGAGCAAAAACCATTGAAGATGTAAAAGCGTTTTATCTGGCACAGGTTCCGCTTGGGAAAGGTTGTTCTCCTGAAGACGTGGCAAAAGCTGTTTTTTATGCCATTGATCAGGAAAACGAAACAGGACAGGCCATTCCGGTTAGTGGGGGACAGATAATGTTGAATTAGAAAAGTAGTGAGTAGATAGTAATTAGTAGTGAGTAAAAGATAGAGAAAGATGGAAAGCTCTCAATACTCAAAATCTCACTACTCAAATCTTAAAAGAATGAAAACAAAAGCAGTAAGATTATACGGGAAAAAAGATTTGCGACTGGAAGAGTTTGAACTTCCGCAAATCAAAGATGATGAGATATTGGCAAAAGTAGTTAGCGACAGTATATGTATGTCGAGTTACAAAGCAGCAACACAGGGAGAAGATCATAAAAGAGTTCCAAATGATGTAGCGGAAAATCCGGTTATTATCGGACATGAGTTTAGTGGAGAAATAGTGGAAGTGGGTTCAAAATGGCAAGATAAATTTAAAGCGGGGCAAAAATATTCTATTCAACCTGCAATTTATTATGAAGATGGTCCACTGGGAGTTCTGAGTGCACCGGGATACACTTATCCAAATATCGGTGGCGATGCAACCTATGTAATTATTCCAAAAGATGTATTGGAGCAGGATTGTTTATTGGCCTACGATGGCCCGGGATTTTATCCGGCGTCATTGGCAGAACCACTGAGTTGTGTTATTGGAGCCATGCATGCCAATTATCATACTAAAGCCGGATCTTACGTACATCAAATGGAAATTGTTGATGGTGGGAAAATGGCTATTCTTGCCGGAGTTGGACCGATGGGCCTGGCAGCAATTAATTATGTGGTAAACCGCGAAGATCGTAAACCTTCATTACTTGTAATTACTGATATTGACCAGGCTCGTCTGGATTGGGCCAAATATATTTTCCCGGTAGAATGGGCAAAAGAGAAAGGCATTGAACTCGTTTATTTAAATACAGGGAATGTTGAAGACCCGGTTGCAGCACTAAAAGAGCTTTCCGGTGGTACAGGTTATAATGATGTATTTGTTTTTGCACCAGTTGCCCCTGTCGTTGAACAAGGAGATGCAATTCTGGGATTCGACGGATGCTTGAATTTCTTCGCCGGTCCGTCAAATACCGAATTTTCGGCAAAAATGAATTTTTACAATGTGCATTATGCCTATACTCATATCGTTGGAACATCCGGTGGAAATAACGACGACATGGTGGAAGCGCTTGAATGTATGGGCAAGGGACTTGATCCCGCAGGTTTGGTAACCCACATCGGTGGTCTAAATTCAGTTATTGATACAACACTTGATTTACCCAACGTTCCCGGAGGGAAAAAACTGGTTTATACCCATAAAAATCTTTCGTTAACTGCAATTGCCGATTTTGAAAAACTGGGTAAAACCGATCCTTTTTATGCTGAACTGGCAAATTTGGTTGCTAAAACCAAAGGTTTGTGGAATGTTGAAGCTGAAGAGTATCTTTTAAAAAATGCTCCTGAGATTTAAAGATTCTTTTAAATAATTTCACCTTTTTCAAAGTCCGGAACTTTGGAAAGAGTTTTTTGGCGTATCTTCCAGATTCTATGAAAGGGATGGATAAATATTTAGAAATTGCTTTAAAAGCTGCCCGGGCCGGGGCTGAAATTGTTAAAGGTCATTTTGGTAAATCAAATGAATCAAACGTAAAAGACAATGAAAAAGGATTGGTTACCGAAATTGATCTGTCAGCAGAAAAAGCAATTATCGAGGTTTTATCATCTGAATCGGATTACGAAATATTAAGTGAAGAGAGTGGAACAATCAATCAAAACAAAGGACCAAAATGGGTGATTGATCCCTTGGATGGCACCAATAATTTTGCACGATCCCTTCCATTTTTTGCAGTATCAGTAGGATTGATGAATGAAAACCAATCCTTGGTTGGTGTTATTGTTGATCCTGTAAACAACAAAGAATACTATGCTGCAAAAGGTTTGGGCGCATATTGCAATAACAAAAAAATCGTTTTACCTGAATTCGATACAGAATATATTCCATCGGTATTTTTAAATCATGGATATGATAAAATCGACAGAAATAAATTTAAAGAGATCTCAAGCCGATTGGCATTGGATTATAATATTCTGAAACTGGGAACCACAGCATTGGAACTTTGTTATATCGCCAACGGAAATGTGGATGCTTTTATTTGTTCTGGCGATGAACTCTGGGATTTTGCTGCGGGTATCTGTATTGCTCAGGAGGCCGGTTGCGTTTTTACTGACTGGAATGGAAAACCCTGGGATGGAGTAGGAAATCATTTACTAATTTCCCGAAGTGAAATTCATTCAAAACTTGTTGAATTGATAAAAGAATTGCAATAAGTTCTACTTCTGATCCCTTAGTCTCTGAAATAACTCCATTCTCAGAAACGTTCCAAATTGTTGTTCAAAACCATCCAGTGGAGCTTTGGTATCGGTAAAAACTACTGTGTGGTTTTCATCCAACAAGTAACATTGAGGGAATGATCGGATTTTGTAACTCTCGATAAAAGAATTGTTTTTGTCAATCATAATTTCTCCCGGAATCTTGTTCTCCTCCAAAAATTTTTTAATTTCCTCAATATCCGTGTCTCTGAGTATTACATAAATATCCAGGTATTTTTCAAATTTTTGATTTACACTTTCCATGTATTTAAGGTGCTCACGACAAATCATCATATCAATATCGGCAAAAACCAGGTATTTGAATTTGTCAGTATTTTTATTGGTGCAAACCTTTTCCCCTTTGTTGTTTGTCAGGCAAACAGGGGGAGCAACGGTTTCTTCAGCCAAATGTGTAATCTTCTCTGAAATATGATTTGAAGCATTTCTGATAAAACTGCTTTTGTTATTGGAAAAGCGTTTGTTTTTTATCAATCCTTCAATTGAGGTTTTTGAAAAATCTCCTGAATAATAGGCATCGTGAAGCATTTTAAGCAGAACCAGGTCTAAAATCTCGCCATGTAATTTATACTTTGTTACAACGTGTTTGATTAAAAACGAAATATTGCCATTGTCTGTTTCTTCTTTCAAATTTCCTCCTTTTACCGATTTTGCATCGAAACTTAAAAGGCCAGCAAATGCTTTTTCAAAAAGCGTTGTAAAAGAAGGATGCAAAAAATAGGATGCTTTTACACTGTTAAATACTTCCGTGTAATCTTCAGGTTTTAATCTGAAAGCATCTGCCTCGAC
>CAJXZG010000119.1 GCA_913063265.1 uncultured Prolixibacteraceae bacterium | reverse complement strand
CGTCTTCCGAAAGTGTCATCAACATTTTTTTTAGGGTGAGCGCTTGTTTAGCATCAAAATCGCCTGAAAGTTTGGTTAGGCCATCAACAATTCTGGCAACCTTATCACCAAACATATTTTCGATGTCTGAGAGACGATATTCCGTGTCTTCAACAACATCGTGCAAAAGTGAAGCGACAATTGAAGTAGCACCTAATCCAATTTCAACAGCAACTATTTTTGCCACGGCAATCGGGTGAATAATATATGGTTCGCCCGATTTTCGTCTAATGCCTTCGTGTGCAGCATTGGCAAAGCGAAATGCACGCTCAATTCGATCAATTCGATCATCATCGAATTTGTTGCGAAGTTCTTTAATAAAATCTTCGTAACGATCTTCAATGTGTCTTATTTCTGCTTTTGTAAAATGTTGCACTTTAAATTCCAGTTAGTACAGTTTTATCGATAAATTTCTTAACAATCAACATAATTTCTCCTTCAATTTTCGTGCCTGTAAAAATATTACTTTTTTGATTTCATGATTTATTGGTTTACACAGAAAATTGAATATTTCAAAAAAAACTAAAACGCTTGTTAGAGTATATCAAAAGTTAATGAAAGTACTCTTTTTATAACTTCCCGGTTCTTAAAATAATAACAAGATTGCCAAAATTAAGTTTTTGGGAAACCAAGACGATATAAGTTATTAAAAGTTTAAAATTACCGGATAAAAACAGAGTAGACTATAAAATTCGTGGAATTTGTGAGAAATTAATTTTGGTATCGCTATCCGGCTTTCTTTTTCTTTACCTGATTTGCCAGTTTCATTATGGCACCGGTCATTTTATCCCAGCTAAAACGATCTTTTTCCTGTAACAGGTTTTTGGTAAATTCTTCCAGTCTGTCATTCTCGAAAAAATCAATCAACGCTTTGGCAATTTCATCAGGATCAGGCTCAACAACATACCCGACTTTCATATGTGGTATAATCTCTGCAAGACCTCCGACATTTGTTACAAGCATTGGTTTATTAAAATGATATCCGATTTGAGTTACTCCGCTTTGCGTAGCTGATTTATACGGCTGGGCAACAATGTCGGCACTGTTAAAGTAATCCTGAACTTCTTTGTTGGAAATATAACTGGTATGCAAAATAATATCATCTTCCAGGTTTAGCTCTTTTAACAAATCCAGGTATTTTGTTTCATCGGCATAAAATTCTCCTGCAACAATTAATTTAATTCTGTTGGGTTTAAAGTAAGGATTGGAAAAAGCTTTTATTAAAAGATCAAGACCCTTGTAATCACGAATAAATCCAAAAAATAAAATGTACCGGTCTTCCTTTGAAAGGTTCAGATTGAGAAGTGCCTGTTCCCGTGATTCAATCGGTCCATAATGATCATAAATAGGATGTGGAGTTAATATTTTTGGCTTTTTGTATTTAAACAGCGTTAAGTCGTTGAGTACACTTTCCGACATGGTTATAAATGCATCGATACTTCCAATGAAATATTTGCTTAGAAATTTATCTCCCGGCCTTTTTTCATGAGGGATAATATTATCTGCAATTGATATAATTTTAGAATAACGGTTTAATTTAATCAAGCGACAAATAGTACCTAAGCTCATACCCATAAACGGAAGCCAAAACCGAACGATTACAATTTCAGGTTTAGATTTTTTTATTTTCCATCCAACTTTGAACCAGTTTAATGGATTAACCGAATTTATTTCCCGTTTTATTGGGAAATTAAATGTTGTTTTTTGTTCAGAAAACTGTGTTTTTCCTGGGAATAGGAATTTAGGATATTGAACTGTGAACGAAACAATATTTACCTCATGCCCTTCATCAACAAGTTGTTTTGCCAGTCGTTCGTTTAACGCCGCAATTCCACCTCTGTATGGATGTGCAGGTCCCAGAATAGTTATTTTCATCTTATTAAAATTGTTTGTTTTCAAATGTATAAGATGCAACTCGCATGTTAGTAATAACTTGTATATGTATCAAGAAATTTGTCATGCTCGTTTCATTCGAATATTTTTTAATGGCGACTTTTAAATCAGTACTATACTTTTAACAGAATGTCAAAATACTTTTTAAATGCTGATTTAAATTGCTCCTGGTTTAATTTGTTAAAATAAGTTTGAGTAAATTTTAATCATACAGGTTTTCAGGCATTGATCCACTCATAAGTAATTTTGCTTTAGTTTTTCTGCCACAAATTTATCAATTGGAAAAGTAAAATCATCCTTATTTAGTGTTTTTATTTTTACCCATCTAAAACTTTGATTTCCGTTTTTATACTTATCAAAATCAAATTTGTTTTTAGAAATTTTAAATTTTATTGGTTTTACCAATTTCAAGGTATAATAAACACCTATTAATTGTGTGTTATCAAAAAACAGTGCTTTTTGATAAAAATCTGTAGTGTAAAAATGTTTAACGTTTTTTATCTCCTGACCGTTGCATTCTTCCCTGAATTCTCGTTCAAGTGCATCTAATATTCCTTCTCCGTACTCAAGACCTCCACCGGGGAATTTTGTCATTTTGGTATTCAGTTGAAATTCATCAGAAATAAGAACCTCCTTATTATTATTTAAAGCAATGCCATACACCCTGATTATAAAATTACCTTTCATCTGATTTGGTTTTTATTTGAGCAGTGATATAGCTGATAATTTTGTCAATTTCTGTTGGCTCAAACCATCTTACTTCTTTGTCTCGTCTGAACCAGGTAAGTTGCTTTCGTGCATATCGGCGGGAGTTTCTTTTAATTAGTTCAGTCGCCTTCTCAAATGTTATATCATGGTCAAAATATGAAAATAACTCTTTATATCCTACAGTGTTTAACGAGTTCAAATGCTTAAACGAAGCAAATTGCCTGGCTTCTGTTTCCAAACCAGCATTAACCATTTCATTCACTCTTCGATTAATACGACGATGAAGAATTTCACGGTTACAGTTTAAACCAATCTTAATAATGTTAAACGGTCGTTTTTTTTGTTTATTCGAACGAAAACCGGAATAGGGTTTTCCTGTCATTAAAGAAATTTCCAAAGCATGTATAATTCGGGTTGGATTTTTAAGATCTACTTTACTATAATACTCCGGGTCTAATTTTTTTAACTGAAATCTTAAACTTTCAAGACCTTCCTTTACCAATTGTTCTTTAAGGGAGTTTCTGATTTCAGGATCTGCGTCGGGCATAATATCTATACCTTTGCAAACCGCATCAATATACATCATTGAGCCACCTACCAATAATACAACATCATGTTTGTCAAACAAGGAGTTAATTATTTTAAGTGCTTCATGTTCGTATCGGCTGGCATTATAATTTTCTTTTACAGAAATGGTTTGAATTAGGTGATGTTTTACCGCTTCCAATTCATTTTTTGAAGGAACTGCTGTTCCAATACAAAGTTCCTTATAAATCTGACGTGAATCTGCGGAGACAATTTCGGTATTAAAATGTTGAGCGAGCTTAATTCCGGTATTTGTTTTCCCGATTCCTGTTGGTCCGGTTAAAACGATTAGATATTTTTGCATTGATTCAACACTATTATAAAAAAGGTCAAAAAAAAAGACCACTCAAAATAATTGAGCAGTCTGGTAAAATAATTTAGTTTGTCTTAATTTTCTAGAAGTCATCCATCTCTCCGTAAATCTCAGTATAATCCTCAAGTTCTGCAAAAAGCAGGCTTGTTTTATCATCCTGAAGATCGTTAGATTCCTGATCTATTATTTCAACATCTTCTCCTAAAACCTGCTGGGGAGTATCACCGAGTTTTAGCGTGACCAACGGCTCACTAAGATTCTTTTCCATAATAATATCTGTTAGTTCAATAATTAATGATCTATCGTTTAAAAAATCAAAAGTGTATATTAGCTTCTGACCTTTTGAGTAAATTAATTTTGAGAGCGAAGTTTTCTGCATTATATAATAAGCACCTCCGTTCATTCCAAGGTCCAGCATAGAAATCTCTTTTTCTTTTATTCCTTTTTTATCTGCAATAAAGAAGGAAGCTAACTGATGAGATTCGTAACCCAGACTTTTTTGGATGATAGAGTGGAAATCGAAAAAGCTGTGAATTTCAGCTAATTCAACCTCTAATTTGAAGTTTTTTTGCTCTTGTGAAAGAATTTCAAAATGAAAAATCATAAAGCTTTAACTATAACTTACGGGTCAAATTTTACATGTTTTTATTCAATTTCCAAAAACGAAAATGAAAAAATGTTAGATATTATCTATTGAAAATGAAAAATTCTGACTTGGAAACCCAATCAGATTTACTTTCAAAAAACTGATTTATAACATTTTTGGAGTATATTATTGTTAATTAATTTACAACTGAAATATATAATTCAATAGCTTTAAAAAATGTTAAAAGAAATTTAAAAAGGGAAAATATCGAACAAATTCGTCAGCTATTCGGTAAATTTTCTTTTTTGTTTTTTTTAAAATTACTATGTAATTAGTTTATCTTTTTTGAACTAATTCGATATAAAAATTCTAATTTTAAGGTATTACTAATAAGATACCAATGCGGGTTACAACATTATTTATCGAAAATATTAAAATAGCACTACAATCTATTAAGAGTAATATTTTAAGATCGATATTAACTGTGCTTATAATTGCTATCGGTATAACAGCTTTGGTAGGTATTTTAACTGCAATAGAATCGATTAAAACTTCTATTACAAAGGAGTTTACTTTCCTTGGTGCCAATACATTTTCAATTACCAGCAGAGGAATGCGGGTCCAGATTGGTAACCAACGAATCAGGACAAAGAACCACGCCTATATTTCATATTACGAAGCTAAAGAGTTTAAGGAACAATTTGATTTTCCGGCCACTGCATCTATATCTGTATATTCCACCGGTACAGGTACACTTAAATACGAATCGGAAAAAACAAATCCAAATATTGCAGTTCGGGGTATAGATACAAACTATTTGTTTACCTCGGGGTATGAAGTAAATCAGGGAAGAGCAATAAATGAAGACGATGTTTTAGTTGGTAGAAGCGTAACACTTTTGGGAAGTGAACTTGCAAAACGATTGTTTAAAGGAGGAGAAAATCCCATAAACAAGGTGATTAGCATTGGAAATGGAAAATATCGGGTTATTGGAGTTTTAAAGGAAAAAGGTAGTGGATTCGGTGGTAGCAGCGATATGGTTTGTTTTATTCCTTATTCCAATTCCAGAAATTACTTCTCTCGTCCAAATATGAATTTTGATGTTCAGGTGAAAGTTGATCAGGCGGAATTAATTGAGGCAGCAGTTGGGCAGGCAGAGGCAGTTTTTAGAAATGTGCGCGATTTATCTCCTTTGGATGAAACTGATTTTAATATTCAGAAAAGTGATAATATTGCAAATCTACTGCTAAAAAACATTCAAAATATTACGCTGGTAGCTACAATTATTGGTTTTATCACTCTTTTGGGAGCGGCTGTAGGATTAATGAATATTATGCTGGTGTCGGTGACCGAACGTACCCGTGAAATTGGAGTTCGAAAAGCTATTGGTGCCAAAGGACTTACTGTAAAACAACAATTTTTAATTGAAGCTATTGTTATTGGCCAAATTGGTGGAGTTTTGGGAATCATTCTTGGAATACTTGCCGGTAATTTGGTGTCGATGATGATTGGTTCCTCATTTATTATTCCCTGGACCTGGATTTTAATGGGAGTTGCTTTATGTTTTGGTGTAGGAATAATTTCCGGATACTATCCGGCACAGAAAGCATCACAGTTAGATCCGATTGAATCGTTAAGATACGAGTAGTTGGTTTAAAATCTCAGTTTTCAATCTATATTTTCCAGCATCCAGTATCCGGCATCAATCATAATCTATCTTCCATCCATCTTTTTCAATCTTCGATCAATCTCATTCTATCTAAATTAGGCATAAGGCAAAATGGCAGTAGGCAAAAGGAATTCAGTTTCAGTATTCAGATGAATTGGTCAAACTGACTTTTCAGTTATCAAATATCCGGTATCAATCTTAATCTATCTTCCATCCATCTCATTCAATCTTCCATCAATCTTTTTCAATCTAAAGCAGGCATAAGGCAAAATGGCAGTAGGCAAAAGGAATTCAGTTTCAGTTTTCAGTCTCCGTATTCAGATGATTTGGTCAAACTGACTTTTCAGTTATCAAATATCCGGTATCAATCTTAATCTATCTTCCATCAATCTTTTTCAATCGTCCATCAATCTAAAGTAGGCATAAGGCAAAATTGCAGTAGGCAAAAGGAATTCAGTTTCAGTTTTCAGTCTCAGTATTCAGATGAATTGGTCAAACTGATTTTTCAAGTATAAAATATTCGGCATCAATCATAATCTATCTTCCATCAATCTCATTCAATCTTTCATCAATCTACAGCAGACAAATAATAAATGGCAGATAGCATTTAGTAATAATCAATCAAATTCCTTTTATATAATTATTAATTACAACAGTTTATCAATTTTTCAATTAAACAATTTCATTACATAAAAAAAAGGGACACCAAACGGCATCCCTCCTTTAATATTATCTGAAAACTTCTGACTTCAGTCATCCGACTTCCGTCTTTGGTCTTTCTTATTTTACTGAATCCATATATTCAATTAATTCACAAACTTTTGCTGAATAACCCATCTCATTATCATACCATGATACAACTTTAACAAAAGTATCAGTTAAAGCAATTCCTGCTTTAGCATCAAAAACTGAGGTTTGAGTTTCACCAATAAAGTCATTAGAAACTACTGCATCTTCGGTGTAACCCAAAATACCTTTCAATTCACCTTCTGAAGCTTCTTTCATTGCAGCGCAAACTTCTTCGTACGAAGCACCTTTTGCAAGATTAACAGTTAAGTCAACAACTGAAACGTTAGGGGTTGGAACACGGAAAGCCATACCGGTAAGTTTACCATTTAATTCAGGAATTACTTTACCAACAGCTTTTGCAGCACCCGTTGAAGAAGGAATGATGTTTTGACCAGCGCCACGTCCACCTCTCCAGTCTTTCATTGACGGACCGTCAACAGTTTTTTGAGTTGCCGTAGTTGCGTGAACAGTTGTCATTAAACCATCAACGATACCAAACTTGTCGTTTAATACTTTAGCAACAGGTGCTAAACAGTTTGTAGTACAAGATGCATTTGAAACAAAAGTCATATCGTTAGTATATGATTTATTGTTTACACCCATAACGAACATTGGAGTATCGTCTTTTGAAGGTGCAGACATAACTACTTTTTTAGCACCAGCGTCGATATGACCCTGAGCTTTTTCTTTTGTTAAGAAAAGACCGGTTGATTCAACAACATACTCAGCACCAACAGCACCCCAGTTTATATCGGCCGGATTTCTTTCAGCAGTAACGCGAACAACTTCGCCATTAACTACCAATGACCCGTCTTTTACCTCAACTGTTCCGTCAAAGCGACCATGAGTAGAGTCGTACTTTAACATATAAGCCATATATTCTGCATCGATAAGATCATTAATTGCGACAACCTGAACAGTTCCTTTGGCAATTGCCTGGCGGAAAACAAAACGGCCGATACGACCAAAACCGTTAATACCTATTTTAATTTTTGACATCGTTGTGAAAGTTTTAATTATTTAAATAAAAATTGTTTTTAAATGTTTAATTCAGTCGTAAATTCTTGTGAATTAATTTTTAGCGATACAAAGTAACTACTAATATTTTTTTCAGTCAAGCTCTGAAAAATAATTTAAGTTAAAATAGGTATAACCTTAATATAAATTTAAAAGAGTTTTCCCTGCAGAATTTTTAATATTCTTTGGAGTTGCCAAAGAATAGCAGAAATATGAAAATCTCAAAGGGTTAAAATAAGCGTAAAAATCTTAATATTATTATGTTATATTCAAAATTAGCTTTCCTTAATTTCTTTGAAATAGAAATTTTGACCGGTATTCTTTGCAAAATCGATAACATTTTGGCCGTTTTGGTACTCCGTTTTTGAATAAGCAGGGCATTTACATGTTTTGCATGACTGAAAAGTTGTTGTAAGAAAAATGATTCCAGCAAAAAACAAAATCATCGTTTTTGATGTTTTTCTGTTTTTCAGATTGGTGTTTATTAAATTAAAATCAAATATGTTCATCAAAATATGAATTAAAAATGGGTTCGTAATCATAGATATTTGCTTAAAAATCTTAAGAAATAAGCACAAAACCATAAGAATAAGCGAAAAAAAACACATTTTATTGCAATAATTAGAAAATTAAGATTAAAATTGCATACAGTTTTTGAAGATGAATAAATACAGTTTTATTAAAGGAATTATTTCAAGAGTTATTAATAATTAAGTTTTGTTTTCAATATATACCTGTTGAAAACATTACGGATTAAGAAAGTATTTTATGCAACATATATTTTGTACATTGTTGCAAAATTTTATACGTTTGTAATATTTACCTGTGATATAGGACAATTTAGTCTGAAAAATATAGTGATTTAATGAATTAAATAAATTAAAAAACAATCAATCAATTAAGTACAATTAAAAAACAAATGCTATGAGAAAATTATTTACTCGGCTTATTAGTATGTTTATACTAATTATGGTATTCGTTTTACAAGGGTTCGCGCAATTTCCTGCGTTGAGTCCTGGTGGCGATCTTACCAACCAAAAAAAGACCGATGTCTTTGTGCTGACGACTTCCGAAGCGGTAGTTGCCGGCGATGGTGTTATCCGTCTTAAAAATGATGCGGGGGCAACGTTGGGGGCTTATCAGGCTACCAATGCCAACGTAACAATCGAGAATTTAGGAGATGGCAGTTCAAAAATCTCGGTTAATTTCACCAATTTCCTGGAAGAGGAGAAAAATTATGACCTAGAAGTTGATGCAAATTTTGTTAAGGCTTCTGATGATGGACAGGCAAGTACTGCTGGTGCTTGGGCAGTCCTGGTAGGTGACTTTACTCCTCCAATGTTGGCAGACGCTGATCCGTTGATGCCTAAAAATGGTGAAACAGTTGCAGTTCAGTTAGATGAAAATCTAAGCATCAAGTTTAACGAAGATGTGCAACTCGCTGTTGGGGCACAACTATTTGTTTATACTGATAACGGAACAGATCGTGGAGATCTTTTTGAGATCGTTGATGCATCAAATATTTCAGGAATGATGACCAATACGCTGGTTATTGACCTTGATAATGATTTCGCTGAAATGACCAAGTATTATGTTACAATACCAAATGGTGCTATTGTAGATTATAATGCTGCTCCGCTTACAGACAACATGAATCCTTTCGTAGGTTGGTTGACCCCTGATATGTGGTCGTTCACAACCCGCGATGCTACTGCTCCGGTAGTTTCAGATATTATGGCTGATAATATTGGTGCAACTTCATTTGATGTGTTTACTACATTAAATAAAGCAGGTAAGGTATATGTTATGGCTGTTGCTAAAGGTCAGGCTGCTCCTGTTGCTGCTGAATTTACTGCTGCAAACGGAATGATGGAAGCTGTAGTTACAGACCCTGCTGCAAGTGTAAAAGTTAGCCTTAATACATATTTTGATGGTGCTGCTGGTGTAGGAATGGTTGAAGGTGATGAGTATGACGTTTATGTTATTACTGAAAATGCTGAAACTGTTGATCCTTCTCAAAGTGCTCCTTCAAAAGAATTAGAAGTACAAACAACAGATGTTACCGCACCCACTTTAGTTAAGTATTTCCCGTTACATACGGAAACTGCTGCTACAGTTAATGAAGGTGACTACATATACTTAATTGGTTCGGAAGAACTTAAAGTTGGAACAGGTGAAGTTGAAGTTTATACCTGGGATACCGACTTAAACCACACATTATTGGTTTCCGTACCTGCTGCTTCTTGTATGGTTACTGAAAATGGAGCAAAAGATACTTTGTTTATTCCTGTAGATAAAGGATTATGGATGAGCGAAGGTGTTTATTTTGTAAAATATACTGAAGGTATAGCAACTGACGTTGCTGGAAATAAACTGGCCGGTATTAGTACTACTGAAGACTGGAAATTTACTGTTCAGGATTTCTTAGCTCCTACGTATACTGTTGTTCCTGCTAATGGTGCTACAGATGCAAGTGAAGTAGCTCCTCAGATAGTAATTACTTTTAACGAAGATTTATATTCAGATGCTACTGGTACTCCAATGGCTGATCCTTTAGTAGGATTATCTCTGAAAAATAGTGAAGGAACTGCGGTTACAATGACAGTTGCTTCATTTGACGGACAAAAAATTGAGTTAAATATTGATCCTGCAGAAGTTGCCAGTACTGCGTCATTTGAACTTTCAATTGATACTAAAAAATATTTTGATGCAAGCGGTAATGCTGGTACAACTGTTGATGTTATCGCATTCTCATTAAAAGATTATGAAGGACCTGTTGTAACCATCGAACCTGTTGATGCGGGTGCTTCTGATAATATCCTGGTTAAATTTAATGAACCGGTATTAAATGCTGACGGTACTGCTGTTACTGATGCTGATGTAGCCAATATGGTAATTTTCCGTAAAGGTACAGATGCTTCAGGTGCAATTGTTTCTGCAACTTATTCAGTAGCTGCTGATGCCAAATCATTTATTATAGATCCAACAAATGATTTTACAACTCCTGGAGACCAGTATTTTGTTCGTTTAGGAGCTGGTGCTGTTAAAGATGCAGCCGGTAATCCAAATGCTTTGGCGGAACAAATTGTTACTGTTAAAGATTTTATTGCTCCAACTGCTTCATTCGAAGGTATTGGAACTTCACCGGTAGACCCAACTTTAGTAGCTCCTGTAATTGTTTTCAGTGAGCCAATGCAAACCCTTGATGGTGTTGCAGTTGGTGGTGATGCTACAGCTTTGGTTAATGTAAAAGAAAATGGTGAGAATATTACATTTACAGCTACCTGGGATTTAGCTACTGATCCTGCTAAACCAAGAATCGTAGTTACTGCTGTTTATTCTCCAAGTTCTGAAGTTGTTATTTCTGTAGGTAAATCTTTACAGGATGTAGCAGAAAATAAATTCGCAGGTGCTTCAACTTCGTTTACTACGATGTCAAATACTGCTCCTGCAGTAGTATCTGTTTCTCCTGCTGACGGAGCTGTTCAACAAGAAAATAATGTACCATTGGTAATTACATTTGATCAACCAGTTGTTGCTTCAGGTGCAGGTGCAATTGCATTTGTTGGAACCGGTGCGACTGTCGGTGCTGTTGATATTAGTGGAACAGTTGTTACTATTGGACACACCGATTTTGTAACTGATGAAGTTGTTACAGTAGATGTTGATGCCGGATATTTTAACGGTATGAATGGACTTGGTAATGCTTTGATTACATGGACATTCTCCACCAAAGAAACTCAAAAACCAGAAGTTGACACTTATGATCCTACTGTAGGTGCAACTGGAGTTCCTGTTGATGCAAAATTGAAATTAACTTACGATGAAGAAGTTGTTGTTAAAACAGGAATGATCTATATTAAAGATTTTGCATCTGATGTAACAGTTCAAACTTTAACTGAAGCAAACTGTGTAATTGCTGATGATAAAGTAACATTAGAAATAACTCCAAGTGCAAGTCTTGACTATAACAAACAATATTATGTAGAAATTACTGAAGGTTTAGTAGAAGATGTAAATGGAAACAAAGCTGCAGCATTCTTAGGTAATGCAGCCTGGAATTTTACAACTTCCGGAAATGCTGGAGCTTTTGTTGTTAGTTCTAGCACACCGGCTGATGGTGATGATAAAGTAGATGCCGGTATTAATCCTTTAACTGTTAATTTCAATCGCGATATTAAAACAGGTTCAGCCTCTGCAAGTGCTCTAATTATTTTAAGAAACGTTACAGATGCTGAAATCGTTATTGCTGATGCAGCAAATACAAGCCGTTTTACATACGACGGAGCTACTCTGTTAATTAATACAGCAAGCGATGTTGTTGCTGATAAAGAATATCAACTGGAAATTCAACCGGGTATTGTTACTGATAACTTTGGTACACCAAATGATCCAAAAATAATTACATTCTACACTATGGATGTAAACGGACCAAAAGTTGATGCTCATACTCCTGGTAAGGATGCAACAAACGTTCCTGCATCTACAACTATCATTGTAACATGGGATGAAACTCCGTTATACGGTGGTGCAGCTATTTCGGCAGCTACTATTAAAACCGAAGGTTTGGTAGAAGTAAACGGAGCTACTGATTATACTGCATCTGTAAGCGGATTGCAATGGACATTAACTATGGATGCTGCATTTAATGAATTGGATGTAGTTACTGTTGATGTAATGCAAACTATGGTTGCTGATGCCGGTGGTAATACACAAGGTTCTGATTACTCATGGTCATTTACTGTAGAAGACAGAACTTGTGAAGAACCAACAAATTTTGCAGAAGTTGATAATACAAAAGGAGTTGAATACACCTTTACTGTAGACTTTGATGAAGCGGGTAAAGTATATTATAAAGTTCTTCCTTCAGCGGATCCTGCTCCGGATGCGGCAGATTTAATTGCAACCGGTGCAATGATCGAATTCAGCGGTGCAGGTACAAGTCCTAACCAAGTGGTTGGTGGATTAAAATCAGGTGCTGAATACAGAGCTTATTTTGTGGCTGTTGATGCTTCAGAAAATGCAAACCAAAGTACTATTGCTGATTGGACATTTACTACTGTTGATGTAATTGCTCCAATGGTTACCGCTATGGAACCAGTGAATGGTGCAATGGATGTTGAAGCTGATACTGACTTAAAACTTACTTTCGATGAGGAAGTGGTTGTTGGTGCCGGATTTATTAATATCCGCGAAGTAGAAACTGATATTCTGGTTGCAACAATTGACGTAGCAACTGCTACTATTTCTACAACAGATGGTATTTCTACTGCAACAATACCAACCGGCGTTACTTTGGAAAGTAAAACTGAATACTACGCAGAAGTAGACGGTGGTGCATTTGCTGATTTAAGCGGAAACGGAATGGCAGCTATTGTTGGTGTTGACATGTGGTCATTTACAACTAAAGATACTGTTGAGCCATTGTTAGTGAAAACTGTTCCTGATTATGCTGCTGCTGAAACTCCACTTGTAGTTCTGGATGAAACTACATTCTCTATGGAGTTCAACGAAGCAATGAAACAACCAACAGGTGTACTTTATGTAAGATATGTAACTACCGGTAATGTATTTGAAGTAATTAATGGTGGTGAACTTACAATGAGCGAAGACATGAAAACTATTAGTTTCATGATGTCTAATGTTCCTGCTGAGCAAGTTGAATTCTATATTGACTTAAGCGAACTGGGTTTATTTGACCTTTCAGATAACGCATGGACTGACATAATAGGTACAGATTGGAACTTCATCATTAAAGATTTAACTCCTCCTGCTATTGCTACAATCGATCCTGCAGGTGGTGCTACTGGCGTACCGGTTGATACTGACGTAGAAATTACTTTCACAGAAGGCATCTTTAAAGCTCCTGATGCTACTGTATTTGATGCAACATCGATTAAAGCAATATTTACTGTAACTGATGCTGCTGGTGGTGTAGTTGATTTTGATATCACTATTGATGCAGTTGATGCAAATAATGGCGTTTTAGGTGTAACAATTACTCCTAAAGCTGATTTAATGAGTGAAACGGAATATACTGTTACAATGAGCCCTGTTGTTGACATTCTTAAAAATGTTAGCAATGAAATTAAGAGTTCATTTACAACCAAGGATGATACACC
Source organism: uncultured Prolixibacteraceae bacterium (assembly GCA_913063265.1). Lineage (GTDB taxonomy): Bacteria > Bacteroidota > Bacteroidia > Bacteroidales > Prolixibacteraceae > Draconibacterium. The sequence goes on along the minus strand of CAJXZG010000119.1, from coordinate 980 downwards.
TCCTTATGTTACTATGTGGGATCCTGCATACGATACAGAGGTAAATCCTGAAACTGGTGTTGTAACAGTAACATTCAACGAGCCTATATATGATGATTGGACTATTACAGGAGAAGGTAATATTATTCTTGTGGAAATTACTCCTGAAAATATTCCTGACTTCTTCACTTATAATACAGGTACTATCACCCGTGATGGAGATGGAAAAATTGATTCATGGACAAATGGCGCTGCTGTAGGATTTACAGGTGCGATTTCTGAAGATAAAATGGTAATCACACTTACTCCGGTAGACGGTGATACTCCACTTGCTTCTGAAGCCTGGTACAGAGTAGTTCTTTTGGATGGAGTTGTGGTTGACGAAGCCGGTAACTTCAATGAAGAAGACGAAACAATATTCCGTATTGAAGATACTGAAGTGCCAGTGTCTGTAGCATACTTGCCAGTAGGTGCAACTTCTGCAAGTGCTACAATGAGTATTGAATTCAACGAAAAAGTAGCTATTGGAACTGGTAATATCTATATCAGAAACTATGATAATGGTGAAGTAGTTGAAATGATTGCTGCAGCTGACAGTACTATCAGATTTGATAATGATGGTAAAACTGCTTTAATTAAACATGCAGACTTCCCACCAGCAATGAATTTCTATGTAACTGCTGATGCTGGTGTATTAACAGATATTTCTTCTAACCTGAATCCATGGGCAGGTATTGCAAACAGCGATATTAATGAGTGGACATTCAGTACTGCAGACTTTGAAGTACCTGTTGTTATAGAAGGTGGATTGTATCCAGCTCCTGGTGCTACAAATGTTGCATTGAATACTGCTGTTGAAATTACATTCAACAAAGAAATCATGTTCAATACTGATGGTATGGAGCGTTGGATGGTAATCTATAATGAAGACTGGACTCCACATGCTACTTATGTAGTGGATGCTACCAACTTCCAGTTGAAAGCTGTTACGGCTCCTGTTT
>CAJXZG010000118.1 GCA_913063265.1 uncultured Prolixibacteraceae bacterium | reverse complement strand
TTTATCCTGCCGTTGGTTGGATTTGGATAAACACTAATCTCAGCTGCACCATCCATATCAACAGAAGTTAAATCAAATTTGATTTCGTAATGAACAACAATTTTTCCATCTGCAGATACCACTTCAACATAATCTCCGGCAGCCAATGCTCCTGAGGATTTTTCAGTGCCATTTTCATCCTTAACCATTGTTGTAGCTCCAGGCGCAGTTCTAAGATTTGAATGGAATTCTGTAACATCAGTTCCTTTCACTGGTCCGGCAACACTGTACATTACCTGATCGACAGCGTATTTTGCAGATAAAATGTAAGCAAGGTAATTTACTTCAGGAAGATATTGTTCGCGTAATACTGCAATGTGATAAGTAATCTGAACCTGCCCATTTGGCGAAGTAACTACTACTTTATCATCAACTGCAAACCGTCCTGATGTTCTTTCCAGACCATATTTATCAACCAGTTTCATTGATGCTCCCAGCGATGGATTTAGATTTGCCAAAAGATTTTCTACAGATGTACCGCGAGGTACAAATTTGATCAGTAAATCTCTTTGTTGAACTGTATAAACATCGGATGTAAGGAAAGCATTATTATCGCTTGTTTCCGGTATCAATTGGTATTGGATGGTAGTAATACTATTTTCAGCAATAACTTCAATAAAAGTATTGTGGTTTACTGTTACATTAACATATGCGGTGTCGAAATTCAGCATTTTAAGCGGAACATATGCACCTTTGTCGTTAATGATAGAAGCCGTTGAACCCATTGGCGCTGTGATGTTGGCTACAATGGTATTAAGCGATGTTCCGTATTCGAAACCTGTTACGGTTCCCATACCAACATGGCCATCGGCACCACTTTTAGGTTCTACCTCAACCGAAACTTTATATTTCTGTGATGTTAAAAGAGCATCAGAACTTAATCCGTTTTCAGTTACTTCAATGATATACTTTGTAATATTTGTGCTGTCAGCTGACATCACAACTAGTGTGTCCTGATCGGTTAATTGAGCTGTTTCCGGAAGCATAGTTCCGTCTGATCCATGTACTTCCAGAACCTGATCTTCATTTGCTTTTATCAAATTTCTAAGCAACAAACCAACTGTTGTATTTGGTGTAGGTCCACGAAGAATTTCTTTCTGTCCATATCCTTCACTTAGTTTGTAAACTGTGGAAGAAACAGTAGACATATAATGAGTAGGTGCAATAAAAAAGTGTTTACCTAAATCCCAGGTTACAATTCCCGGAGGGCCTCCGCCTGCTGCTACATAGTAGCCCAGATAAGATTTATAATTCCACTCAGATCCTTCAGGGTACTGGAATGACTCGTTTGCACCGGTTCTTCCTTCATTGAACTGTGGTTTTCTTACAAGGTGAGATACCATGTCCATATAACCTGTTCCTGGCTTTGGATCAGATAAATCACCTGTTCCAAACCATTCTATCAATTCAAAATCGTTAACATCTCCTACAGGTTTTAATCCTTGTTTGATTGAGTCATTTACAATTTTAAATAAATACCAGTTATGATTTTTCCACCTGTGAATTCCTTTATCTCCGATGGATTCACCCCAGGGATTAAATTTCCAGAAATCAATATCAACTTCTTTATGACTATTCCCAAAATCTCTCCATGGAGGTGTATTACCCAAAACAAATACGTCGCCAGGCATTACAATTGGATTTACATTAAGGTCTGTTACCATGGTACTTGGAGAAGCAGACCATGTGGCTTCATCAACCCATTTGTAACCAGGTATATATCTTAAGTACCTGTTATTCCAGTCATCCGGTCCGGAAGCAAGCTGAATTGCTGTCGCAGGATCACCATGAGGTGTGCCCACAAACATATAATTACTTAAATCCAATGGTTGATTACCCGGATTACAAATTTCGAAATAGTTAGCCGGAGACCATTGAACCCAGAAAACAAATTCAGATATAAATGGCTCAGCATGATAAGGTTGGATATTGATTGGATTTTTCTCTTTAAATAATTCAACCGTATATACATTAATTGTTGTATCATCTTCAGCGGTTACTGTAAAAGTAATGGTTCTTTGTTCAGCGGTACCCCTAATAGAAGTAGCACGATTTACATCTATTTTAGCATTTAAAGATTGAGCTTTGGCAACTAATCCGGGAATGCCATCAACGTCAACAGGAACGTTCAATTTATACTGGAAAGTTGATGGGCTAAATCCGGGTATTGTATCTCCCTGCCAGCCAAAAATACCTTTATAGTACTCCGGAATATCAGGCCATGTAATGGCTGCAAGAAAACCGTTTATATCTTGTCGATATGGTTTTACCTGAATGTAATACTCTTTTACCGCACCACTTGCAGCAGTAACTTTTAACACATCACCATCTTTTAAATCTGCTCTTTCAACTTCGTCAACCCAGACTATTTCCCAACTTGCTTCAGGTGCTTTTTCCAGAAGCATAAATAAACTGTCAACTCTTGTTGCATAAGGCAATCCAAAACGTGTCCCTGTTATGGTATCAATGCCAGCTTCGTGTGCAGTTACACGAGGCCATCCGATTTCTCCTTCATCCACTAAATCTCTCCAATTTCCCTCAGGGTCAACATTGTATTTTGGAATAACGATATTTGCATCTGCTCCCGGTTCACTAACAGCAATTTCGAAGGTTTCGATTTGAACACTGTTACCGGCAGCATAAACCAAAAGTTTATCACCGTTTCTTGCCGACATATATACTGAATCCTCCATTGTGGGAGCATATTCATAAACCCAACCAATGCCGGGTTTTTGTTTAAAAAGACGCATAACACCGTCGTTGCCTCTTGTACCCCATGGTATGGTAATTGTTTTATTTGCATAATCAACCTGAGCAACATCGGATTCGAGGGTTGTTTCATCCAGTTTATAATCACCATGGTTTCCAACAGTCCAGAAAGCGTCTCTCCATGCACCACCAGCCCATGGAATTGGAATCCACTCTGAGTCTTCCAGGCCAATACCTCTTCCATTGGCAAAATCAACATTTCCCTGTTTTACATCAAATCTTCTGATTAATACCGAATTAGCAGTAGCACCTGCTACTCCGGCTACATCGTAATGCCCGTCAGGATTATTTAAGCCACTTTCCATATCAAAAACACCACCAACCTGGTCAACAACGACCGAATCCATTTCAGAAACATGATGTCTTAAAAACCAGCATCCCCTTCCGTTTTGAGATTCCAAAGTCCAGTAAATAGGCTCTGTTACAACGTCTCCAACATCGCCTAATTTAGCCTCAGGTAAATGAATAATAAAATCTGTTAAATCCCACATTTGGTCTTTTGTTGCTTTTTCAACATAACCGGGAATACCTTTGGCAAATTGTATAGGGTTAAATTCATTGACACCCGAAATAACAAAACTTTCACCCGGTTTAAGAATTCTTTCAGGAAGCATAAATCTTCTTGATTCTTCCGGGGTCCAGAGAACATTCCCGCCAAATGGTCTCATTAGTCCAAATTCAAATTCACTCAACTGGATATCAAAATCACCGACATTGGTAATCTCGAAATAGTTGAAATTCTGATGGTCCATTCTTGCTTCAGTGATGATTAAGGTGCGGATAGTATCCTGTGCTTTAATCATTCCTCCTGAAACCAACAATAGAAAAAGTAGAAGTTTCAATTTCATAATTTTAATTTTTATGTTAATAAATAGTTTTTTGGTTGTTGTTATCGATTTTAAATTTATTTGATAATCAAAATTGAATACTTCGGTTTTAGAAAAAAAACAAGCGTATTTGAGAATCAGAAGAAAGAATAAACTGCTGTAATTCAAAACCTGAGAACCAATTTTTGCGAAACATAGCCATAGTCGGTTTTTTCAGAACTTTCTGCTATGTTATGTAAAAATGTTGTATACCGCTATTTGCAGTAATTGATTTTCTTCTGATTTATTAATCAGAAGTTTTAGATCCCCCGGATTATATTATAAATAGTGGGAATATAATTGAAACCGGAAAAGAATAAAACTTTATTGATTCAGGCTGAATGCTTTAATCAAGAGTTCTTTTCTTGGGGTTGTTTTTACACGCTCTGTTTTTTCAGCATCATAATTATCTGCTTCAGCATCCCATAATGTATGTTCACGATAAGCGTGGTAAGCCCATGAAAAACCATATTCCTCATAAACCTGAATTACATCAGCAAGCCATTTATTTCCTGAATCTCCTGTCCAGCGCGGACAACTAAATTCACCGACGTACATTTTTACACCGTGTTTTTCTGCAAAATCCCTTGCAGGTTTTAAATGACTTCTGACTTTTTCAATATCCCAGTAAGCTCCGTCTATTTCACCCGGATACTCAACAAATTCAGATTCTTCCCAAACTCCCTGGTGCGTAAAACTTTTTGGTTTATACATATGAATTTCGTAAACCAGGTTATCATCATCCTGTGCAATCAGATAGTCAAGGCCATAAACATAATCTTTGTCATCCTGCCCCTGAACGCCCATTCTTGGTGAAGAGATAATAATGGTATGTTTTGTATCGTATTTGCGAATTACTTCGATTGCTTTTTTATATAATAAATTTAAATCAGATGGTGTGTTATCTTCAGTATTATAAGGAACAGCAGGTTCATTAGTTACAGCGTACCCTGCAACTACTTCGCCCCGTTTGGCGCATTGTTTTGCAATTCTTTCCCAAATGGCCAGCACTTTATTGTGCCATTTAAAATCGTTCCAGAATTCGTCGTTGCTTAACATGGTCCATTTGTGCCGGGTACCAGGATAACGATGCGGATCAATAACTACTTTAATGTTATACTTCTCACAGATGTCGAGCATAATATCAAGTTTCTCAAAACTACTTTCCACGAAATTATATGGTTCTTCAAGTTCCATAAACGGTTCAACAGGAAAAGACATCCGGATATGGTTTGCTCCCCACTCAGACAAATCGGCAATATCCTGTTCTGATGCATCGATACCAATATTTACACCGCGGGTAGTTTCCCAGTAGTATTTTTCAGGTTCTATTTGGCATCCGTTTGAAAATGTCAGGATTGTAAGCAACAGGAATATGATGTAAAATTGTTTCATTTTTGGTTTAATTTAACTGGTTATGGTTTCAATATTTCATTTCGATTGTTCCTCCCTTTGAAATCAGGTTATGGTCAATTTTGAATCCTTCCATTTTCTTTCCGTTTACCCAAACTTCTTTAATGTAGTCTTCTTTCTGGTGGGGATTATTAATGATTTTTAGCTGTTTACCGTTTTCAAGATTTATTGTAATATCATCAAAAACAGGGCGGCATACCAAATAATCCGTTTTTCCCTGTGCATCAGGATATATGCCAATCATAGCAAAAACCACCCAGGCTGAAATTGTACCGGCATCATCATTTCCCGGCAGTCCTCCGGGATCGGTATTAAAATGTTTTTTAAGTGCCTTTGTCACTTCCTTTTGGGTTTTCCATTCTTCTCCTTTAAAACCTGCATAAATAAAGGGATAATGCATATCAGGTTCATTCCACAATACAAACTGGTCTTTTTCAAAACACTCATCCAAACGTTGAATTAACTCTTCTTTTCCACCCATTAAATTTGCCAGTTCTTCAGGGTGATGATGCATAAAAAACAAGTATTGCCAGGCATTTCCTTCCACAAAACCCGGGTATCCAAGATGGTCGTGACCAATAACTTCTCCGGCTGTTGAATATACATCAAAGGGATTCATCCAAGAGCCATTCCGAAATTTTGGTCTGAAGAACATGGTGTCTTTATCAAATAATTGAAGCGGGCCTAAACTTTTTTTCATCATTTCTTCGGCAAATTCCGTATCACCCATTTTCTCTGCCATTTTGGAAACTGCAAAATCCGCCAAAGAATATTCCATTGCTGTGGACACCGTCCCCCAAACGCCCAGTTTTGCTTTTTCGTTTTCCGGAATAAAACCCAGTTCTACATATTCATCATGTCCTCTTCTAAAATCATTTCCTCCTTCAGATGGACTTCTTCCATTATCTTTTGTGGCTTTCAACGCATTTCCTTTATCAAAACCTCCAAGGTTTTTTAAATACGAATCGGCCAGTACAATTGCTGCCGGATCTCCAACCATTCCGCCCCATTCTATTCCGTTTGAAGTCCAGAGTGGAAGGGCTCCTCCTTCATTGTATTTTTCAATCATGGTGTTTACCATATCGATTTGTTGATTGGGGTAGGCCAGAATCAATAATGGATGTAAAGTTCTGTAAGTATCCCAGAGTGAAAACATTGAATAACGAGTTGCTTTGGTTTCCAAAATTTCAAAGGGTTTGTACGCACCTCGTGTTTTTGGGCGCTCGGTAAATGGTAAAATCCTTGAATAATTACTAACAAACGAACGATATTTTCCATCAACATCGTTACTCACATAAGGGAGCAAAAGCGAATGATACAAAGCAGTATAGAAAATTGTTTTTTCTTCTTCTGTACCTCCGTTGATGTCAAATTTACCTAATTGTTTTTTCCATTCATTTTTTGCAGCTGAACGTGTATTGTCAAATGCAAATTCCGGAATTTCTGTATCCAGGTTTTTTCGTGCCTGTTCGATGCTTACATAGGAAATACCTACTTTTGCCAATAATTCTTTATTGTCGCTAAAATCAAAAGAGTAAAAAGCTCCTACATTTTTATCTTCTACTGAAGTATCATCAAGAATTTGTCCATCTTTATATACACCATAATTTTCAGCATTTTTATTAAATCGAATTACCCAATACACTTTATAATTCAAATGACTTCCGCAAAATCCTCCATCCAGTTCATAACCTTCGAGTTCATTATCTGAAACCAGGTTAATATATCCACCCCAAACGCCATTGGTCGGGTGCGAAAGGTCGAGCGTAACATTTCCTTTTTTATCCTGAAATGTGAATTTTGAAAGTCCACAACGTTTTGTAGCTGTTAACTGGGTTAAAATATTGTAATCGGTTAATTGAACTTCGTAATAGCCCGGTTCAGATTTCTCTCCGGAATAAGAAGAACGATTTTTTGTAGGATCGATATTTAGTTCTCCGGGTTGCGGCATTAAAATAATATTGCCTCCAAGATTACAACCAACACCGCTGTAATGAATATTTCCAAATCCGTAAATATGGGGTTGGCCATGCACATAAATGCCGGTTTGGGTATTATCTCCGCCTTTAAAATTTAAACAGTTATGCGGACTTACAGACGCCATTCCCCAAGGAAGTACTGCTCCCGGAAAGGTATTTCCTGAATTATTTGTCCCGATAAATGTATTTACATAATCAGTATTTTCTTTGATACTGGTTTGTTTTTGAGTGCAGGAAATAATTCCAATACAAAACAGGGATAGTAAAAGAGCGAATTTCATAAGTTTGTTTTTATTCAAAACCAAAACTATTATTAAATCTAAAAATTGAGGTATGGATTTTTATTTACCTTCTTCGGATTAGTAAAACGAGAGTTATTTTTGAGAATGCACTTTCTTTTTATACTGGTTGGGTGTCATTCCCACAAATTTTTTGAAATTGGTATAAAAAACAGATTCTGAACTAAAACCACTATCAATAGCTATGGCAAACAAAGTCATATCTTTGGCTTGTTCCGATTCAAGCAATCGTTTGGTTTCTTCTATTCTGGCCCGGTTAATATACTCAGTAAAACTACATTTTAAATGCTCATTTAACAGCTTTGATAGATAGTAAGACTGTATATTTAATTTCTCAGCCAGAAGTTTTTCATTTAACTGCGAATCAAGAAATACTTTTTCTTCTGCCATTACTCTTTTTAACTCGGCGATGTGGGTTTCAGCATCATCTTCATCAATTTTAAAAGACTTGGATTTAAACCGTTCAGAAATTTTTGTGCCGAGAGTAGTTATAACAGATGGATTTGAAATGATAAACAAACCGGTAGTAAAAATGGTAATGGCATTCAATACAATAAAAATGATATCTTTTATTTCCCTTACATTGGCAATTGCTCCTTCGTATAAGCGATATAAACTAAGATGCAGCGCCCAGATTATAAGGTTTATAAAAAGCTGAATGCTGAAAAATATGAGTAAAATTTTTAACCATGGTTTAACTTTTCCTGAATCTTTCTTGGAGAGTTCTTGACACTTTTTAAAATTGTTGTAAAAAAGAATAACATAAATTATATTGGATAACAATATTATGGTAAGAACTGTAACATGTTCAGTAGTACTTATATAGTTAAAATACTTAAATGATTCCTCAGCTAAAACTTCAAAAAATACAAAATAGAAGGTAAGCAAAACAGCAGGTAAAAAATGCAAGAAGTTAATACGTTTCCATTTTCCTGTTATGATTCTTTCTGAATATAAATAGAAAACCGGGGGAATACACATATTAACTATGTCGGGAACAAACAATGTTTTTGGGTAATCAAAAAGCCAGTGTTCGTGTTTTAAAAGATATTGCCATAAAATTAAAGTGGAAACAAGAAAGAAAAAGGTAGCCAGAATCCGGTTAGGGAGATTATTTCTGTACACCAGTACCGTAATTCCAAATAAAAAACTTTGTATAAATGCCCAATAAAATAGTGCTGCCAGCATATGTTTAATCTAAAATCGGTCTTTAAAATCAATAAATGAAACCAGTATGATAAAACTTTTGTAAATGTGATTGATTATTCTTTTGGCTATCCATTTCATTTTATAATATAGTAATTATAAACAGATGAAAATAGAATTACTGTTTAATTTTACAAAAAAAATCTTCATTTATTATTGTTGTTGATTCTTCACTTTCCTTCCATCCATAACGTACTGCTTTTGCAATAAGCAAACAGGGAGAATTTATTATTATTTCTTTTGTATACAATTGCCAATCGGTTTCTTCCCAAACATTCATTATTTTGTATCCGATTGAAGCACCTTCTGTGGAGCAATTTATAGTAACCACTCCTGTTTCCTTATTAATGTCTATTTTTGGTTTTTCCGTCTGTGGCTGTTTGCCTCCGGGCCACATTATCTCAGCCTGTTCGTATTCGTCCATAAATCCCCAGTCGCCATATTTTTTCTGAAAATCAGCCAAAGCAGTTCTGTGTTTTTCTATTTCTTCCTGTAGGTTTTTATTATCAATCAGGTTTTTTATTTCATGTGGATCTTTTGATAAATCATAAAATTCCTCTTCTGGTTTTGAATTGAATAGCCAGTAACTTTGAGTATTGTTTAAGTTCCCCTTACTTTCTTCATCCAAAATACTTTGCATTGCCGGCATTTCATACATAAACTCAATTTCCTGGGTGTAATGGGTTTCGGGATTATAATTTTTTATGTATCGGAATTTATCACTACGTACCGCACGAATCATATCGTAACGATTATCCATTCTGTCGCGGCTCATAAATACATATTGATGAGGATTTTCTTTTAATTCACCAAAAATATCTTTACCCTGCATATGTTCAGGAGGATGAACCCCAGCCATGTTAAGCACTGTCGGCGCTAAATCTGTAAAACTTACCAATGAAGAGTCATAGCCTATTCCTAATTTACCTGTTGGATCTTTTATCACCAAAGGTGTAAGCGTACCGCTATCGTATACCCAACGTTTTGCCCTTGGAAAACAATTGCCATGATCTGCCATAAAAAATATAACGGTATTTTCTGTTAATTCGTCTTCTTCCAGCTCTTTTAATAATTTCGCCACCTGCTGGTCCATCCTGCTAACATTGGAAAGCAATCTTGCAAAATCTTCACGCACTGTTTTTGTGTCGGGTAAATACGGAGGGAGAACAATATCCTCCGGTTTTACTATTCCTTTCTTTGGAAGGGGAGGGCGGTTTACCACATCGTAAACCAGGTTATGGGGATTTATATTTTTTTTAGCATAAAAGTTTTCTTTTACTTCATCGGGCCAGACATTGATTTCGTGTGAACTTTCAAAAGTAAAACAGGCAAAAAATGGCTTGTCTTTTGGTCGGTTCCGCCAATGTGCTGATTTACTGCAATCGTCCCAGATCGTAAAAGGTTCACCAAACTGATAATCTGTTTTTCTGTTGTTGCAAGTATAATATCCTGCTGCTCTCAGGTATTCAGGAAAAGCTTTGATATTGGGTTCAGGTGCAGCATTATATTTTGGAAATCCTTCGAGTGCAATCACTCCTCCTGCCTGACGCATATGCTGGGTTCCAATGGTTGTGGAATACATTCCGGTGATAATACCTGCCCGGCTGGGAGCACAAACTCCGGCACAAGTAAATGCTTTGGTAAATACGATACCTTCAGATGCAATCTTGTCGATATTAGGAGTATAAACCAGAGAATCACCGTAACACCCTAAATGCGGACTTAAATCTTCCGCCATAATCCAAAGAATATTGGGTTGATTTAATTTTTGTTCTTGATTTTCTGTATTGGTGCAGGAGGAAAGAGCAGTAACCAAGATAAAAAGCAGGAAGTATGTTTTTGTCTTCATTAAGATTAATTTAGGTTTAGACAAGTTATGGAAAAAGGTGCCAGTTTAATTACTTTTTTATCCTTGAATTCAAACACTTCCAGACTTTCAGTCCCCATCACATAGGTTTCAAGATTGCTAACATATTGTTGAGCGGTATATTTGGATGAGATTCCTGACAAGTCAATTTCAATAGGAGAGTTGGACAAATTAAATAACAATCCCGATTCCTTATCCATTTTTCTGAAAATCCATCCATCAATAGCATCAAAACTTTCTCCCAAATCATTTTTTAGCTGAATATTTGATGAAAATTTCAGGCTTTCAATTTCAGTGGCCCGGTTCATGGTTTTTGCAATTAAATGAAGTAATGTTCCTCCGGCAGTAAAAGTCCAGGGTTTCGACTGCATTTCTTCGTATTTAATATGTGAAAGGCCATTACTTTGATTATAAATGGCCGGAAATAAATTCCCTGTTAAATTGTGGTAATTGGTTACAGTAACCTGAGGATGATCCAAAAAGACTTTGTACCACATTGCCAATGCCATGGTATTGGCCCAGGTTCCTCTCAATGCTCCGTTATCATCACGAATATTAAATTCCGTTACCCAGATTTCCATGTTTGGCGGAACATTCAGATTTTTCACCTTACTTGCTGTTTTGCAGGCAAGGCCAATCATATTACCATAAGCAAAAGGATCTTTTAACAATTCAAGTTCCCATTTTTGCCTTTCTGCAATGTCCTTTGGTCCGGTTCTTTTATCTGTTAATCCTTCCTGTCCGGCGGTAACATTTTTTTTCTCATTTTGACCATCAATTCCATTAGGAGAGTACATATGAAAAATCATTGCATCGGCATTATCACAGGTGCTTAAAACCCGGCGGGTCCAGTTTGTATCTCTGGCTTTTGCATTTCTGTTGCTGGCCAATACTGCAAATTTAGCATCCGGAAATTCTTTTTCAATTTCAATAATCCATTCTTTACAGGTACGACCGTAATCTTCAGGAGTAGGATAGATCTTCGACTCCAGAGGAAGGTTAAAATACAGTTCATTTCCCAGCTCAATATACTTTATCGGAATACCTAAAGAATCTGCTTTACGTAAAGCTTTTAGGGAATGGTCCAAATCTTTAGATAGCATATTCAACATAAAAACAGGAGTTATTCCGGTTTTTGTTATTTGTGCCAGATTTTCCAAATCGTATCGGTTCGGACTGGTTTGTACACCCTGTTCAACCACCCATTTAATCATTTGGTTTTCAGGAACAGATTCATCGATTCCACCTTTTTCCCAGTCCCAATAATTTCCAATGGTACCGCCCGGATAACGAACACCGGGCACTTCCATTTTTTGAAATGCTTTGACAAAGTTTGTATTATTCCAGGGACGGTCAAATACAACCAGATTGCCATTTACACCAGCAAATATTTCAGAGACGGCATGTTTTTCGCCGGAGAGTTCAACCTTGTTTACTGTTGGTTGGTAAGCACAGGAAAAAAGGCTGAAAATTAGTGTTAGAGCAAGCAGGTTTTTCATCTTATTTAAATTGTTTGTTTTCTATTGTATAAGATGGAACTCGTTCCGAAACTTCGGGACTCGTTTCATAAGGATTTAGTTTATGGTGGGAATAAGTTCAGTTTCCCACTGGCTTTGATGGAAATGAGCTCCTTTAAAATTTTTCAATCCGGCCTGAAACCTGATTTCATCAATAGGGCAATCTAAACGAAATGTGATGATGTTATCACCTTTTTTTAGATCGATTAATTCGCCAAAAGCCATAGGCCAAGAACGTTTTATTTTTGTGCTTTTTGCAATTTGTTTATCATTCACCCAAAGAGTTATAAACGCCCATCCGGCATAACAAATCCATTCTTGTTGGTTGGTCTCAGAATTAATTTTTGTACTCAGGTAAATAGTACGTTCTCCTCTCCCTACAAACTTTTTTTCCAATTCAAACTGGCTGGCAGAAGGTGAAATTCTTTTAACTAAAAATGGATATTCATTGAAATTCTTATTTTTCAGAATTTCTTTTATTTCTTCATTGGTAATGAACTCTTTTTCAGTATTCAGTAAATCATGATTCATATAGGGGATGGAAGGTAATGAGGCCAGACCGTGATCAGGATAATCAGGATTCATTGGAACTACATCTTTGTCGTCTTCAATAAAAGGCCCAATCATCAACCATTCACCGTAATTTGGAATTCCAAAATCATAAATATCTTTTGAATCATATGAAGTTAATTCAATTTGATATGGAAAATTGGAAGGCTGAATTTCTGCAGATAATCTTTTTGTTTCGAAAATGATTTTTTTCTTTTCCTTCCCGGCAAGTTCAATTTCCTGTTGAGCTGGAATACTTAATACTTCCGAGTGAAAACTAACATTAATGGATTTTACCGAAGCGGTGTTGTTTCTTAATTCAAAAATAATTTTGTAAGAATTACAGCATTTAATCAGGTCTTTCTGAACAATGCTGAAGGTTTTAAAATCGAAATCGGTTTTAACCTGAACAGGAGAATTTTCAACAACAAAAATATCCAGCAGTTTTCCAAACGAAATTCCTGCTGCTGCTGTTTCCAAAGCCAAGTCAGAAATTGTTGAGGCATATTTTATTCCTTTAATTTCCGGACTCACCAATAGCTCATTGCCAATAAATTTTTTCCATTTTGGGTCGATATTGTTGTAACCAATGATGGTTCCAAGCAATGCTCCGACTGTGGCTGAAATACAGTCACTGTCGTGACCTAAATTTACGGCCTCCATAACAGATTCCATTTTAACCGGAAAATTTAACAAGGCGTGCACAGCAAAGGCCACATTCATGGGGGAGGAGGTAAAGTCAGCATCGCCAAAGTAGGATTTAATTTTTCCTTTTGCGCTGTCGTAATTGGTATCTTTATTGAATTCAACAACTTTGTTAAACATATTGGTGATTTCACTTTCAGCAGGAAATATGGTTATAGCTTTTTTCATAATTTTATTGATGTCCGACTCAAAAAAAGCCAGTGCCTCACAAGCCGATAGAAACATTTCTGCTTCTACCGAAAATCCAACATGGTCGAGGCTTGAATCCATTTGCGCGTAGTAGGCTGCTTTTTCAGGATCTCCTGCGCACAACATTCCCCAAATCTCACTTCTGATTGGCGAACCCATTCCACGGTTCCAGTAGTCATTATTGTGTTTTCCTGAAAGCGGAGGCATTACTCCGGAAGCCAGATTTTTTGCTGCCAAACCATATTCTCCCCATGGAAAATCAACATGTTTATGCCAGAATTTACCCAAATCATTTTCATCAATCCATGGCCCTTTTTGTTTTACCAAATCGAGCCATAAAACCTGTAAATCCAAATCGTCGTTGGGGTAATTTGTTTCAAAAAGTTTTTCTGAGAGTTCGATATTGTGAAAACATTTAAATCCTTCTATCGGAGCACCCAGAATTCCTCCGGCACATTTTCCAACCCATCCTCCCCAGATTTTATCGAGGTATTTTTCGTAAGTTATCCTCTTCATTATTCTTTTGCTTTTTTCTTATTCATCCAAAACGGAGCAGTGCTCAAATACAATATTGTTCCTAATAAAGTAAGCCACTTATGTTGTTCAAATTCAATAGTACCTGCAAAATGCAAAAAAGCCGGTGCTATGGTTAAAAGCAGGCCCAGCCACGATATAATTTTTAAAACCAGTATCATTATGCAACATTTAATTTTTTAACCTGAAAAAAGTAATTAAGTAAAACGTAAACTATAACGGATGTAATCCATCCCGGAATAGCCAGAAAGAATTCAAGTCCGTCAATTTGAAAATATATGTCCAGTGCCTTGGCAACTATAAATGAGATTGCCCAGGTGGAAAAAACTATCCAGCTGAATGTTAAACCTTTGTACTCTGCATAATTTGGCCTAAGACCAAGTTTTGGCAGAAAATAAATGTCGGCAAAAACTACTGCTCCAACAGGAACTGCAAGCAATGCGTAGAAAGCAATAAATTCCATAAGTTTTGTTACCACTCCCGGGAAACATGCCAAAAGTGATACAATTAAACCAATGATCAGGGTAACTTTCCAGCGTTTTAGTTTTGGCATTACAGCCTGAATTGCCAACCCTGCCCTGTACATTGTCGGATTAGCTGTAGTCCACCCGGCAACTACGACACAAAGTGCACCTGCCAATCCCATACTTCCGTAGGCAATTGGGCCGGGAGTTGTAACTCCCAATGCTGCCGCACAAAGAACTCCTGATGCCAACCATGCCATGCCGTGACCAATAAACATTCCTGCTGCCGAGGCTAATCCATATGCCGG
>CAJXZG010000117.1 GCA_913063265.1 uncultured Prolixibacteraceae bacterium | reverse complement strand
TGGATGCAGGTGATGAAGTAATTGTATCGCCATTTACTTTTATTGCTACCTATAATTCGGTTTTTATCAACAAGGCATTGCCGGTTTTTGCAGATACCAATCCGGAAACTTTTTTAATTGAACCTGCTTCGATAGAAGAAAAAATTACAGAACGAACAACTGCGATATTGCCCGTTCATATTTGCGGCTACCCTGCTGATATGGACAAAATAAATGCTGTTGCAAAAAAACACGACCTCAAAGTAGTGGAAGATGCATGTCAGGCCTGGCTGGGAGAATACAAAGGACAAAAGCTGGGGACACTGGGAGATTTGGGGTGTTTTAGCTTTCAGAATTCAAAAAACCTCCCAACGGGAGAAGGCGGTGCTATTACCGGAAATGATGATAAAATCATGGATCGTTGTTATTCCTTCCACAACTGCGGGCGGCCTTTTGGTTCGGTTCAGGCTACATCCAATTACCCAACTCGAGGTAGCAACCGCCGGATGCAGCAAATCCAGGCCATCATGCTGTTATCGCAAATGAAACGGATTTTGAAAGATGCCGATGTTCGTTTGGAAAATGCCTTGTATCTGGATAAAAAGTTACAAGAAATTCCGGGTATTCATCCTGCAAAAATGGTGGCTGACAACTGTCGTTCTGCTTACCACTTTTACCCATTTCGTTTTGTTGCTAAGGAATTTGGTGAAGTATCACGCGAAAAATTTATGCAGGCTTTGAATGCCGAAGGAATTCCATGTTTTGCAGGATACGGCAAACAAAACTACGATGGGTTAATCGATGAAGCGCTAAATTCAAGGGGTTATAAACGCCTGTTTCCTGAAAAACGAATTCAAAAGTGGCGGGAGCAAAATGTTCTGCCTGGCAATGATCAACTTGCCGAGGAAGCGATTTTTATGAAACAAAGTATGTTACTGGTTACAAGACCTGACATGGATGACATTGTAAACGCCATTCAAAAAATTTACGAAAACAAGGAGAAACTGTTGTAAGCAATTGCTTTACTCCATCACACGTTTATAATGCTCGGCATATTTCCCGGCAAAGGGTTCAGCAATTTTTACTAAAGACTGCATTTCAGATTCCGGCATTTTTTGCAGGTTTTTTAATACCTTGATATTTTGTTCAAGCTCTTCAACGGTTTCACAACCACTGCAAAGTGTCGAAACCGGGTAGGAATAAACAAACTGATGCAATTGTTTGAAAGTGATTGGCGCGAGTTGTGTAATGTCTTTAATGTCCTCATCAGCAAAACTATTGGGTGTCAAATCAAAACGCCTTCCGATAATTCCACCACCGGCCATGGTTTTCATAGCAATAATTCCATATTCCTTTTTAAGTAACTCGGGTAACAATTGATTTTGAAAAGATTCAAAACTGGCATCACAAACATTTACCGGACACTGACAGGTATCAAATTGTAATCCTCTTTTGTCAAGAAAATCCAAAAAATACAGGGCGACCTTTGGATTGGTGTGACAGCTAAAACCGATATTTTTAACCAAGCCCTTTTCTTTGGCTTCAAAGTACGCATCTAAAATTCCATTTTCCATCCTGTTATCAACATCTTCAAAAGAAGAAATGGTGTGAATGGTCCATAAATCGATATAATCTGTTTTCATCGCTTTTAGCGATTCCTGCAATTCCTGTAAAGCTTCCTTTTTACTTCGTTTGATACCCTTGGTCATGAGAAAGATTTCATCGCGGTATTTTGGAGTAAGGTATTTGCCATAATACTCTTCTGCTACTCCTCTGTGATAAACCCGGGCGTTATCAAAAAATCTTACACCAAGTTCAATTGAACGTTCTATCAGGGCTTCAATTTGTTTATCGTTAAACGATTTTGCAGCATGATAACCACCCAAAGTAAAGGCGGTAACCATTTCACCGTTTCGGGTAAGTTTTCGCATGGGTAAAAGTTCACCATGTTTATCGGTTCCATATGTTTTTAAGGCCCAGTTTGTAAGGACTCCTCCCAACGAAAATGCGGCTGTTTTTTTTATAAACTTTCTTCTTGTTTCCATCTTGGATTTCAATTTTTATGGTCTGATTGCTGTTCCATCATTTTTTCGAACCTGGGTCCAGTTATAATTATACTCAGGCAAAGGGTATCTGGCTGCCGCTTCCTCATTGATATCAACACCCAATCCCGGATTTTCGTTCACAAACATAAATCCATCTTCAACAGTTGGCGATCCCGGAAATACTTCACGCAACCGATCGTTAATTCTTGGAGCTTCCTGTATTCCAAAATTCCATACGGCCAAATCGATATGGGCATTGGCTGCATGCCCCACAGGAGAAACATCACCCGGACCGTGCCAGGCAGTTCGCACATTGAACCATTCTCCAAGCCTGGCTACTTTCATTGCCGGAGTAATCCCGCCAATCTGAGAAATATGGATCCGGATATAGTCAAATAATCGTTTACTCATGGGCACCAACCACTCATGTGGATTGTTATACAATTCACCCATCGCTAACGGAACACTTGTTTGCTGACGCAGCAATTCAAACCACCCGATATTTTCAGGAGAAAAAGGATCTTCAATAAAAAACGGCCGGTACTGTTCCAGTTTTTTTATCAGGTTAATGGCATCCATGGGTTGCAGGCGCTCGTGAATATCGTGCAACAGTTCAATTTCTTCCCCGGCTTTTTTGCGGACCAAATCAAACATTTTTACCACTCCGTCCATATAGGCAAATTCATTCATGGTGTTGTCGTCCGGCATTCCAAAACCATGTTGTTTGTAATCTGGTTTTTCGGTTAAATGTGTGGCTCCATAACCTCCCAGTTGAATCCGGATATGCCTGAATCCCTCGTCCATATATTTTTGTACACTGTCCAAAGCTTCTTCAGGAGTTTTCCCGCTTGCATGGGTATATGTATCTACTGCAAACCTGCATTTCCCACCCAATAACTGATAAACGGGCATGTTGGCAATTTTTCCCTTAATGTCCCACAAGGCCTGGTCGAGGCCACTGAGTGCATTGTTTAATACAGGTCCGTTTCGCCAGTATGAACTTACGTATGCCGTTTGCCAGATATCTTCGATGTTATTGACATCTTTTCCGCGACAAAAGTCATCAAGATAGTCATCGATGGCTGATTTAACCGCCCAGGCACGTTGTCGGAAAGTTGCACAACCAACACCGTACAGACCCGGTTGATCTGTCTCTACTTTTACTAGAATTAATTCAATTCCATTGGGTGCTGTAACAATTGCTTTTACTTTTCTGATTTTAACTTTTTTGAAATCTTCATTAAAGGTTTGTTCCTGCAATGATTTTGGCTGAGAGTTATTGTTCTCCCGTGCCAAACCATTGATTGACAATAAGGGAAGAAGCGCCGCCCCTTTTAGGATATTTCTTCGTTTCATTAGAATATATTTAAATTATTGCATTGTATTTCAATCATATATGGTGTCAATACTGATTTTGTTTTAAAATACCCATAAAACTTTATGGACAAATAATTCATTCCTTTTTATGTTCTCGGGATTAAGTTCGTTTCATAGTTGGAATTTTAGGTTGATTTCAATTTGCAATTAAGTTAGAAAGATTTTTATAATGTTATTTATTTTTATCCAAATGTAAGGGTTAAGCAGGATAAATAGCTATATTAGGAGTCGAACTAAAACCCGATAAAATGAAGAATCTAACCAATAAACAACTCAATTTTTTAGTAGTATTACGGGTGCTTGTAGGCTGGCATTTTTTGTATGAAGGCCTTTCAAAACTAATGACTCCCGGATGGTCGGCTGCTGAGTTTTTAAATCTTTCAAATTGGTGGTTTGCACCCTTTTATCTATGGATTGCTGCAAATCCTGACATATTACAAATTGCCGATTTTCTAAATATCTGGGGTTTAATTTTAATTGGGTTGGCATTGTTTATTGGAGCATTTGAAAGAGTTGCCGCAATTTCCGGGATAGCACTGCTTACTTTATACTATTTTGCAAATCCTCCTTTTGTTGGTAATGATTTTGGTACACAAACGGAAGGGAATTATCTTATTGTAAGTAAAAACCTGATTGAGATTTTTGCACTTACTATTTTTATTGTAATTCCTACAGGAAAATACATCGGTATCGACAAGTTTATTTTTAAAAAGAAGGTCCCCAAAGTAATGCCTTTGGTAAATAAATCGGAACGTCCTGCTGATAATAAGATTGATGAAAAACAGCCAATAAAACGTCGTGAAGTTTTGAAGGGTTTGGCTACACTTCCTGCATTGGGCGTATTTGGTACAGCATTATACCAACAGGCAAAATGGAACAGTTGGGAAGAGAAAAACCTGGTTGACGCACAAACCAGTGCTTCGACAAAAAGTTTTAATTCGGTTGCTTTAAAACAACTCAAACAACCGGTACCTAAGGCAAGCGTAGCAGGCAACGAATTCAGTCGTTTAATATTGGGCGGAAACCTTTTATCAGGATGGGCACATTCACGCGATTTAATTTATGTTTCGCAGTTAGTAAAAGCTTACCACAATAAAGACCGTATTTTTTCCACCCTTCTTTTAGCTGAAAAATGTGGAATAAATACCTTGCTTACCAATCCGATTTTGTGCAGTTTAATTACTGAATACTGGAAACGGGGAATTGGTGAAATTCAGTTTATTTCAGATTGTGCCGGACTTGATTATACCAACGGGCCACAACCTATGCCATTTAATGATTACCTGGATAAAGTGAAATTAGCCATCGATACCGGTGCAGCAGCATGTTACATCCAGGGTGAAACCGCTGATTTTTATATGAGTAATAATCGGGTTGATGATTTGGCAAAAGTGATACAATATATTCGCGATCGAGGTGTTTCTGTTGGAATTGGAGCACATCGTATCGAAACCATTCAGGCTTGTGTAGATCAGGGATTTAATCCGGACTTTTGGATGAAAACCTTACACGATCATAATTATTGGTCGGCCAAACATCCCGAATGGCACGACAACATGTATTGTTTCAATCCGTCAAAAACCATAGAATATATGGAAAGTCTTCCGCAGCCATGGATCGCTTTTAAGGTAATGGCTGCCGGTGCCATTCGACCCAAAGAAGCATTCCGGTATGCATTTGAAAACGGTGCCGATTTTATTTGTGCCGGGATGTACGATTTTCAGATGGTGGAAGATGTAAATATTTGTAACGACATCCTTCAAAGTGAGGTAAAACGTAGTAGAAAATGGATGGCCTAAACAAATTCTATATTTTTGAGTCCTTGAAAATTTGAAATCTCAAAAACCATGAACCAACCAGTTAAACTCATTTTCCTTTGTTTGGGATTAATAATTGTTTCCTGTCAAAATAAATCAAAACAAACTTTTGTAAAAGGCATAACTAAACCCAAAATCATTTACATCATGGTTGATGATTTGGGTTATGGAGATTTAGGTTGCTTTGGACAAAAAATCATTCAAACACCGCATTTAGATAAAATGGCTTCAGAAGGAATAAGATTTACCGATCATTATTCAGGAACCTCTGTTTGCGCACCATCGCGGTGTGTCTTAATGACCGGATTACACATGGGACACGCTGAAGTTCGTGGAAACAAACAAGTAGAACCTGCAGGTCAAATGCCGCTTTCGGAAGGTACTGTAACGGTAGCTGAATTATTAAAAGAAGCCGGATATAAAACCGCTTTAATCGGAAAATGGGGACTGGGAATTGAAGGAACGACCGGAGAACCAAACAAGCAGGGATTTGACTTTTATTATGGTTATCTTGATCAAATTCTGGCTCACAACTACTTCCCCGAATTCCTTATCAGAAACGGTGAAAAAGAGTATTTGAATAATGAAGTTTATTATCTGCCAAAAGAACAATGGCACGGTGGTTTAGGAAGCTATGCTACAAAAAAAGCAGATTACTCGCACGATTTGTTTGAAGAAGAAACACTAAAGTATATAGAAGAGAATAAAGATAATCCATTCTTTTTGTACCTGCCTTATACCATTCCGCATGATAATGGTGAGGCCCCGGAAGACGAACGACTGGAAATTCCCGATCAGGGAATTTATGCTGATAAAATGGATTGGGGAAATGACCAACGGAATTATGCAGCCATGATAACCCGGCTGGATGAAACAGTTGGAAAAATTCTTCAAAAGTTAAAAGACACAGGAATTGATGAAAACACTTTGGTAATTTTCACCAGTGATAATGGCCCCGAAATTGGATACTATTTTTCTGATTTTTTTGATTCAAACGGCATTTTTAAAGGAGGTAAACGCGACTTATACGAAGGCGGAATTCGTGAACCTTTTATTGCAAGGTGGCCAAATAAAATACAAGGTGGAACAGAATCAAACCATATTTCGGCGTTTTGGGATTTTTTGCCAACCGCATGTGAAATTGCCGGGATTGAAATGCCGAAAAATATTGATGGAATTTCTTATCTATCTACCCTGAAAGGGGAAAAACAAAAAAAGCATGAATTTTTATACTGGGAGTTTTACGAAAGAACAGGTTCGAAAGCGGTGCGCAAAGGAAACTGGAAAGCTGTCCAGAATAATGTGCATGCCAACCTCAACAGTCCGATTGAATTGTATAATCTAAACAATGATCCCGGGGAAGAAAATAACGTAGCACTGCAACACCCGGAAATTATTGATGAAATAAAGGAGATTATGGATATCGCGTCAACTCCTTCCGAACACTTTAAATTTGGCAAGAAGAATTAATTCTATATTCAGGTATTATTCTTTGAGCCCTTTGCGCATCCTTTGTGTACTTTGTTGTTAATTAAATAAACCGCAAAGTTCGCCAAGATTTTCGCTAAGCTCGCTAAGAAGCTGTCTAAGAATTATTAACTGAAAATTTTCATTTTAAAGCTTAATTTCAACAGGCTCGCTTATAGCACTTTCGTTATTGAGTCTGTCGAGAACAGAAACCCTGATTTCGTATTTCCTTTTCTTTATGTTGATTTTAGCCAGTTTTATCTTTTGAGATTTAACTATTGTCAACAGTGCTTCTGAATCTTCCGGATTAAACTCTTCTCCTTTATTATTAATGTAAACCACAAAAAGATTGGGTTTATCCAGTTCAAAATCAGTCTCCACGGTTTTCCATTTTACCTTTCTTCCTGATTTGGATATTTTGGACACTGCCTCAGGTTTAACATTATCAAGCCATTTCATTGGAGGAACAATCGCCGGTTTTTGGTACAAATGTAATTTCAGACTATCCTGAAATCCCAACAAATCACGATTAAAATGTTTGCTGCTGTAAAATCCTGATCCAGATATTTCAGGTATTGTTCTTAATAATTTAATTTGATTTGGCAACTCCCCGGGTTCGGTCCAGGCTTTAACCTGAGAAGTCGAACTACTTTTATATACTGCATGACCAACAAACATTCCCCGGTTGTAATCATGGTCTTTCCACCAGTTGGCCAACAATTCAAAATCGACGCTCGAATGCCCTATTTGCCAGTAAATTTGTGGTAGCAGGTAATCAATCCAACCTAATTCCTGCCATTTAATTACATCGGCAAATAAATGATCATAATTGGTTACTCCTGCTTTTGTATCAGAACCGCGAGAATCATCCGATTTATTTCGCCAAACACCAAAAGGACTTATTCCAAACTTAACCCAGGGTTTGGTCATTTTTATTGTATCATTTAGCATTTTAATAATGATATCCACGTTTTCACGACGCCAATCGTTTTTACTATCAGCTTGAAAACCCCGGTTATATTTTGCAAATGATGCTGTATCCGGAAAAGCAATTGAAGTTGGATAGGGATAAAAATAATCGTCAAAATGAATGGCATCTACATCATATCTTGTAACAATATCCTTTACCACTTTTCCAACAAATTCACGGGCTTCAGGAATTCCCGGATCAAAATAAAGTTTGTTATCGTATTTTAAAATCCAGTCAGGCTGTTCAAAAGCAATATGATTTCCTGCCAGCGGTTGACTTGCATTTAAAGAAACCCTGAATGGATTTAACCATGCATGAAATTCCATTCCTCTTTGATGACATTCATCAATCCAGAATTGCAGAGGATCATAAAACGGTTCAGGAGCCTGTCCCGGTATACCCGTCAAATATTTTGACCATGGTTCCAGATCCGATGGATAAAAAGCATCTGCAGTTGGCCTTACCTGAAAAATAATGGCATTCATGTTTAAGTCCTTGTGCATATCTAAAATTGCTAGTGCCTCTGCTTTTTGTTGTTCATTAGAAAGTCCGGTTTTCGAAGGCCAATCGATATTAAATGCGGTAGCCACCCATGCTGCCCTGAATTCATATTTTGGCTGTGCAATAACTATAAATTGAGCTATAGCTAAAATCGCAAGAAAAAGAATCTTCTTCATTATTATGGTTCTATATATGGAATTGTAAAAGTAAATATTCCAAATCGGGAAAAAACCACTCAAATTAAATTTTCATAAAATTTCTTCTTTAAATTTACACCATGATTTTAATGGCAGATAGCGGTTCAACCAAAACCAGTTGGTGTTTAAAGGATAATCAGGGGACACAGAAATATTTTTCAACTGATGGAATAAATCCCTTTTTCAGATCATCAGAAGATATTTTTAAAGAACTCAATAAAAAACTGCTTCCTCAAACAGGTACAGAAGTTCGATATATCTTTTTTTATGGTGCAGGAATTATTAATCAGCAAAAAGCGGATATTGTAAAAAAAGCTTTGCAAAAACTGTATGTTCATTCGATAATTGAAATTAAAAACGATTTACTCGCTGCGGCACGTTCAACTTTAGGAAATAAAAAAGGAATTGCCTGTATTCTTGGAACCGGCTCAAATTCATGTTTATACGACGGATTTGAAATCATTGAAAATATTCCTCCACTGGGCTTTATTCTGGGCGATGAAGGAAGTGGTGCTGTACTCGGCAAAAAGCTTTTAGCCGACTATCTTAAAGGAATTATGCCAAAAGTTCTTGCTGAGAAGTTTCAAAAGCAATTTCATTTTTCGTATGCCGGTTTTATGGAAGGTGTTTATAAAAAAGAAAAACCTAATCAATTTTTGGCATCCCTTGTTCCTTTTATTGCTGAAAATATATCTTCAAATTATTGTTGTGCACTGGTTGAAAATTCTTTTGAAGATTTTGTTAAGCGAAATATTTCTCAATATTCAGAATATAAAACAATTCCGGTTTCTTTTGTTGGTTCAGTGGCGTATTATTTTAAAGAACAGTTAGAAAAAATTATGAGCCGAAATCAACTTCAAATTAAATCAATTGTTAAAGATCCAATGGATGGATTACTAAAATATCATTACTAAGTCAAAATGAGTATAACCGAGTCTGAATCAAATTATAATAATCTCGAACAAATGAGTATTCGGGAACTGCTTGAAGGCATTCATAATGAAGATTATAATGTATTGTCGGCAGTAAAAACAGTGATTCCAAAAATTGAAAAACTGGTTTCGGAAATTGTACCCCGAATAAAAAAAGGAGGAAGGCTATTTTACATTGGAGCCGGAACAAGTGGCAGGCTTGGAATATTGGATGCCTCTGAAATTCCACCAACCTATGGAGTTGGGTACGATCTGGTAATTGGTATTATTGCAGGAGGAGATCAGGCAATACGCAAAGCAATTGAGCATGCAGAAGACGATGAAAATCTGGCCTGGGAAAGATTGAAGGAGTTTGAAATTAATCAATGGGACACAGTTGTTGGAATAGCAGCTTCAGGAAATACACCTTATGTTATTGGCGCTGTAAAAACTGCCCGTAAAAACGGAATACTTACAGCATGTATTACCAATAACCGGAATACTGATTTAGCAAAAAATGCAGATATCCCCATTGAAGCAATAACAGGCCCTGAATTTGTAACGGGAAGTACAAGAATGAAATCAGGAACTGCTCAGAAACTTATTTTGAACATGATTTCGACCACTTTAATGATCCGGTTGGGGAGGGTAAAAGGCAACAAAATGGTAAATATGCAGCTTAGTAATAATAAGCTTATTAATCGAGGAACTAAAATGATAATGCAAGAGTTAGGCTATTCAGAATCAAAGGCTAAGCGACTTTTGCTTTTGCATGGTTCGGTTCAAAAAGTTCTGGATATAATGCAATAATTTAATAAATAAGCTAATCTTTTAACAATTTTGAAATTGTTACGATAAAATGAATATATTTGCACAAGGTAAAAAAGGAAAATAATTGTTGACTGAAAAACAAAAATCAACAATTATTTGTAATGATATTAAAGACAAATCATTTGACTTACCGTTCTGGTAAGTTTTTGGTTTATTAGGTTTAGTTGGTTTAGGTTAAAAAAGGCTGTCAGTGGGCAGCCTTTTGTTTTTGAAAAAATCTGGATTCAATAAAAAATCCGGTCTGAAATTAAACCGGATTTATAATAAATCTTCAATAATCTGTTCACCAAAATTTATACCTCATCCGGCACATAATAAGGTTTTCTGTAATTCCTCGATAATAACATATCCGCTTCGGGATCGTCTGCAAATTTTTCGTAAGAACCTACAAAATGTAATTCGCGTTTTAAACGATACGAAATATTAGCTAATAGCGGTAATGCTGATGAATAAAAACCTGTATTCACATCACAATTTAAATCATAATCGCTGCCCGATCTTATGGCATCAATAAAATTGGCATAATGTTCCGAACCGCCCGGGGCCGCCCTGAATGTTGGATCGGTTGGCACTTCAGATGACTCTCTTGATGAGCTTGCAAATGGTGTTCTTTCTCTTTGTCTGAATGCCTGCCAGGAACTTCCGTTAACTTCCAGATAACCTTCGGTTCCATAAAAAATATTGCCAATTCTAATGTCCAAACCACCCTCGCTGTTTGTATATCTGCCACGGGTTTCAAATTCAAGCACTTTTCCATCAGCATATTTAAAAACCGATGTTTGTGTATTTGGTGTTTCCTGTGAACAATCTTTTGGATCAATTCCGTAAAGTCCACCGGTTGAAAAAACTGAAACCGGGTGTTCATTTTTTTGTAAACCCCATCGGGCAATATCAAACTGGTGTGGTCCCTGGTTAGCAGTATCGCCACCACCTGTATTCCAATGCCAGTGCCAGTTATAATGTCCTCGTTTTTCGTTATAAGGTCTCCAGGTAGCAGGCCCCAGCCACATATCGTAGTGTAAACTTTCCGGCGGCATGCCATCAGGAGAAATGCCAAAAGAGTCGCGAGGTTTATAACATAGTCCTTTTGCCATATACACTTCACCTATTCCGCCAAAACGCAGAAATTCCATCGCTTCTATTACATTTCTAATCGAACGGTTTTGAAAACCTACCTGCATTCTGACATTATATTTCATGGCCGCTTCAATCATTTTTCGGCCTTCGTAAACATTATGAGATGCCGGTTTTTCAACATAAACATGCTTGCCGGCCTGCGCGGCCCATATTGATCCCAAAGCATGCCAGTGATTTGGAGTGGCAAAAGAAACTGCATGAATGTCTTTATCATCAAAAACATTACGCATATCCCATTCAAGCACAGGTTTCACACCCATTTCTTCTTCAACTTTTTGCTCACGATCCGCAAATAGTTCCTCATCCACATCACAAATAGTTTTTAAGAATACATTTCTGTTTTCTTTTAAAGCACACCATTTCCTGATATGAGTAAAACCCTGACCACGAATTCCAATAACTGCCAGATTAATTCGTTCGTTAGCGCCCACTACCGAAGCATAAGATTTAGCACTCAGACCCATGCCGCCAATGGCAATTCCGGCCGTTCCAATGAGGCCCTTCTTAATAAAATCTCTTCTTTCTGTCATTTTTGATTGATTTTTAAGGTTCTGATTTTAAGCTCACAATTTACCAATTTGTATTTTATTTTGGCAAAAAAAAGGATTTATTGTTTTTTACTATTTTTGAAAACTTCAAAAATCAACTCAATGAAAAAAATCCTTTCCTTTGTTCTTACGCCAATATTTATAATCGTATTCGCAATCCTTTTGCTTGTTTTTCACCCAATTCAGGTAGTTACAAACTGGATTTGGGGGTACCCGGTTCGTAAAAAAGTAGTTGATATTTTAAATTTTGCATTGTTATATTCAACATGGATTTTAGGTACCCGAATCACTTTTAAAGGATTTGATAAAGTTCCTCAAAACAGACCTGTTATTATAGTTGCCAATCACCAGAGTACACTAGACATTCCTCCTGTAGTGGTAGGATTCAGGAAAAATCATCCAAAATTTATTTCCAAAATTGAATTGGGAAAAGGGATACCCAGTGTGTCCTATAATTTGCGTCATGGAGGTTCTGTTTTAATCGATAGGAAAAACAGATCGCAATCTGTTAAAGATATTTTGTTACTCGGTAAACATATCGAAAAAAACAATTATGCAGCTTGTATTTTTCCGGAAGGGACACGGACAAAAACAGGAAAAGTCAGAAAATTTCAACCTGCAGGAATTGCTTCATTACTTCGCACTTCTCCGTCTGCTGTTATTGTTCCTT
Source organism: uncultured Prolixibacteraceae bacterium (assembly GCA_913063265.1). Classification (GTDB taxonomy): domain Bacteria; phylum Bacteroidota; class Bacteroidia; order Bacteroidales; family Prolixibacteraceae; genus Draconibacterium. Next base: position 2,290 of record CAJXZG010000117.1, on the reverse strand, counting down.
TTGCCATTGATGGGAATTATGAGATTATGAAAAATGGTTACTTCCCGATGAAAGTAGGATGTCATTTAAAGTATACCGTGCTTGATCCAATTGAGCCAAAAGGCAGAAATGCAGATGAACTGGCATTAGAAATTGAAAACCTGATAAAAAAGGAATTGGGACAAGTTTAGTGTTTTGATTATTTAAATAAAAACAGTGCTCATTTTATTAAACGAACTGTTAAACCAACCTCTCTCATCTGAATTTGAAAAGTTTTTAGTTACTATTGCAAAGAAATTATTTTCAAATGCTAAGAAATATCGTCATCTTTTTTCTATTGATTTTTTCTTCACAACAGGTTTTTGCACAATATGTTAAGACCGATGAATTGGTATTTCTCCCAGGTTTTGAGGAACCAATTACTTTGGAGGAATATGACTATCTTCAGGATAGTTTAAAAGAATTAAATAAAGGTTATCTGGCTAAATTTCTTATTCCGGGAAATGGTGGCTATATCATAAGCCGTTATGGCCCGCGTTCGGGAAGAATGCATTATGGCACCGATATAAAGATGCATAAAGGTGATACAATTGTGGCAGCGCAGAGTGGAACAGTTGTACGCTCAAACTGGGGTTATGGTTTTGGGAATCTGATTATTGTACAACATAAAAACAATATTCAAACCTATTATGCACACTTGTCGAAATTTTTAGTAAAAAGTGGCACCTGGGTTGCCCAGGGTGAACCTATTGGATTAGCCGGAAGTACAGGTCGTGCAAGAGGAAACCATTTACATTTTGAAATGCGGGAAAACGGCAGAGCTTTTGATCCTGAACTGGTTTTTGATTTCAAGGAAATGAAAATCAGGGAAGAAGCCCATGAGATGGAAACTTTGATGGCTTTGCATAAAAAATTAAAACCACAAGGATATTCAACAAATCTGCCCGTACCTGAATATTATAAAGTTAGATCAGGTGATACTTTATGGGCGATTTCGCGTCGATATAAAACCTCAATCAATACCATTTGTAAGCTTAATAATATCTCTGAAAATTCGACATTACAAATTGGGCAACCATTGAAAATGTATTGAAAGCACAGTGCCAAGCGCTTTGGGCAAAGAGCAAAATAAGGTTTACTTGAGTCTACAAAAATTTGCAAAAAATATGAGCAGGATAATTATAAAAACGGCATCAATTTTTCTGGCATTAGCAGTAATAATTGGGGCTTTTGGTGCGCATGGTTTAAAATCGCACATTTCTGCTGAATTATTACAAACCTACAAAACCGGAGTTGAATACCATTTTTATCATGCATTGGGATTATTATTGCTTGGAATTCTGGCAGTTTCAAAACCCTCAAAGTGGATAAAATGGTCGGCGATATTGTTAAGTACCGGGATTGTTTTGTTTTCCGGAAGTTTGTATTTGATGGCAGTTACTGGGATAGTTGGTTGGGAGCCATTACTCCTCTTGGAGGAGTTAGTTTTATTGGTGGTTGGGTTGTGCTTTTTATAGCTATTTGGAAAAAGTAAAAATTGGGTCTGGAAGTTTCCAAACTTCCATTAAATACTTGCAAATTGGAATTCGCAAAACCCTAAAAAAATCCGACCTCTCATGAAACCGGATTTTTGGGAGACGGACTTTCCAAAGTCCGTCAAAATCTCTGTCGCAGTTTCCAACTGCGACTCCCTTTATACTCCTTTTACATTTCTATCCAATTGTTCTGATTCTGTAAAATCGGATGATGGTTTATATCCTTCCAAAGGTAGAATCCTTTCATTGATAGCATCCAAAATCCAGCTGGCTTGAGGGAAGAAAGCATCTTCCAGTTCATAAGCCGGAGTAATCCAGTTTCTTGAACCTACTACTACCGGTGGTGCATCTAGATAATCAAATGCAAGTTCACTAATATTTGATGCCAGTTCACGCATAAATGAACCGCGTGCTGAAGCATCACCGGAAATTACAATACGCCCTGTTTTTTTGATGGATTCAATTACCGGTTCATAGTTAAACGGTACCAAAGAACGTGCATCAATAATTTCTGCAGAAAGATTATATTCCTCCTCCAGCGCCTTTGCAGCATCCAAAACACGATACAAAGTTGCTCCAATAGTTAAAATGGTAACATCGTTTCCTTGCTTTTTCACATCCGGTTCTCCAATCGGAATTTCATAATAACCTTCCGGCACACCTCCTTCGTGGAACATTTCGCCAATATCATAAACACGCTGACTTTCAAAGAAAATTACCGGATCTGTTCCCTGCAATGCAGCATTCATTAATCCTTTAGCATCGTAAGGAGTAAC
>CAJXZG010000116.1 GCA_913063265.1 uncultured Prolixibacteraceae bacterium | reverse complement strand
GGAGGTTGGAGACTGGATTGCCAATTATATTGAGAAGAATTAAATTTGAACAGAGATAAATGAAAAAGAGCGACTCAATAGCCGCTCTTTAAAATGTTAACCCCCAAACACACAATGCCATGAACGGCATTGCGATACAAAGATACAAAATGAAATTCTAATTCCCCTAACAGGCTTGCTTTATTTTGGATAAAATCATCCAAATATGATATATATCACCCATTATCGTTTCTATCCATAAAAAACGCCATACAAATTAATTTGTATGGCGTTTTTTGAACCAGAATATTTTATAAACTTTTTTAACCAAATCTACTTTCCTAAATATTTATAAACGGCACCGGCTGCTATTGCGCCTAATACCGGGATTAGAATAAATACCCACAATTGAGACAATGCCCAGTCTCCAACAAAAACAGCCTGACTGATACTGCGTGCAGGATTTACTGAGGTATTGGTTACAGGAATACTGATTAAATGAATTAAAGTAAGCGCCAGGCCAATTGCAACTCCGGCAAATCCCTGAGGTGCTTTCTCATCGGTCGCTCCCAGGATAACAATTAAAAACATAAAAGTCATCACAAATTCAGTAACAATCGCTGCAGTTAAGCTATAACCTCCTGGCGAATGTTCGCCATAACCGTTGGCTGCAAAACTGCCTATATCTGAGCCATTGCCGGTTGCAATAATGTACAAAACCGCAGCAGCAGCAATCCCACCCAAAACTTGTGAAATAATGTATGGAAGAATTGTACTACCTTTTACACGACCACCTGCCCACAAACCAATTGTAACAGCCGGGTTTAAGTGAGCACCCGAAATATGTCCTAATGAATAAGCAATTGTTAACACTGTTAAACCAAATGCAAGCGCAACACCGGCAAGGCCAATTCCGACTTCAGGAAAAGCCGCTGCCAAAACTGCGCTACCACAACCTCCCAGTACCAGCCAAAAGGTACCTATAAATTCTGCTAGATTTTTTTTCATTTTTGTTTGATTTTAGTTTCCCTACTCTATTGGCTTTTCGGATACGCCTCCGTTTTAACCCAAACGGATAAGGCTGTATTTAGGCGAGGCAACAGAATCCTCTCAAACAAGTTTTAGAAATCTTAAATATTATTCTGAAATTTTTGTGAATCAATATTGTAGTCTAGAATTTTAAACCAAGCGTAACAAAAAAGGAACGACTGTTTCCTACTTCAATATTCTTTAACGAATTATTTAAAGACCATTCATAAGACGCTTCCACAAAGGCAATCCAAAAATCAAATCCGGCACCTGCAAACACACCCCATGTTGGACTTTCAGTATCATCTTTCTTCAAATCTTTCCCGGTTCCTGTTACAAAAAATCCTGATCCACCGCCAAAAGCCCTAAGCGTTATAAAAGAATCTTCATTACCCAATACACCAACACCAACCGCAACAGGAACTCTAATACCTTGAATGGTTGCATTTAAATTCGGAGTCTCAGGGTTCTCCTTTAATGTAAATTCTGTTGATTTTGAAGTGTAAAATACTCCGGGTTCAACATAAAACTTTTTACCAAAAGCAATACTTGCCCCAATATTTGCTCCTACCTTAGCTTTTGTTTCACCACCTTCGACACTCGAAAAATCGTTAAAAGACATTCCAATGGCAGGTTTAAATGTCGCCTGAGCAAAACCTACTAATACTGATAATAATAAAATCGTTAAAGAGAAAAGTAACTTTTTCATAATTGTTGTTTCATTTAGTTTATTAACACCTGTTAAACAGGTAAATACACAATATGTTTAACAAAACATAAATCTTATGTTTAAACAATTTACGACATACATTAATGAAATGCAATTATGGCTCACTTTAAAAATTGGGTTGATTAATAATTGATCAGTCTTAAAACAACTTGACAGTAAACGATATTCAACCCGGAATATCCATTAGCAAATCTATTTCGCCATTAAATTGCTTCAAAACAAGTCGTTTCACTAACTTTCTTTCACTCACCAGAACGGTGCTATGCCTCGTTCCAGAAAGTCCTTGTTTTTTCGCACTTTCAACGCTCATAACGAAGTCCTAATGGATATTCCGGGTTCAAGCTCGATTGGGATTATGCTATGCGGCGAATGGAAAACCTGATTTTCAATCAACTCACCAGTTTCGCCTTCTGTTTTTTTATTCATTCTACCCAGGGCGTCGTTCCTTTTAGTCACTATTCCGCCAGCTGGCGGATATTGTATTTCGCTCCTTCAGAACTTATTACATTCTTAGCCCAGAATGGGCGAAAAGCAACAGCCCAGTGCGAAAGATGGAGCATAGGGAAATCTTGTAGCACTGGGAAATTTGCAAGAATCAAAAACCGTCCGGCGAAGAATAAAGCAAAAAAGCACAAAAAGTCTACCGGACGGAAATCATAGCAATTCAATAGCCCCGTAGTTCTAACAAGAAATTAATTCTGAAACGCCTGTAAATTAACAACGGACATATTAGTTAATTAAAAAAACTCACTAAATTAATCCACGAGATTCTTCAGGTGAGCCGCAATTATTCCTACATTCAAAAAAAACCTTAAATGATAAGATTCCAATAATAGAAGTATTGAAATTTACCGCGGAAAAATAAGTGCAAAAAGAATATCAATTCAATAATGAAGAAGAATTGATGTAATCTTTGTCGTTTTTATAGATAAACAAACAAGTGCCTCCTTTAATGGTTTCGGCCACAGGTTTAATTAAATCCGGTGGCAACGAGGGGCATCCAAAACTTCTCCCTAAACGGCCATGCTTTTGTATAAAATTTTCAGTAGCATAATCTGCTCCATGCATAATAATCTCCCTTTTTCGGGCATTGTCGTTAAAACCTTTTTCAATACCTTTCAAAATAAGGGACAACCCAACTTTAGAGCCAACAGCCATATTTTCAGTAATATAAAAACCAAGGCTACTTTGATAAGTCCCGGGATTGTTTGAAAACTTTTGTGCAAACTCACCACCGGTGTTTCTACCATGTGCAACATAGGTATTAAACAGAAGCTCCTTTTTTTCTAGGTCGATAACATACATACGTTTGTTATTACTCGACTGAGAAAAATCGATGATGGTAAGAATTGAAGTATTTAAAAGTTTTCCCTGCGATTTTAAATTGTTAAACCCCTGTAACCCGAATTTCAAAGCTTCTTCAGATAATCCGGAAATATTAAAGTCCAAGGTTGAAGATACATCATTCTTTTTCTCCGGCTCCGAAAAAAATTCAACTCCTGCCCTATCAGAAATTGGATAGAGAAAAATCAATAACAAACTAAGAATGACTTGTTTCATGCCGCAAAAATAATTTTTTAATTCAAACTGATGCTAAATCAAAACATGATTTTTCGCAATTCTTACAAAAGCTTAATTAATTTCGGCTCAGCAAGTTGAAGAGATTTTATCTCTAATAATCATAATTTCATTGATCACAAAATGCAGAAAATAAAATCCATAAAATCCTTCATCTTTCGCTCTGGCCAAGTTCGGCTAAATGATTTAAAAATTGTAACTTATACAACTGGATTTTTTATCTAATTAAGCTTTTGTTATATGAAAAGAAAACCAACATTCTTTATTCCACTTGCATTTCTGATATTTATTTATGGTTGTTATCCGGTTTCGGTTACCCGTATGAAATGGCGAATAAAATGGGATAAAGAAACCAAAAAAGGAAAAGAAGCTTTTTTTGCAGAACATCAATCTAAAAACCGGGATCAAAAAGCACCAAACATTGTTATTTTATTGGCCGATGATTTAGGGAAATATGAAGTTTCGGCCTATGGCGAAGATCATGTACTCACCCCAAATATAGACAGGATTGGAGAAGAAGGGGTAATTTTTGAAGAAGCCTATGTTACTGCACCAACCTGCGCTCCTTCCCGCTCGGGGATAATGACAGGAAGGGTGCAAAACCGTTATGGATTTGAAACCCAGGTGATGGAATTTTATCCAACCAATATTATTGAATATTTGTCGGGTAAATATTTTGTAAACACAGGCGATTTTGTGGTAAAAGCCAAACCCCAGTTTCCGGCCGAATGGCAGGTTCATAAACAGGGCGTGCCGCCTACCGAAATTACTTTGGCAGAACGCCTAAAAGCCATGGGATATAAAACAGGAATTGTTGGGAAATGGCATCTGGGAATTTCAAAACACAATTTACCCTTAAACCGTGGTTTCGATTATCAATACGGATTTTATGGGGCTTCCTCGTTGTATACTCCGGAGAGAAACTGGAGTCATGTAATAAATTATGAACACCAGTCGTTTAGCACCCAATACCAATGGAATACCGGGCGTTATGGTGAAGCGGCAATAATGGAGATGGGAGAAGAAATCAGGGAAGAAGAGTATATTACCTGGGCGTTTAGAGACAAGGCCATTGAATTTATTGAAAACAATAAGGACGAACCTTTTTTCCTGTATTGCGCATTTTCTGCTCCACACATTCCGTTTCAGGCACCGGTAGATTATTATTGTAAATACGGTCATGTTGCAGATGAAAACAAACGCGTTTATTATGCCATGATTTCCGCTCTGGATGATGCAATCGGAGAGATTCATCAAAAGTTAAAAGATTTGGGCCTCGAGGAAAACACAATCATTTATGTACTCAGCGACAATGGCGGTGCATCGTATACAGGAGCAACGGATAACGGCCCCTTAAAAGGCGGAAAACTAACCCAGTTTGAAGGAGGTATAAATGTACCTTTTATGATGAAATGGAAAGGTAAAATTGATGAAGGAACACGTTACTCCTACCCTGTTTCCTCAGCTGATATTTTTGTAAGTTCAGTAATTAATGCGGGAGGAACACTTCCAACCGACCGGGAATATGATGGTGTGGATTTGCTGCCATTTATAACAGGAAAAAACAAAGACCGCCCTCATGAACAACTTTTCTGGCGGGCCGACCATATTTGGGCAATTAGGGATGGAGATTTCAAATTGATTTTAAGTGCCCGGGATGGTTGGGCCGAATTGTATGACCTTAGAGAAGATAAATCAGAAGTTTACAACCTGAAGGAAGAAATGCCCGATTTGTATAAAAGCTTATACGAAACCCATAAAAGATGGCAGGAAACAAAACTTCCGGAGAAGCCCATGTGGCCGAGAATTATGGATAAAAAATTTGTGTTAAATGGTGTTGAATATTTATTTCCGGCCTAAACTAATCATTATGCAAATATTCAAAACAATAGTAATAAGCGTTTTTACCCTGGTTTCATTTTACGCATTTCCGCAACAACCAAAACTGGACTTGAAACTTATTGGCGGAATAAATACCAACTCCTTTATTTATAAGGTTGAAGGAATTCGTTCTGAAATGTTTTTAGGCTGGCAGGCAGGTGCAGGTGCACGTGTAATGTACCGGCATGTTTTTGGCGAATTTGACTTTTTATTTAAAGAATTTGGAACAGAATATCTTCCAGGCGATTTGGATTCTATTCTTACTGATGAATTAAGCCTTAAAATGAAGGCCCTGGAATTTCCAATTGTCGCCGGATATATTCCCGTAAAAACACCTTTTTTCAAATGGTTTGTTTATGGTGGTTTTGTTAATAAATTTAGTTTAAAAGGAAAAATTAAATACCAGGATGAAGTGATAAAATTTAAACCAAAGGAAGCAAATCTCCACTTTTACAATTTACTGGCTCGAATTGGAACTCAGGTAGATATTGCCATGTTTAACTTCGATGTGTCTTACGATATTGGAATTACCAACGGAATAAAAGGAAAAGCCCGAACCAATACAAACGGCTTTCATTTTAGCGCAGCATTTTTATTCTAGAAAAAAAGTTGTCAATAATGGAATCCTATTATTAACGAAGCTTTCCATCCTTCGCGGTGATGGTCTTTGGCAAAAGCAAACGACAAAGGCCCAATTGGAGATTTCATTCCTATTGCACCTCCATATCCGATTCGTGTTTTTCTTCCCGCTAATACTCCTGTGCTGGCGTTGGGATATAAAAAGGTTACAGGAAATTCTGTTGTAACTACATTAAAATCAGCTTGCACATAAACATTTCTTAAAATTTCATATTGCAATCCTAATCTTCCGTAGAAATAATTGGCAAGATCATATTCCTTTACTCCGGCACCAAAAAACTCCGTAGAATTTACCAAACCGGGTCTAAAACCACCGATATAATCGTATTCCGTTACATTCCACATAGAATCAGCAATAGAAGACAATTTCAATTTTGCTTTTGAAAGAATAGCCAATTTTCTACTTAATGGAATAACAGGCTTTATATCCATACTCAAAGCCCTGATAGTATTGGTCTCAACTAATCCCTCAAATTCATCACTATTTAATTCATAATCAATTTCAACGCTATCAATTTTAATAATTCCATTAACTGTACCCTTAGTATTTGTTGTAAGACCGGCTTCCATATCAATGGATACACCACGTGTTGGGAAGTACCTGTCGTTTAAGTTGTTAAATCTATAGAATAATCCAAAATTTAAATTTGAATATTTAATTCGACTTAAGCTAATACTTATATCAGGATCTAATTCCCACTGAGACACAAGTTCATTAATTGTTGGTTTTAAAATGATATTTGAAGCTTTTAGTTCAATTCCGTAAGTGCTGTTTCTTAAATTAGTAGATTGTAGTTTTACGCTGCCGGAAATATAGTCACTGTTATAAATACTTACTCTCTTTCCATCATCATTATATGCAGGAAGTTCACTTATAATGTAGGTACCGGTTAATACTGCTGCATAATTTTGTTTTTTTCCCATGTATTTGAAGTAGTCAGCCAAAATTTTGGGTTGAGAAGAAAGTGATGTTTCGAAAATTAATCGACTGCTGTTTAAAACCACATTTCGGAATGTTGCATTTGCAATTATCCCTCCCTTATTTTCCGAATCGTAGAAATATGAAAACTTAAAATGGATGTTTGGTCGTTCAACCACCTGCAATTTCAGGATTCTTTTTCCCGGTTCACCTAATATCTGATAGCTTACTCTTTCAAAATATTGGGTTCCGTAGGTCATTTCAACTTTCATATGGATTTCATCGATCGTTAATTCATCTCCGGGTTTAAACTTAAATTTTCCAAGTATAAAATCGTCGGTGATAACTTTATTCCCCTCTATTTCAATCCTTTCAAATGTGTATTTATCCTGAATTTCAGGTTTAATTACCTCATGCAAGTGGCCGATTTTTTTTAAAGAATCAGCAAGATCTCTAAATATCTCAACGTACTGTTCCCCTGATTTCATTCCAAGTTCAACAATCTCTTTGGCATTGTTAAAACTGGAAGTAGTATACCCCTGAAGGTCTGGTTTAATAAGAATATCTACATTTTTAAATTGCTCTTCTGCATCCCGGGCACTTGTTAAAAATGCAGATTGAGTAAGAATCGAAATCAGGGAAGTCAGGTCTTCTTCATTTCCAAGGTTTGTTCCCACATATACAGCAATTACAATATCAGCTCCCATATCTATCACTTCCTGTACCGGTACATTTCTAACCAAGCCACCATCTACAAGTAATTTGCCATCGATTTTAACCGGGGTAAAAACAGTAGGAATTGCCATACTTGCACGCATGGCCATTGCCAGAGAACCCTTATTTAAAACCACCGGTTCACCTTTTACAATGTCGGCAGCAACACAGGCATATGGAATTGGAAAATCATTAAAATCGGTAATATGATGAACCGGACGTGTTACTTCAGAAAACAGCTCCATTAATGCCTGTCCTTCGATAACACCCGAAGGGAATTTGAATTTTTTATCCTTTAAATAAAAATCGAGTAAATATCTGCCATAATAATACTTCTCTTCAAAGGTAACTTTGTCTAACGAAACTTTGTTGGTAAGTATATCATCCCAGTTAATTGCTTCAACCAATTCCTGCAGTTCATCGGCAGAGTAACCGATTGAATAAAGTCCGCCCATAATACTACCCATACTTGTGCCGGTAATATAGTCGGGTGTTAATCCTGCTTCTTCCATGGCCTTTAAAACGCCGATGTGAGCAGCACCCTTTGCTCCACCACCACTTAATACCAATCCTACTTTTGGTCTTTTGTTTTGTGCTGAAACAGAAAAAACAAAGCATACTAAAAATGCTACAAATAAAAAGCGGCTAATTATTTTCATTTTTTTGGTTTGAAATGGTTATTTCAAATATATCAATTAATACAACTTGTTCATAATTACATTGATGTACATTGTTTTTGTACAAAATCCTTTATCAACAGTTTTAATATGCAGTTGGTCGACAAAACTCATTTCTTCATATTTCATCAAACAAAATTGATTTTTTATAAAAGCTAATATTCAACAATCTTATCGACAACAAATATTCTCGATGCTTCACCATCTGTTAATTTATACTGGATTTGTCTGGTTCCTCCAGATGGTGAGGCATTTGGGTCAGTTGGTTTATAAATGGGAAACCGACGAACAAAGGTATTTTCAACAATAGCAAACTCATCGTGTCCCATGTAACCTTCTTTGGCTTTGTCATTTTCCACAATTTCAGGCAAATAAACCTGACTCATCGATTTTCCATTGTTCACGAAATATCCAATTACCGAACCATAACTTCCGCTACCGTCAGATTGAATATAAACAAGCAATTCGGGAAAACCATCAATATTTAAATCTCCAATTTCGGCATTTACAACCCGTCCCTCAATTTGATGACCCACTTTCTCGTTTGAGATTTCCAACCCAGTGGGCTCTATCGTCAGGGTTTTATCATAAACCTCAACCAGGAAATTATAATTACCATAATTAAGATATTTTCTGAAAACTACTTTATCGATTTGATTTTGATCCAAAGGTGTTGAAATTCTTGTGTAAACACCTGAAAGACTGGCTCCGCCTGAACAAAAAAAGTTAAGGTTTGAATAACCGCTATTCGGGTCTTCCAAAATGAAAAGGCTATCATTTCTAAACTTAAAAAGTATTGAATTCCCGTCAATTGTAGCCTGGAATAATCCATCAGATTTGTGTTTTGCTGCCATAGCATCTAATGTGCAGGTTGGCTGTTTTTTATCGGCACGGGATCTGATAGAAACCTGTAACAAAGTATCAGTTAATTCACTTACCATCACTGCAACCCAATCGTAACCCTCATCCCTTTGAGAATAGCCATCGCTTACATAATTACCTGATACACCTCTTTCCTGTAACTCGTTTTTGGCTTGTTGGTTTTCCTTTTTTACATTTCCACAAGACATTAAACTTATCAGAAAAATAAAAATGAATGAGTGGAGTAAGCTTTTTAACATTTGAAATACAATCTTAATTTTTCAGCAAGCAAAATAACCTTAATTACATCTGTATTTTGGCATACCTGATTTCGTCAAAGAATTTTCCCTGTTTAAATACTGCCTTTTCCAACACTGCTTCTTTTTTAAAACCACACTTTTCAAGCACCCTCATCGATGCAGTATTGTACTCAAATATTCCGGCATAAATTTTCACAATATCCATTTTACTAAACCCATAATCGCATATTATGTTCACTGCTTTGGTCATTATCCCTTTGTTCCAAAAAGGTTCGCCCAGAAAGTATCCAATTTCAGCCGATTTTCGATAAACATCAATGCCTTTGTGCAGACCAATATTGCCAACATAAATATTATTGTATTCGATGGCAAAAATTTGAGAGGATTCCATTTTCTGATATTTTCGCAAAAAATCTTCAGCATCCGAAAGAGTATAAGGATTGGGAAAACCATCTCTCAAATTCATACTTATTCTTGGATTGTTCGCCAATTCAACAAGCCTTTCCTTATCGTTGAAAGTAAATTCACGTAATACTATGTTATTTCCGGATAATTTGGGCATAGTAGCTAAATATTTGATTTTTTCAGAACTAAAAATAACCAATGTATTCTGCCCAAACTAATTAAGACCTTACAAAAATGTTTAATTTTTAAATTCCAGATAAGTATTCAAAACAATTCCAGGACAAAAGTTTTGATTAATGATTGTGATCCTCTTGGTCATGGTTATGTCCATCATGATTGTGTTCATCATGACCATGCTCATCTGCTTCATGCTCATGAGAACTGTGATCATGGTTATGAATTTCAGTGCCATGATTATGCCCGTCTCCATGATCGTGACTATGATTTAAACTGATAAAAAACATTAAAACAATACCTGCAAGAATTGCGGATAACTGAATCCAGCTTTTACGGGCCGAAGATTCACGATGTAACTCAGGAATTAAGTCGCTTCCTGCAAGATAAATAAATCCGCCTGCCGCAAATGGGAGTATATATGTAATTAGCATTTCTGATAAATTGCCCAATAAAATGGTTACCACCGCACCTAAAATTGCAGCACACGCAGCAATAAAATTCAGAAAAAGCGCTTTTTTCCTTGAGAAACCGGCGTGCAGCAAAACACCAAAATCACTTATTTCCTGAGGAATTTCGTGCAAAATAACAGCAATTGTTGTAGCTATTCCAACTCCCGGAGAAGCCATCCATGCAGCGGCAATTAATACCCCATCTGTAAAATTGTGTAAACTGTCGGTAACCAAACTAATATAACCCAAAGGAGCAGTTTCGTGTTTGTGCGAAACATTGTGACAGTGATGCCAGTGAATCATTTTTTCGAGAATAAACATTACCACCAGCCCGGAAACAATTAGGATTCCAATTAACCTTGTATTTTCAATTAACGCAAAAGATTCGGGTATTAACATAAAAAAAGTGTTTCCAAACAACGCACCAATTGCAAAGCTTACCAAAATAAAAACAATTCGTTCTAACTTTTTGGCACGCATGGCGAGCAACAAAATTCCTGAAAACGAAAGTATGCTAACTAAAAGTGTACTTCCTATTGCTCCAAGCCATATATTTTCCATACTATCCATCTATTATAATATTTTATACCTTAACAATTACATTTTCTACATAATCCTTTTACAACCAACTCAGTTTCAGTTTCTTTATAACCTGCAGGCAAAAGCGGTGTTTCTAATTCGACGTCAGGTAAACATTCAACAGTTTTACATTGGTTGCAATAAAAATGAACATGTTTTGTGTTTAAAACTTCAGCATCATTTAAGGCATATTTAATCACCTGGTTATCGACCACAATTTTATGTATAATGTTTTTTTTAATTAATGTTTTAAGTGAGCGGTAAAATGTAGTACGATCATAAGTTGCTTCAATGTTATGCTTAATCTCATCCTCCGAAACAGCATGACCACTCTTTGCAATCGTATTTATAATACTTTGTCTGCAACTGGTTCTAACCAGGTTATGTTTTTGAAGTATTTCCTCCGCTTTCATAAAATGCAACAACAAATTAAATGCAACAATGTTGCAAAAATAAACAAATTTGGTCTAACTTTTTATTTTACTTCATAAACCGGTTAGAAATCAAATTCTTTAACTTATAATTAATGATATTTAAAAATTTATGTGTTTACATTTTGGTTTAGAACCTAAATCCAACTTTTATGGCATATCTGTACCCAACGGTCCAGGTATCAAAACTTCCCTTACGGTTGAATTCTCCGGGTTTTATTACCTGCTCAAATCCAGGTATATTTTCCTGCAAAAATTCGTTTAATCTCCGAAAGAATTCATTTTCCTGCTCAGGAGTCAGGGTGGTTTGCAGACCAGCTTTTATACTATAATTTCCAAAGCCAGGTCCAAAAAGAATCAAATCGACAGCCAGCCTGTTCCAGAAAACAAACTGATACCCCAGTTGAAAACCATAAGTGTGAATATTTAACCTAAGGTCAGCATCAATATCCCCGTTAAAAGTTTCCCCATCAAGAAACCATGTTGTCCCTCTTTGTAAATGGTTATAAGCATAATAAGGACCTATATAAACTCCTCGTGGAGCATCGAAACTGTTCAATTTTTTTAGATAAAACCGATAATCCCCTGAAAAATGAAATCCTTTATCCGATTTGTTACTTTTTATTCCCAATGAATCTGTATTAACACTGATAAACCTTGGGATAGAAAAACTGCCCAGACTTACCGTAAACGACTGATTATTTGGGAAAACTCTTTCGTAGGTAACCGTAAAAAACTGAGAGGAGATAAGTAACGGGTTGGTTGCATTAATGAGTAATGTATTCTTCAGATTCTTTTTAGGACGGGTGGTATTTAATTCTTTGTCAAACGACATTGCTGGAGGAGTTGTAATTGTATCGTTTTGGGCACCGGAATAATTAGCAAAACATAATGCAAATACCATTATAAATCCAAAATATTTTAAGTAACTGAACATATTATTATTTTTAATTCCGGTTTTAAACAAAGAGTTATACATTTTTGCTGTATTAATTACAATTTAAGAAAAAAGAACAAGACATTTATAATTGGAATTAAATAAATATTTTACCGAAAGGCAATAAACATCGCATTTATAAGGAATTTACTTGTACTTTTATTGTTAAAATTTAAAACAGAACAAAATTGCCATTTTTGAAAAAGACAATAACATTTTTGAAATACTTTTTTTTGTTTCTGGTGATTTTAATTTTTCTGATTATTGTCGCTGTAAATCTTCCGTTTGTCCATTCGGTTATCACATCAAAAGCCAACTCAATTCTTCAGGATAAAGGAATTCCTGTACAAATTGGAAAAGTCTCCGTTTTGTTAAATGGCAACATTGGAATCGAGGAACTTGAAATGATTCCGGTTCCTGATGATACCATTATTTATGCCAAAGATATTAGAATTGATGTTGACATGTTTGCCCTTTTTTCTCAGAAAGTGGTGGTAAATAATGTAAGAATTAAAAATACTGTTGTTAACCTTATCGCTGAACCTCAAACCCGAGCCCTTAATTTGGTAACTGCATTTGTTGGAAAGTCACAAAATAATAAAAAAAGCGAAAAGGACTCTACCGTTGAAATGTCCTGGGATATTGTTGCAAAAAAAGCTGATTTGGAAAATATAAGGTTTATGTTTAGGGACGAATCAGGCGGTGTTTTGGTAAAGCAGCGTCTTGCCCGGGCAAACATTGAATTAGACAAAATGTCGATTAAAAACAGGTTTATCGATGTTAAAACAATAGAGATTGAAAATCCATCAGGTTTGGTTAGAGTCTGGGAAAGTGAAGAAATTGAAGAGGACGAAGAAGAGGATTCACCTTCGCGTACCGATTGGAAATTTAGTACCGAAAATATAAAACTTAAAGATACTGACTTTAAGTTGGAATTGCCGGATGACGGACAAAACATGCTGGTTGAGCTTGTTGATGCTGATATTTCGGACGCTTATGTGAACTTGCTAACCAATGAAATTACTGTTAATAAAATTGATTTAGATACGCCAGATTTAATTTTTGAGAATATCGCTCGGAATAAGCAAAACAAAGTAGAAACGCAAACCAATAATCCCCAATCTTTTACATTGCCCATTTTAGACTGGTTTATTACTGCCAACGAAATTAAAATAGAAAATGGTTATATAAATACTATAGATTCTGCAGTACCTAAAGATAGCTTAAATCCACTGTTTCCTGTAAAACAACTTAATACTGTTGTAAAAAATGCGAGTGTT
The DNA here is from genome assembly GCA_913063265.1 of uncultured Prolixibacteraceae bacterium. Taxonomy (GTDB): domain Bacteria; phylum Bacteroidota; class Bacteroidia; order Bacteroidales; family Prolixibacteraceae; genus Draconibacterium. The sequence continues at coordinate 1,336 of CAJXZG010000116.1, read as the reverse complement.
TCTCCGGGTGGTTATAATTTAAATGTAGAAGAACTGGAAACTGCATTTTCCAAAATCCTAAAAATAAATAAGAGTTTTTTGGATTTTAAATGGGATTCGGTTCAGAATTTTTCTATTAATACAAATATTTCAATGATTCCGGGTGACGATAAAAAATGGAATACAGAAACACAACAATTAAATTTTACAACAGACATTGCAGGAAATTCAACAGCTTTACAAATTCGAAAGTTTGAGCTTGAATCATCAACCGGACTTTTTCTGGGTTTATCAGGCGATTTATTTCAACCCTTTGACTATACCAAATCAGTGTGTAACATAAGTTTTAAAAGTAGTCTAATATCGCAGCCGCAGCTGGCAAACATATTAAAACAATTTAATCCCGAAATCGAACTCCCACACTTTCAACCCGTTACGCTTAAGGGATCGATTTTGAACACCCTTCAAAATCCATATTTTGAGCTTTATGTAGAAAGTAAATCCGGTGATATCAATACACTAGGGAATTTCGATTTTCAGAAAAATGCAGGCCAAGCAGAAGTACGCTTTTCAGAAGTAAAACTGGAAGAAATTATGGGAGAAGATTTTCCTGAAGAATTATCGGGAAGGTTTGTTTTTGAAGGACAATTTAATCAGGAAATTCCGGAGGGTGAAGTTATAGTGGAAATAGATTCTGTACGTTTTATGGAAAAAACCACGTATGACCTTTTTTTACTGGCAACTTCAAAAAACAAAGAAGTGGAATTTAATTTCACGAGTGCCGACAGTGCATTAAGTTCAAGCCTAACCGGGAATGTTTCCTGGGAAGACGAACAAAATTTCAGGGGTGAATTAAACGGAGAAATTGATGTTGACCTTTACGATATGAATCTGATTACCAATCCATTTTTTGGCAGATTAAGTATCGATGCTGATTTTGATTATTCTCCTCAAAAAATAAATACTTCTGTTGAGTTGGAAGAAATAATTCTTGAAAACGAAAAATCGAAACAAAAAATTAATAAGCTGTCGTTTGCTTTTAACGCCTCCGATAAAATTATTGATTCATGGCTGGAGACCGACTTTCTTACGGCTAAACTGAACAGCAAAGCTTCTTTTACCGAGTTGTTAAGTACCATTGATTCTACCCATTTTAAATCTGCAATTCAGCTCGATTCTTCCAGCTTTATCAACCTTGGGCCAATTACGGACCTCGATTTTGTAAAATTCGATGCGACCCTGACCTACGATTCTGTATTTAGCTTGTTTCTTCCCGATTCGGTTTTAAATTTTAACGATATCAGTTTAGAAATCAACAAACCTCATAAAGACAGCATTTTTACAGGCATCATTAATA
>CAJXZG010000115.1 GCA_913063265.1 uncultured Prolixibacteraceae bacterium | reverse complement strand
AAAAGAAATTAGCCGCCCATAAACAGGGTGTTATAGAGAATAAAAATTGGAATCCCGACTTTTGTCGGTTAATAGTGTAATTTAATTATAAATATTTGAGTTTTTTAACTGACCAGTCTCCATCAGCAAATTTCGTCAGGTAATATCAGGTAAACTGAGAATCAGAAAATCCCGTTTTCAATGGCTAAACTTTTTTGCTCTTGGTTACTAATATTAAAAATTAATCTATCTCAGCCATATATTTGAAATTCGTATTGAGTCAAGATTCTTTTTAGCAGACAATAAGATTTTACCTTTCTAATTTTTAAAATATTTTGTATAATCACGTTTGTAAAATATTAGTATGAAATTTGCTGTCAATTGTATTTTTATTCTGCTATTGATTCCTGGTTTTTCTCCAATAATCCATGCACAGGAAATTATTGGAAATCAAGGACCATACAAAATTAAATATTTGACTACCAATGAAGGATTACCTCAAAATACTGTCGATTGTATTTTGAAAGACAGCAAAGGATTTATGTGGTTTGGCACCTGGAACGGATTATGCAGATTTGATGGATATAATTTCAATATTTTTCAGAAACAGGAAGAAGAAGGGCTTTCCGGTAATTTTATTCAGTCTCTTGCTGAAGATCAGGATGGAAATATTTGGGTGGGCACCGAAAATGGACTTGCTTTTTTTGATTATCTGCAAATGAAATTTGTTCCCTTGCAGGAAAAGAAAATTGAATTGGCAAACTTTTCAGTAACAAGTATTTTAATTGACAGTCAGAACCGGGTATGGATTGCAACCGCAGAAAACAGTATTTGGAAAATTGAAAAAAACAAAGATGGAACTTTCAATTATTTAAAAGTTTTTGAAGACGTTCTTCCTTCTGAAAATATCAATGACATGTTGATGATTGACAACAGTCATCTTTTGGTTGCCACCACAGAAGGTATTTCTGTTATTTTATCCGAAAATAAAACTATACATTCTGCATGGAAAAGCATAGAAAATGCACTTGATGGAATTAATGTTCAAACCCTGTTTTTCGATTCAAAAAAGGAATACTGGTTTGGAACTGCCATTGCCGGAGTTTATCGGTTTAACCCGGAAACAAATCAGCTGAATTACTATGGGATTAATACTGTTAACGGAGAAGGCTTGACCCATTTGTCTGTTCAGGATATTATTGAAGACTTAAATGGAAATATCATTATCGGGACTTTGGGTGGATTGAATTATTTCAACAGGTCATCCGGATTGTTTACTTATTTAACCGATCAAAGCAGTTCAGGTGAATCGCTTAACAGTCCTTTTGTAAATTCCTTGTATTCTGATGATCTGGGTAATATTTGGATTGGAACAGAAAAGGGAGGTATTAATTATTACAACGCCCATCAGAAACCATTTTATTCGATTCAAAACGATCCTTCAAATCCGAACACACTTAGCCATAATATTATTAATTCGATATATTCAGAAAATGAATATTTGTGGGTAGGTACTGCCGGAGGGGGCCTAAATAAACTGACATACAATTTCAATAAAATTATCCATTTTGAAACAAATTCCAATAACCCAAACAGTCTAAACAACAATTTTATTACATCCATACATAGGGATACAAAGGGTCAGCTCTGGATTGGAACATGGGGCGGAGGACTAAACCGAATGATAAATGAAAACCGGAACAGTTTTGAAGTATTTATTCATGATGATATAGATTCTGAAAGCCTGGAAAATAATTTTATTTCTACAATAGTTTCCCTTGACAAAAACCATTTATTATTGGGGACTAATGGAGGACTTGACATCTTTAATCCAGGCGACAATATATTTATTCATGTTCAGGATTATATGAACGAAACCACAGCCCCTGAAGTCGGTTGTCTGCTTATCGATTCAAAAAACAGGGTTTGGATGGGTACCGAAAATGGCTTGTACCAATTTGAAAAAAAAGATTTACTTCGACTAACAAACAACAATGCTTCAATCTCTTTCAAAAAATATTTATACAATCCGGACGATCCAAATTCAATTCCGGGTGATTTTATTATTTCTATTTTTCAGTCGAAAGATGGAACGCTATGGTTTGGAACTTATGGAAATGGTATCTGTAAATTACAGGAAGAAGGAGACTCAACAAAATTTATAACCTTCAGTGAACAAAAGGGTTTATGCAATAATGTTGCTTATGCCATTGAAGAAGACCAGGCCGGAAATTTATGGATAAGCACAGATAATGGATTATCTAAATTTAATCCAAAAGACGAAGTGTATCAAAATTATTCAAGAAGTGATGGTTTGCTTAGTAATCAGTTCTATTGGTCAGCCTCAGCAAAAGACAATAATGGAAATATTTATTTTGGAGGTGTTGAAGGACTAAATTACTTTAATCCATCAGCTATAAATGCATATCCTTATATACCTCAGCCGGTTTTTACAGATTTTTCCATTTTCAGCCAGCCGGTGCAAATAGGTAAAAAATATCACTCCAGAACTATTCTGGAAAAACCGGTCAGCGAAACCCGTGAAATTGAATTATCATATAAAGATGCAGTGTTCTCCATCGAATTTTCCGCGTTAGATTATTTTCTGCCTGAAAAAATTGAATATGCCTACCAAATGGAGGGCGTAGATCAGGATTGGGTTTATGTTTCTTCAAACCGCAGATTTGCCAACTATACCAATCTGTCAGGTGGAGAATATACTTTTAAAGTAAAAGCATCAAACAGCGATGGTGTTTGGTCAGAAACTCCGACAACATTAAAAATAACAGTAAAACCTCCTTTTTGGGAAACAGCACTATTCCAGATATTGGCACTTCTTTTTGTTGCAATAATGGTTATGATTTATATTCGCTCACGTATACATTTTTTAAAGCAACAAAAACGAAAGTTGGAGAAACAGGTAAGCGAACGAATTGTAATCATTGAAGAACAGAAATCTGAGTTGGAAAAACAAAATAAAAAAATTGCCAGGCAACGCGATGAGGTTATTGAATTAAATCGAAAATTAAATTTTGTTACCAAACAGCGCTTAAGGTTTTTTACCAATATTTCGCACGAGTTTCGAACACCATTAACTTTAATAATTGATCCGCTGGAACATTTAATTCAAAAAGCTTCAAACGATCCTTTAACCCGAAACACTCTTGGCATAATTAACCGAAATGCTCAGCGCCTTCTGCATTTAATTAATCAACTGCTGTATTTCAGAAAGGTTGAAACGGGTATGCTAAAACTTAATGTCTGCAAAGGAAACATTATTGATTACCTGCACGGAATTTACGAATCGTTTAAAGAACTGGCTGAACATCAAAAAATAGACTACCGGTTTCATGGCACGGAAATAAACGAAGAAACATGGTTCGATCCTGAGAAACTGGAAAATGTAATTTACAATCTTTTATCAAATGCATTTAAAAATACCCCCGTTTCCGGTTCTATAAATATGATAATTAAATTGGTAAGCTATACAAAGGTTAATAATGTATTGACACCAATGCTTTCCATTAGTATAACCGACACCGGTAAAGGTATTTCAAAAGAAAATTTACCTCATATTTTCGAACGGTTTTACAGCGCAACAGAAAATACATATGAAAGTGAACTATCGGGGTCTGGTATTGGACTGGCTTTAACCCAGGAAATTGTTAAAGCATTAAACGGAGAAATAAAAGTTGAAAGTAAACCAGGTTTAGGTAGTAATTTTACTGTCCTGATTCCTTTTACCAAAGATCGTTTTGATAAAAAAGATATTAATCAGGAATCATTACCCACCGACATAACAATTAAAGGGTGGGTAAACGCATTGTCAGACCATATTATAGCCAAAGAATCAGGTTATGAACAGGAAGAAATATCTTCAAATGACAGGTCTGTTCCTACGCTATTAATCGTGGATGACAATTCTGACTTACGTAACTTTTTACGACAAACCCTTCATTCCGACTATCGGATTTTGGATGCTGAAAATGGAAAGTTGGGATATGAAATGGCATGTAGTGAAATTCCGGATGTGATTGTCAGCGATATTATGATGCCGGTTATGGACGGCATCGAGATGTGCAAACTTATAAAAACCGATGTTGCAACAAGCCATATCCCCGTAATACTTTTAACAGCCAAAGGTTCGTTTGATGATCAAAAAACCGGTTATGACATCGGGGCCGATTCATACCTGACAAAACCGTTCAGCAGCGACGTATTAAAAAGCAGAATAAACAATATTCTCGAAGCAAAGAAAAAATATTCATTGGCAAATCCTTCTAATTTTAAGCAAAAACAGGAATTGTTAAATGACTCACTTGGTGAACTGGATAAGGAGTTTTTGAAAAAACTCACAAAAGTTATCGAAGAAAACCTGGAAGATGAGGTACTTAGCATTTCACAGGTTGCAAAACATATGAATATGAGTCATTCCACGCTGTACAGAAAGATAAAAGCTCTAACTAATCTGACTGCCAACGAATTTATCAGAAAAATTCGGATAAACTATGCTGAACAATTGTTGCTGACAGGGCAATACAATATTTCAGAAATCATGTACAGAGTTGGCATAAACAGCAGCAGTTATTTCAGACAATGTTTCAGACAGGAATTTGGAGATAATCCAAGTGATTATTTGCAAAAATTAAAAAAAGAATAATTCTTAGGCAATTTCCTTTTTTATTGACAGGATTTATCCGAAATGTTAACGCAACATTTGAATGAATTAGAATTCAACTTTTCCTCACTCCCTCTCTTCGTGAAAATAGGAAATATTGTTTCCCAGATATAAGCTGGGTGAGTTTAAATATTGCATTTTTTCATCCTGTTATTTTTAATTTATTAGTAGTTGAAAGATTTTATAGTAGAGTAACTAAACAGATAATCACATTATTGAATTTCATGAACCTCCGGGGTAAAGATTATTTTAAAAAAGTTACAGAATTTTAGAATAGACGATTATGTGACAATAATATCTTAAAATCAGTCGCTCAATTTCTGTCAAAAAAGCCATCTTGTAGACACATTTAACACCAATAAAACTATTTTAAGATGAAAATCTTTGAACAGTCTAAATCTAAGCTTAAACTGTTATGATACAATTATTTTTTATCACTTTAACAATCCTGTTTTCATCACTATTGTATGGCCAGGATATACGTGTTCATGACCCGGTTATGGCAAAACACAACGACACCTATTATTTGTTTTGCACCGGTCGGGGAATAAGTGTCTGGTCATCAACAGACCTGCTTTCGTGGGAACGGGAACAGCCAGTATTTTCAGAAGCGCCTCAATGGGCTCTTGAAGCTGTTAAGGGATTCAGAGGGCACATCTGGGCACCCGACATTTCCTTTTTTAATGGTAAATATTATCTCTATTATTCAGTTTCTGCATTTGGAAAGAATACATCCTGTATAGGTTTGGTAACCAACCCAACACTTGATCCTTACGATCCGGATTTTCTTTGGACTGACCATGGTAAAGTAATCCAGTCATTTCCGGGGAAAACCAACTGGAATGCCATAGATCCAAACCTGATAGTAGCAGAAGATGGAACTCCATACCTTTCATTCGGTTCTTTTTGGGATGGGTTAAAACTGGTAAAAATGAATAAAGACGCAACTATTCCCGCAGAAGATATCAATGCCATTCCAACCATAGCTTCCCGCAAAAAATCATCATCTAATATTAATCCACCTTCAATAGATAATAATCCTGTTGATGCGGGTGGTAATGCTATTGAAGCACCTTTCATTTTTAAAAAGGGTGATTATTATTACCTCTTTGCTTCTATAGATTATTGTTGCAAAGGAGTAAACAGCACCTATAAAATGATAGTGGGCAGATCAAAAACAATTCCCGGCCCCTACTTAGATAAGGAAGGTAAAAATATGGCTACCGGAGGAGGAAGTTTATTGCTTAAAGGAAATGAAGACTGGCATGGTGTCGGACACAATTCAACGTATAATTTTAATGGAAAGGATTATTTGGTTTTCCACGGTTATGATGCACATGATAATGGAAGGCCAAAACTTCTTATTAAAGAAATGCATTGGGATACAGAAGGCTGGCCGGTTATTAAATAGTAGAATAAAATTTTAACGAAATATAATTATGCAAATCAGGAAAAAAATTCAACTGCTAACCTTAATTGGTATCATAGTATCGGGAAGTTTGTTTGCCCAGGAAAATGCAAGGATAAAAATAGATATTGACAGACAGATTGGCGAGATAAACGAAAACTTATATGGAAATTTTGTAGAACACCTGGGGCGTTGTGTTTATGGTGGTATTTACGATCCTGATTCACCACATTCTGATGAAAACGGTATCCGCCTTGATGTGCTGGATGCGGTAAAAGGATTGAACATTCCATTAACAAGATATCCCGGTGGAAATTTTGTTTCTAATTATCACTGGAAAGACGGGGTTGGACCAAAAGAAGAACGTCCGGCAAGGATGGAACTTGCCTGGGCACGACTTGAAACCAATCAGTTCGGCACAAATGAGTTTATGGATTATGCAAGAAGAATGGGCACTGAGCCTTATTTTGCAGTAAACCTTGGAACCGGTACAATTGAAGAAGCACAACAATGGGTAGAGTATTGTAATATCAAGGAAGGCCCGTATTATGCTGAATTGCGCAAATCGCACGGATATCCGGAACCGCATAACATTAAATACTGGAGTTTGGGAAACGAGATGGATGGTTTCTGGCAAATGGGGCATTTGAATGCTGAAGATTACAGTAAGAAAGCACGTGAAGCTGCAAAACTTATGAGACTTACTGATCCTAATATTAAACTGGTTGCTGCCGGTGCTTCCAATTTCAGGCCAAACAATGATCCTCATGAATGGAATGCAATGGTCCTGGCTGAATTGCGTGATGTTGTGGATTACATTGCTTTGCACATGTACGTGGGCAACCATCAGGAAAATTACTACAACTTTGTATCTTCTCCCCTCGTTTTGGAAGAAAGGACCCAGGTTGTAAAAGGCATGATACAGCGTGAAATGGAAAAAGCCAACCGTGGTGACCGCGACCCGATTTACATTGCATGGGATGAGTACAATATATGGTATCGGTGGAGACAAACCGAAACAATGACAGGGGAACGGGCACTGGAAGAACGTTACAACCTGGAAGATGCGTTGGTAATTGCCGGTTTTTTAAATGCATTTATTCGAAACGCAGATATTGTAAAAATGGCAAATATGGCGCAGCTGGTTAACGTTATTGCTCCTATTTTTGCTGAAAAGGATGCGATGTTTAAACAAACCATTTACTATCCGCTTCAATTGTTTGCCAATAACATGTTTGGTACCGCATTGGATGTTTTTGTTGATTGCGATTCGTATGATACCGATAATTTTTATCTTGGACTTGCCGAGCAGGCAACTCAACAAAACGATGTTCCTTACCTCGATGTTTCAGCAGCTTATAATGATGGTGAAGTTGTTATTGGTGTTATAAACAGGCATAAAGATGAGGCAATTCTAACGGATATTATTTCACAGGAAGGAGTTTTTGACGGTGAATTTGAAATTTATGAAGTAAACGGACCGGATATTAAAGCTGAAAACAACTTTGATGAAACCAATGTTGAAACAGTTGAAAAGGATCCCGTGAAAATCAATAATGAAGATACATTTTCCTATGAATTTCCTCCACATTCTTTTACTTTGATTAAAGGGAAAATTGTTAAGTAATTAGAGCCTGATTAAAAGTCACTTTTAAAATGTCTTTAAAATTAGTGTAGCACCTTTTAATCCTTCTGAATTTACTTTGAGTAGGATATCACCGGCAGTATCATCACTTTTTACAACAGCCATTGCTCGTCCGTGAAATGCTTTTCGTGAATTGGAAACATAGCGGTCAATGTCTTTTATGTCGCCATTGGCAATACCGATAATGGTTCCCGGTCCTTCAATTTCGAAATTCAAACGATTGTTAGCATTTGGAGTAAGTAAGCCGTTGTTATCCGTAATCTCAACCGTAATAAATGAAAGGTCCTGACCATCTGCATTAATACTTGTTCTGTCTGCTGTCAATTTAATTTGTGAAGGATTTCCTGCTGTTTTTAAAAGGGTAGTTTCTATTTCTTTTTCACCCATCATACCAACAGCCTTTATTTCACCGGCTTGATAAGGCAAAGTAAAAATGGCTTTAAATTCACTTTCCCTATCTGTAATTCTTTCACCAAGTAATTCTTCATTCAAATACAACCTTACTTTTTCGTATTTTGAATATACTTCAACCTCTATATCCTGACCTTCATCCCCCGGCCATGTCCAGCTTTCCCACTTCGGCCAGGTTCCCCACATGGTTGTAAATATTTTGGAACCTTCCTGTTCAGGTTCCCGAACAGCCATATAAAGTTTTTCTGTATCGTTATATAACAGGTTTCGATAATGCGAAATGGGTTTTCTCCAACCGGTAAAATCAATATCACCGCAATAGGAAGCATGCCATGGAAAAAGGTCTCTTTCCCAATGTTCACCGGGAACGTCACCTTCGTAATACCAACGTCCGATACCCGATTCTCCTAAATAATCAATGGCTGTCCAGACAAAATCCCCAATAATATAATTAAAACTATCTACTAAGTTCCAGCAAAAGAAAGCATCTTTCGGATAGGACTCAGACTGGTAAATGATACGCGATGGTACCCTTACATGATCCGATTTTGCTTCATGTAACTGATAATTGTAACCGCAAACATCGTGTTCAGCCATCAGCGGATCGAATATTTCCCAACCTTGCCCCCAGGTTGTCATCCCCGATGTGACAGGTCTGGTCAAATCTATTTCACGAACTGCATTTGCAAGTTTACGGGCGGATTCAACAGCTTCGGGTTTGGTCCTTTCAATAATTTCGTTGCCGATGCTCCACATGATGATGGACGGATGATTCCTGTCTCTTTTTACCATGGCCTGGACATCAGTTTTCCACCAAACATCAAACAAGGTAGAATAATCGTATTCAATGGGAGTAAAAGTAGTTTTCATTTCTCTCCACCCGTCGAACGCTTCATCAATTACCAATAAGCCCAATCGATCACAAGCATCCAAAAAGGCTTCAGACGGAATATTATGTGCTGTCCGAACGGCATTAAAACCAGCCTGTTTTAATAACTCCACTTTTCGCTCTTCAGCGCGGTCGTATGCAGCTGCCCCAAACACCCATTATCGTGATGAACACAACCTCCGTTAAGCAACACCTTTTTTCCATTTAACTCAAAACCATTTTCAGCGCTGAATTTTATACTTCTTATACCAAAATCAATTTGTGTTTTATCGGCGTCCTTTCCATTTTCTGAAATTACCATTCCGGCAGTATATAAATCAGGAGTTTCGGGTGACCAAAGTGCTGGATTACTGACTGTAATTTCTTGTGTTACTTCTGTTACAGAGTTGGCTTCAATTGTTGTTTTACTTTTACTGTTTCCAGCCTCAATATTTGAAGCATTGTATAAATCTGTTAAAACCACTATTGTTTTTTGCTTATTGCTTTCGTTTACAATTTTGGCTTTAATTTCAACCTTTGCACAGTTTAGAGTTACATTTTGACTCGTAATACCGATTCCCCAATGTTGGAAATGCACAGGTTCGGTAAGCATTAACCAAACATGTCTGTAAATTCCTGAACCACTGTACCACCTGCAGTTTTTTTGCTTTGAGTTATCGACACGAACTGCAATTGTATTTTCCCGCCCAAAATTTAAAAACGGAGTTAAATCATAATAAAAAGAAGAATAGCCATAAGGATAAAAACCAACAGATTTACCATTGACAAAAAGCTCTGAATTCATGTAAACTCCTTCAAAATATATACTTACTTTTTTCCCTTCCCAATTTTTAGGAATATCAAAAACTTTGCGGTACCACCCAATGCCTGTGGGCAGGTATGCTCCGTCATTTCCGGCTGGATATGCCGCATTAAAATCTCCTTCAATACTCCAGTCGTGAGGAAGATTTAGTTCTCGCCATTCAGAATCGTTAAATTCTGTTTTTGATGCTTCTGCATTGTCTCCCGGATAAAATTTCCAGTTGTTGTTGAAGTTTTGTTTGCGTTCTGTGCTATTTTCAATTTTCGAAAAATTACATCCAATAATCAACATTAAAAAAATAAAAATGTATGATTTCATTATCAAACCGGTTTAAAATACTTTATTGCAATATCTAAACAAACGTAATTTATGAAAGTCCGAATTCAGTACAATAAGGTCAGTAACTCAGCATGTAAATTGATTTATATAAAAAACAACCTAAAAAAAGAATTAAATATTCCGGTTTAACGTAGTATCATAGTTTTAATAAAAAACTTTTCTCAGTAAACAATTACTTTCTGTGTCTGTACAAAACCTTTTGATTTAACAAGAATCAGTTTAATACCTTTGTCCATAAATGGAATCACAGTTTTATTTCCGGAAGCAGGCTGTATGGTATGCAGACCTCCGTCAATGCTATAGACTTTAACAATTGCATCCTCAGGTAATTTTTCAATAATAATTTTTTGGTTTTGTGCATAGGCATTCCATTCTTTGGTATTTTCTTTTTTACTATTTATACCTGTTGATTTTAAAGGTTCTACAAGTCGTACATAAAAAAGTCTGCCCGCCACATTTGATGCATCAACAGCCTGAAATTTAACGGTTATTTCTTCTTTTCCTTCAGTCATTGAATTAGGAATGGGATATTCAATATTAACAAAGTCAGTTACATCCCACTTTCCTGTAATATTCTCTGTAATCAATTTCTCACCATCAATCAGGATATCAAAAGTCCTGTTTCCTGTTTCATTACCCCAATATCGCACCATCAACGACAAATCCATTTTTCCTAGTGTACTTAGGGTATAACTGATAAAACCACCATCCTTGGCAAATCGCCAGAATTCATTTTTATATTTGCCTTTATAGGAATTCTCATCTTGAAAATTATGATCAGCTTCAGGTTGTTGTTCACCCGGGGCTACCTCGTCAACTGTACGCTCTTCGAGTTCCAGTTTGGCTTGTTCTGATGCTGCAATACTGTCAAGTGTATTTTGGTACTCGTCTTCACTTAAGGTCAGCCAATACATCATATATCGGGAGTCATGAATTTTATAAAATGGTTCAAGCGTCAAACTCGAATCTTTTGCACCGGGAAACAGAACTTTAGCATTATAATGCAATGGTTTACCTTCCACCGGAATAATTTTAGTCGTAACACTGCTATCCACATTAAAAACAAGCGTGGGTGCTTTATTAATTGCCATCTGGCTGCCACTTGCAATATGCCCCCAGCGGCTATCATCCGCAACCAATCCGGGCAAATCTGCTGTTCCGCTTTTTGCACCCAGTAAAACAGGTCCGTGCATTATAGCCACATATTCCGGTACATTTGGTAATTGTTCAACGGTGTTGTGCATTGGCAAAATAATTTTGACAGAATCACCATTATTCCATGTTCGCTGAACAGGAATAAAAGTTTGCGGCTCAGCGTGAATATTTAGTGTGTCTTTATTAATTAAAATTTTCAAAGCTCCTTCTTCAACCCAAAGCGGAGACCGAACCATAAGTGTAAAATCAGTTGGAGCATCTGTGGTTATCATCAGTCTGGTTTGTTCCTCTTCCGGAAATGTAGTTTCCTGACGTATAGTTATCCCTTTTTCTTTCCAGTTGAGTTCGGAAGCTATAAATAAGTTGAGATACAATTTATCCTTGGCATGGGTATAAATAAATTCGCCGTATTTACCGTGATTTTCCATACCTGTTCCTACACAACACCACATAGCCTGGTTGGGTGCTGAATATACCCGGTAGTGCTGTGGTCGTGCTGGAGTAAAATAAACATAACCCCCGTGTTCAGGGTGTTGTGTGGAAAGAATATGGTTTAATATTGCCCGTTCGTAATAATCGCCATATTTGGCCTGGGGATCTACACGAAAAAGGTTCTCGGTTAGTTTCAGCATATTATTGGTATTACACGATTCCGGGCCTTCCACATCGTTAATATAATCTGCACAAGCTGATTTAGACGGAAAATGTTCTCTGCGACTGTTTCCACCGAAAGCCAGGCTACGGTTTTGGATTACAGTTCTCCAAAAAAAATCAGCTGCAATTACATACTTTGAATCAGAAGTTAATTCCGCAATACGCTGAAATCCTACTGCTTTAGGAACCTGAGTGTTGGCATGCTGATTATCCAGGTTGTCGAATCTGGAAGCCATGCTGTTTAAAAGAAATTTATGTGAAAATCGCTTAGCTGCAACAATGTATTTTTCTTCTCCGGTAATTTGATAGGCATCAGCAAGGACTTCGTTCATTCCGCCATGTTCTGTATCCAACATGGTTTCCATTTGTGCATCAGATAAATCTGATGTGATGTAAATTGCCCAATCGCAAAACGACAGAAATACATCTTTTGCTGTTTCGTTGTTTCCGTATAACCAGGCATCACGTAATCCGGCGTAAGTTTTATGCAGGTTATACCAGGGCACCCAGGCTGAATAAAATGCATTAAAATTTGCTGACTTGAAATTCGGCCAGATGGAACTACTGTTTGGCACACCACCGGCATAACCAACACCCCAGTCCGGATAGTTTATTGCGTTGGCATCCTGGCAGGCTTTTAACTCTTCCACCATGTAATCCATTTTTTGTTTACAAATGGCATTTCCTGTTCCGGCGAAATGAATTGCCATTGCCGTAAGATAGTGACCTCCAATATGTCCGTCAAGTCCGCTCCAGTTGGAATAACTTAAAGCTTTTGCTTCCAGTCCCGCTTCTTTTCGATAGGGTGCCAGTAAACGGTCAACATCGTATTGCAGCAAGGATTGAATGTTCAGTTCCTGAGCATGTTTGAATGGCCCTTCAAGAAGAGTAACATCTCCAAGCGGAAATTCATTGGTATAAAGCTTATCCTGCTGACTACCGGTAAGCTCTTTCAGAACTTCATTTTTTTTGTTAAAAGTTGAACTGCCTGGATTGCTATTATTTGTTTCACCAGTGTAGTTTGTGAATGACAACAGGGTTGACGGGATTACAAATCCAAGGCTTGATATCACGAAAAGAAACAGTATTTTCTTCATCACTTTTATTGGTTAAGTTTAATATGCAATATCGGGATAATGAAGATAATTAAGCGACTGATATTAGTTCAAAAGTGTCACAAACTCATCGCAATTCAATTCGATAGTTTTTAATCAGCCAGACTCCTTTTTCACAATATAATTGCAATTATTGATTTCAGTAAATCTAATCCATTTGGAGAAACATTTAATAAATAAATGTACTTAATACTCCTGCGCTTAAATCAAAAGAACAGAACATTAATTTTTGGCACCTTGCTTTTTTAAACTGAACTTTTAATCATTTATAAAATCAATTAAATTCAGCAGTTAACCTTCTTTCAGCTTCTGAAGATATTCACTGGGATTCATACCAAATTCATCTTTAAAACACTGTCTGAAATAACTGCTGCTGTTGATACCAATTTGATACATAATTTCGGATATATTGTACTGACCTGTAAGTAACAACTGCTCTGCAAAATTAATTCGAACCTTTCTGATAAATTCATTTGCGGTTAAATTGGTAAGTGCTTTAATTTTTCGGTACAAAGTTGAATGGCTCATGTTCAATTGTGCCGCAACATAAGAGATATTCATTTCTTCATCTTCCAGGTTTTCTTCTATAATACCTGTCAGTTTTTTTAAAAATTCTTTATCCAACTCTCCCACCGATTCATTAAGAAGCTCCTGCTTTTGTTTAAATTTTGAAGAACTGGATAAAGAATATTTTTTTCTCGCATCGAAAATATTCTTAAGTCTGCTTTTTAACAGATTACCGCTGAAAGGTTTTGTTAAATAAGAATCAGCTCCTGCATCATATCCAATCTTTTGGTCATGAATAGTTCCTTTTGCAGTTAGCAAAATAACGGGGATATGACTTGTTCTTACATCTTGTTTCATTAATTTACACATTTCAATCCCATCCATAATTGGCATCATAATATCGCTGACAACGATATCCGGAGTTTCTGTGGCAGCAGTTTCAAAACCATGCTTGCCGTTTTCCGTTGTCAAAACAGTGTAAATATCTTTTAACGAATCTTCTATATATTCCACAATCTCCTGATCATCGTCGACAACCAGAATTACATTTTTGGCATTTTCCTCGGTTTCTTCAATATGGGTTTCTTCGGGCTGAAAATGAATGGCATCAGGATAAGTGTTATTGGTAAGAAACTTTACCTTGAAAACCGTACCTTCATCTACCTTGCTTTTTACCTCTATTTCCGCTTCGTGTAATTCCACTATATTTTTAACCAGGGATAATCCAATGCCTGTTCCTTTTACCGGATGTGCCGTATTTTTGGCCTGATAGTACCGATCGAATATCTGGGGTAAATCTTGTTCAGATATTCCATATCCTGAGTCAGAAACAATTATTTCGGTGTATTTAATATTATTGTTGTTTGTATTTTTTAAATCCAATTGAATAAAACCGGTTTTTGTGTATTTAAATGCATTAGAAAGTAGGTTATCGATAATAATCCTAACAATATCAGGATCAAAAAACATCTCCACCTTATGGGTTGGCACATTAATCCTGAAATCAATGTTTTCTTTTTTATTTAGTTCCTCATACTTTTTACTGACTTCGGTTATGAATTTTGCCAAATCATCTTTTATAACACTGAGATTGCGGCTTTTTGTTTCCGATTTTCTGAATTCAAGAATTTGATTTACACTTAAGAGCAAACGGTTGGCAACCCTCTGAATTGTATGCAATTTTTTAGATTGTTCAGGTTTTAAGGTACTGTCTGATATCAAATCTTCCAAAGGTCCCAGAATTAGCGTCATTGGGCTTCTTAACTCGTGCGTTATGTTTGTAAAAAATTTGAGCCTTTCTTCGTTCAGTTCATGTTCCTGCTGACGACTTCTTTTTTCCAAAAGCAGGTCATTTTCTATTTTCAATTTGTTGATGTAAAACCGAAGAATATAAAAAGCAATTGTAAAAACAAGCAAAAAGTAAACAACTTTCATCCACCAGGCCAACCAGACGGGTGGCTTTATCTGAATGGATAAAGAACTAAATTGTTCCGACATCTCATTGTTTTGATATCGTGTCTTCAGATTGAAGGTGTAAATACCGGGTTTTATATTTCTGAATGTAACATTATTACCCGTATTTACAAGGAACCATCCATCATCCAGTCCCTCCATTTGATAAATAAAATCAACTTTATTTGATAAAGAATAATCCAAAACATTAAAACTAATTTCAAAAGAATTTTGATTATGTTTTAACTCCATTTTATCATCGAACGGGATTTCTGTATACTCCCCCAGATAGTTTTTGGTGTTGGCAACTGAGAAGCCCGTAAATTCAGCTCTGAGTTCCGGAATATTTGATTGCTCAAGCACCTGATCAAACCAGGTAATTCCATTTTGAGATCCAAAATAAATTTGTCCCTCATCAGTTTTAATTACTGAGGCATTTATATAAT
>CAJXZG010000114.1 GCA_913063265.1 uncultured Prolixibacteraceae bacterium | reverse complement strand
TCAGCATTAAAAATAAGTTTAATATATCTCGAAAAAATTACGACTTCTTTATCTCCGATTAATCCTTTTTCTTCTTCAAAATAATCCCAAACACCAACAATAGGATCTGTTTCCACTTCATCCTTGCACGATGTGAACAATCCCACTACTAAAATCAAAACCATTAAACCAACTACAGAATACCTTTTCATCTGTTTATAATTGTTTGTTTTTTACAATAACCCTGGAAAAAGCTTATAATCTTCCTACTAAATAAAAACCATTTATAAGCTCGTTTCACTTCTTTTTATTACAACTGATTTCTGTTAAACTTATAAATATTACAAGCAGCCAAACCTTCTTTGTATAACAGGGTAAAAATAAAAACGTAATCATAAAATCCATACAAATATTGGTTGAATTTTATTTTGTATTTATTATTCGTACACGTAAATATCAAAAAATCAGCATCTTAAATATCTTGAGAAATTTAATTTACATTTTGTTTTCTTTTCCGTAAATTGTATAGGAATTCCAATAGGCAAACACAAAAATAATGGCTCTTAACTTAAAATCTTCTGAAGTGAAAACGAAATCCAAATATTTCTGCAGCAATAATTGTTGGCAGTTGTATTTTCTTTCGGCACTTTCTGTTTTTATTGGGGGAGTAATCTACTTGCTGTTAAGGCCTGTAAAAACAATCATGTTTAAGCATTTAAATCTGGCAGGAATTGAGAGCTTTACTGATAATGCAAGAGAAACAACCCTTCCTTTAGGTAATTATCTCCCTGAGTGGTTTATTTATACACTTCCTAACGGACTTTGGGCTTTTGGTTACACGATTCTTATTTTAACCCTATGGAAGGAAAGCCCGTCAAAGTTTAAATATTTCTGGTATGCAACAATTCCTGTCTTGATTTTTGGATTTGAATTAATGCAATTATCAGGCACAATCCGGGGCACATTTGGTTTCGATGATATTTTATCTGGTTTCATCGGAATATTAGCTGGAATACTTATTACAAAAAAATATAAATATGAAAAAACTGAAGTTTAATAAAGTGTATTGGAGAAATATAATTTCCTTCCTGATTTTCGGGGTATTTATTCATTTTGCCATGTCAACCATTACAGGTACGAATCAGCAAAAAAGAGATTTAGGGGATGGACGTGTTGAAATTGCAAGAATATATTCAGACGGAACTGAGGAGATAATACAGGGAAGATCAGATGGATATGAATCATGGCAAGGTCCGACAACCATTGAGTACAAAGATGATATGGGAATGCGAACTGCATTTGAAGAGGTGAATATGGTTGATGGGAAAAGACATGGGAAATCAATAGTAACTTATCCGGGTGGTGGACAAACAGTATTTTGTTACAATATGGGAGAACGTGTGGAATGCGAAAAATCAGCATTGGCCGGTCATAATTCATCATACGAAATTTTAAGTTATAAATATCCCTGGTTTACATTAAAACTAAATGTATTTGGTTTTTCTGACGATTATATTAAAGCGTACATGGATACGTTAGAAACAGTTTTTAATGAACTTAAAGCAGAAATTGACAATTTTGAGGACTTGTATGACGAAACAGATGATATTCTTAGTGAAACACATTATGAACGTTTTATCAGTTTTAATGGTGAACTCACACTTTACCTGGGAGTAGAACTTTCAAAAAACTCAGAATTCCGAAGAGCAGTTCTCGACCAGCAAAGATCAAAGGACAATAGTTTGAATGATGTTATAAAAAACAATTATCCAAATTATTTAAATATGCTTAACGAATATGGTGTTTCCGGTGCCGACTTTGAAGCGTTTGGTCATGTGTTTGATAGTTTAATGAACACGTACACACCATTGGATGTAAATGATGTTTTCTTTATCGATAGTGTAGATACAAGAATGTATAATGCCATTATGTGGATATACGACAGTGGAGACAATGACCTAATTGCTTTAGACTTGCAAAAGAGTCTTTCGTTAATAAATGCAAGAGAAGCATTACAAATGCTTTCTAAAAAATCAAACCTGGTTTTAGCTCAGGATAGAAATGATATTGCACCCGATCAGGTTTCTGCAATTGTGCTTTCACTTCTGTTAATGAATTTTACGGACGCTGATTTGATACGAAATTCGGTTTTTGAATGGTATTCTTTAGAACAGGGTATGGCAATTTTACCCACCGCAACAACAAGTTTTGTAAATCGTAATTCTGCTTCCAGTGTTACGGTATCAGGAAATATCAGTGCTGATGGGGGAGCAGATATTTCAGCACGCGGAATAGTGTGGAGCACGGGATTTAATCCCTTACTTTCAGATAATGTTATTTCTTTAGGAACCGGAACCGGGAGTTTTGAAACCCAGATAACAGGACTAAACGAAACCAACACTTATTATGCAAGATCATATGCAACAAACAGTGCAGGCACTGCTTATGGTAACTGTCTCATGTTTACAACCAATCTTGCAGTAGGTATCCAAAGCTCAGAATTAAGTGACACGAAAATTAGTATTTATCCAAATCCGGCTTCTGAAAAAGTAAACGTAAGTTTTTCTTTATCCGGTGCAAAATATATTGAGATTACGATTATAAATATGAATGGACAAACAGTTAAAAACATTAAAATGGAAAATCCTGTAGAAGGGGAGAATCAGGTTAATTTTGATGTTTCTGAATTGGAGACCGGAATTTACCAGGTACTGATTAAAAATGAGGATAATTCAATTGATGCGAATAAATTAATTATAACAAGATAAAGGTTAAGGTTACATAACAATCTTATTCTTAATTTCCCAATGGTAAAAGGCTTTCATTTTTGAAAGCCTTTTTTATGTCACTTTTTTTTACAAAAGGTCATGGGGAATTAACCTGAAAATATTCAACAACTTTAGGCCTAATGCCAATATAATAATTAAGTTCATTTGAATCATATTTTATGTCTTTAAAAAAATATTCCTCAAAATATTCACCTGATTCATAAATCAATCCATCTTTCCAATGTATTTGCACCCGGCATAAAACAATTAGTTTATCCTTTGTATTTTCAAATTTGTACTGGAATAATTTTGGGATAGTGAATAAAAAATTTTTATAGTTATTTATTGCAAATTCATACATCTCATCATCAACAAAATAAGTTGGATTGTAAGAAAAGTTTCCGCTTTCTTTTCCACTGCAATAAATCTTTCTAATACTCCCCTCAACAATAATCTTTTCTGGTTTACCTAATTCAACCAATTTATCCGTTAGAGGAACACTAACTTTTAAATGAATTACCGGTTCTTCTGTTGATTCCATTTTAGTGCCCTCACACTCATCGTTTTTATCCGAAATCAGTTCGCAGGTATATAAGCCAAACATTATTGGAAATAGTAATAACAGAGGGTAAAACTTTAGTTTTCTTTTCATAATATTGGAAGCTGAAATTTGGTTATTTAATATAATGATATTTTAACTCAAATCAAAGATTATCAGTGTTTGTAAAGCATGATGAGTGAACAATAAGATTTTTCTTTTTTATTTGATGAAATTTAAAATTCATTTTTTATTTAATCTGAAAAATTCCCCGAGGCTTTGCCACGGGATTCCGCTTTTTCTCCCCGGTTGAGGGGAGATGTCGGCCTTTATGGCTGACAGGGGGGTGAAATAAAGAAAATTCGATTTTCAGCGATTTAGCTGAAATAATCCCGATAGTTATCGGGAGGCGTAATATCCTTTGGTTCTGCCACTGGGATAGTCAACTTCAAAAATTTTCTTTAATTTGAATGAACTTTCACGTGTTTTAAAACTTTTGAAATCAACAAATCCTTCAAAATGAGTAAAGCCAATCATCGATTTAAAAAGTTTCTGAATCAACTTCATATTTATGGAGGACTTTTTGCTATGGCATATTTACTCATGATCGGAGTGAGTTCATTAAACTTTCAGCATAAGTTTTTACCGGAGCATCCAGTAGATACAATCAGTTATCAGCAAAACATAAATTTTAACTCTGATCTGAAAATCGATTCACTTTCAAAATATATCCGGCAGGAAATGGGTGTTAAGGGGTACCTGCCAAAATGGGAATACAGGGATAACAAAAATAACGGAAACGTTCGTTTTAAAATTGAAAGGCCGGGACGAAGCTATATCGTAAAACTCAACCGTAATAACAATGTGATAAATATCGAAGAGATACATTACAGTTTTGGAAAAATATTACGCGATTTACATTTTGGAGGAGTAAGAAATCAACTGGGGATTCCTATACTCGATATTTGGTCCTGGTATGGCCAGTTATCCGGATTATTTGCTTTTTTAGCTGTAATCTCAGGAATATATTTTTGGTTTACAAAAGCTGTAAAAAACCGTACCCAGTGGGCTACAATTATGATAGCAGGAATCTTTTCAATACTTTATATTTTGTATATATGGCTGGTGGGATAAATACAAACCGATTAATGCGACAGATACATTTAACAGCAAGCCTGTTGGTTTTTGTTTTTGCCATGATGTATATTTTTACAGGCCTCGTGATTAGTAAAGGAAACTGGTTTCATCATCAATCCGATACAACTACAACAACAATTTATCTGCTTACTTATACTCCGGATACCACACGTTTAAATGAATTTGGAAAAGATATCAAAAAGCAACTTAATATTTCGGGAAGAATGTCATTCAGAAAAAACCGGAAAAATGAAGTTGTTTTTACCTATTATAAACCTATGGTTCGGAATGTGGTGACCGTACATTCTCAACTGGACAGTTTAACCGTGGTACGAACCGAAAACATCAATTTTCATGAGGCCAATAAACGTATTCACAGGGTACATGGTTTCGAAGGTGGGATACTTTATATCATATGGGGAATATTGCTTGATTTAAGTGCAGTTTCTATGATCGTATTTGCCGTCACCGGTTTTTTAATCTGGTATAGAGTGAGAAGCCATATGAAGCCTGGTTGGATCTTTTTTTTACTGCCATTTGTTTTGTTATTGATGATGATATTGTATTTGAAATAATATCGATAAACATATTACCGGTAATCTTTATTTAAACAACCCGGAAAAAATATTAAATACCAGTATTTTTGATTTCATTTTCAGGGAATTGCCCGACTCTTGCATAAGGATAGGAGGCAGTTTTGTTAACCTTGTAATAGGTATTTAAACCCGAAATACAGGCAACCTCAAGTTTCTCCATATCAATAATTCCGGACTCATCCACCGCAACATCCGGCAAATGAACAGCCTGAACACTTCCAACCATCAAAATGGTGTTGCTTAATTGAATATGATATTCTTCTTCGTATTTCATTAAAATTTTGATTGGACTTTCTTTAACACATGGTGCTTTAAAATCCTTGTAAAATTGTTCGGTTAACCCGCATTTCTCAAATTCCGATTCTGAACTGTCAAACTTTGCCGAAGTATAATGTGCTTTATCCGTGAAGTTGTCAGCCACCATGTTAATCGAAAACTCTTTGGTTTCATGTATATTTCTATAGCTGTGTCTGGGTACAGAAGTAGGACGCAACATAAATCCAAGCACTGCAGGCGAAGAACTCAGATGAATTACTGAACTTATAATTGCCAGATTGGTTTTTCTTTCATTTGAAATGGTGCCAATCAAATTTGCAGGTTTGATGCCACTTAAACTGTTAACAAGGTTTAAGCGATAAATTTTACTCATTTCCTCGATTTCCTGCCTGCTGATCTCTTTCAAATTAACTGACATTTTTTAAAGCTACTATTTCAGACATAACTTCATCTGCCTCAGCATATTTTTGATCGGAGGCTTTTCTGTTTGTTTTCGATAAAATATATGCTTCTTCCATTAATTTGTCATACTTTTTAAGCAACTTTTTTGTGGGATCTTTTTTAAATATTCCAAACATAACTTTTTGTTTTTAATTAATAATTTATGATTTAATTGATGATAATCCACCATCGACTTTGAGTATTTGTCCCGTCATCCATCCTGATTCTTCAGTTAATAAATAATTTACCGCACTCGCAATATCATCAGTATTTCCTATTCTTTTTAAAGGATGGCGTTCAGCATTGGCAGCCATCTTTTCGGGTGTGCTCAATAATCTGCTGGCTAAGGGGGTGTCGGTTAGTGATGGTGCAATACAATTAACTCGAATGGTTGGAGCAAGCTCAGCAGCCAGTGCTCTGGTTAGTCCTTCAATGGCCCCTTTACTGGCCGAAACGACAGAGTGAAAAATAAATCCTGTTTGAACAGCCACAGTAGAAAATAATACAATTGAACTGCTGTCTGCTGATTTTAATTTAGGCAAAACTGCCTGAATAACCTTAATTGCAGCAATAACCTGTAATTCGAAATCAGATGCAAATGTTTCAGGCTTAATTCGATGAAAGGGTTTTAAGTTAATGGCACCGGGGCAGTATACCAAACCATCAAGTTTCTCAGGTAAATGTTCAAATGTCTGATTCTCTTCCAGTACATTATACTTAAAGAAGTTAATTTCAGAATCCTGTAACTGAGGACTTGTATTATTGTAACTTGCAAAAACCTGGTGGCCTTTTTGAAAAAGTTGACTTGAAACAGCTTTCCCAATTCCTGATGAACCACCAATTATTAAATACTTTTTCATTTTATTTCAACTTTACAAACAGTCGCAAATTGCTTTAAACAATTTGAATAAAATTGTTTAATAATTACTTGCTAAAAGTTAAACAAAAAATATAAGGTAAAGTTTAAATTCGTTTTGTATGGTAACAAAAAAGGCTGCCCAATTTATTGAACAGCCTTAAAATATAAAGCAATACGTATTTATTTCTGCACATGAACATCCATTTGCGGGAATGGAATGTTGAGTCCTTTTTTGTCGAATGTTTTATATACTTTTTCCTGCATGTCGAAATATATTCCCCAGTAATTTGCAGCATCGGCCCATACTCTTACGGTTAGATTAACAGAGCTGTCAGCCAGTTCTGAAACCACAATAAAAGGTTCAGGATCTTTATGAATTCTTTCATCGGCTGCAATTAATTCATTCAGCACCTTTTTAGCAACATCCACATCATCGCCATATCCAATTCCAAAAACAAAATCCACCCTTCGTTTTGGTTCTGTAGAGAAATTGGTCATTGGTCCGGTAGATAATCCGCCATTTGGAATAATGATGGTTTTATTGTCTCCGGTTTTTAGAATAGTGTTAAAGATTTGAATTTCTCTTACTACTCCAGAGTAACCCTGCGCTGTGATAAAATCACCCGCTTTAAAAGGTTTAAACAAAAGCAACATTACCCCACCGGCAAAATTTTGCAGCGTTCCTGAAAGTGCCATTCCAATTGCCAAACCGGCTGCACCAAGTATGGCAATAAACGAGGTCATCTGAACTCCCATCATTCCAATTACACTTATAACAAGCATTAGCTTCAATAGTATTCCAATCATACTGTTTAGAAATCCTCTTAATGAAGCATCAACTTCCTTTTTCTCCATTCTTCTGGAAATGGCTTTTCTAATAATTGAAATAATCCATAAACCGACTATTAATGTAATAATCGCTCCTACCAGTTTTGGGCCATATGTCATAATTATCCCATTAAGGTACACTGACCAACCTTCTAATGTTTCCATAATAATTTGTTTTAATTAAATAAATAGTGTTAAAATCTTTGAGTTACTATAAGCTTTTGTAAGAACTGTTTTGGCTAAGCATTAAGTAAGTTAAACAAAAATTATGAAAATAGGTTTGAACTTGTAACACATTTTATATTAAATTTAGTCAATCCAAAATTCGAAAGCTTTAAATATTGAACCAAATAAACAACTTATGAAAACTTTATTAATGCTTACCCTTGGAGTTTTGTCAGGTTTTTCCGTGTTTTCTCAAAAAACATTCGATTTAATAACGGTATCAGGAAGATACGGTTTTCCTCAAACTTATGAATCGGTATACACCGGAAAAGCGACCGAATTGGGAAGTATGGTTAACCTGGCTGCACCAATTCAAATTAACGAGAAATCAATGTGGTTTACCAGTTTGAATTATTTCTACTGGAATGTAACCAACGATGAAACCATGCCGGCTGATATTGTTAATCCCATTAATCTTCACGGGTTTATTTTCAGAACCGGTATCATCAGTAAATTTTCGGAAGGCAAAGAGTTGCAGTTGCTTTTTACACCTAGGTTAATGTCGGATTTAAATAATATCGATGGCGACCATTTTCAGTGGGGTGGACTGGCCATGTATAAAAAGAAGTTTAGCAATCAGTTAACCATGGCTTTTGGTGGGATGTATAACCAGGAGTTGTTCGGGCCTTATTTTGTTCCTTTGGTTGATTTGGATTGGGATATTTCTGAACGTTGGTCGATTGCAGGATTGCTGCCCATTTATGCAAAAATTAAATACAAGGTAAATGAAAAGTTTAATCTTGGAATAGCGCATTTTGGATTAATTACTTCTTACAAATTAGGAGTTCCGGCATTAAACGGCGATTATATTGAACGCTCAAGCATCGATCTTACCATTTACGCCCGGCATCATATTGCAGGGAATTTGTATGTTGAAGGACGTTTTGGACAAGCGCTTGGAAGAAAGTATGCACAATATGCTGCCGACCAAAAAGTTGATTTTGCCATACCGCTGGTTACTTTTGGCGATAACAGAACACAAAAGAATATAAATTTTGGCGGAGGTTTAATTGTTGAACTTAGGTTGGTGTACAGTGTGCCGATTCCGGGAAGTTGATGTAAAGTGTTTTCGATTTACTATTAAATCCAGTATTTATTCCTCAAATACAAATTTTATCCCTGCAGCAAAAGAAACAGGATACGTATTTTCATAGTTGCTTTTGGTATATTCTACCGATTCGAACTTTAACCAGGGATATTCTGCTTTATTTATCAGGTCAATTATTTTATTGCATCTTGCCCTGTCGTTGCTTGTTGAATAGGAAAAATGAAGTTTTTTGTGGTTCTTATTTTGAGGGAAGTCATTTTCTTCAATCATCCGAATAATTTCTGTTGCATAAAGTCCTGATGGATCGGTCGCAATAAAATTGTCAAATATTTCATTTTCTGAATTTTCCATAAACAATGCTTTAAGTACAACACCCGATTCACTTCCTTTTCCGATAAATGTTCTGGATGGATTATTCGTGTATTTCCCATCAACATACAAAGCCATATTTTTGTATATCGCATAATGTTCTTCAAAACTTTCCGGCTCAGCATCGATATCCGCAATTTCTTTTAAGGAAACTACCAGTGCATCCTTGTCAATTAACTGATGCACACCATTTATCACCTTTTCAAATTCATCGGTGGCTAGTTTAAAATGTTGTTCGGTAAAATCGATTAAAAAGATTGCGGGAATGTTTTTATTGTTTTCATACGATGCAGGCGGAAATATCTTTCCTTCGTACTCCACTCCATTCGACGAAAAGGTAAAAGTTTCAATTCGTTCCTGTCCTGATTCAAATGGAATTGTAAACAAAAGTAGAAGACTACAATATATCGATATAAATAACTGCATTTCTATAAAATATTGAATGTGAGTAATCTAGTTAAGTTACAACTTTTGCGTGCTAATAGCAAATAAATATCTTTTTATCTGAAATTACTGTTCGAACTGATTTTAAATTGGGGTGCAACTTGATAAGGCTGAAAAAGAAAGTTTAATATTTTCATCCTGTAAGGCTGAGACACAGTTTACAAAACTGGGCCAGCGGAGAAAAGAGTTACCTTCTCCATTCACAAAATTCAAACAAAATTTCTTGCTCTGGGAAATAGTAAGTAGGTGGAGTATTAACGGGGATTTTTTTATTGATTATAAATTTTCCCTTACCGGAATAAATACCTTCATTTAAATGAACTTCATCCCAAATGAAATCAATGTCCATATCATATCGAGGACCTCCATGTCCTCCCATGGGTCTCCATTCTCCATAGTATAAAGTTTCTACCTTAAAAGTATCAATCTTAAAAAACTCTTCATTTGTGTATTGGGGTAAATAAAATCCAAATTCGAAATCAGTCTCATTGTGTTCATGAGTTGAATTGATATATTTTATTCTGAAAAAGTTCTGTTTACATGCTGGTCCAAGAGCAGAATAACTAGATTCTATTTTAGTAAAAGTATAAGTATTAACGTAGTCGTTGAATACAATACTGCATTGACAATTAATAGCGCATTGGGCAATTTTTTTAATACTCCCACATGAAGGTTGATAATTGCGTCCTAATGCCTGAGGCTCATCTTCCTCACATCCAAATAAAATACTGATTACTAACAAATATATAGGTATTATTCCGAAGGATTTTGAATTCATATGAATTTGTATGATTTAGAGTGTTAGGTAAATTATGTTTGTAATTTTCAATTTCAAAAATAGCCTATTCTGTAACATCTCAAAACACAAAATCAAAACTTTTTCCGCAAAAAAAGCCCCGGAAATCTCCGGGGCCCATATAATAAGTTATATTTTTTCTTTCTTCGACTCCGGTCTCCCGTCTTCGGTCTTCCGACTTTTCTACACCAGCGTCACAAACAAACCGTCATCATTCTTCTCTACCTTAGCCACTTTTTTAGAAGTAAGTCCTTTAATTGCTTTATCCCATTTTTTGTTGCTTAAGCCTGTGGCTGTTTTAAGCTCCACCAAATCAACAGGCGATTTGGCTTTTAATAAACCTTGTACCAATTTTTCTTCTTCTGTAAGCTCCACTGCTTTTTTCTCAGGCTTCATTTGCGGGAAGAAAAGCACATCCTGAATCGATGAACTGTTGGTCATAAACATAGTCAATCGGTCGATACCAATTCCCATTCCTGAAGTTGGCGGCATTCCATATTCCAGGGCGCGTAGAAAATCCTGGTCGATAAACATCGCTTCATCGTCACCCTTTTCGGAAAGTTTTAACTGGTCTTCAAAACGCTCACGCTGGTCGATTGGATCGTTCAGCTCAGAATATGCATTTGCCAATTCTTTACCATTTACCATCAATTCAAAACGTTCTGTAAGTTCCGGATTTTCGCGGTGCTTTTTGGTCAATGGCGACATTTCAACCGGGTAATCTGTAATAAAAGTTGGCTGGATATAATTGCCCTCACATTTTTCACCAAACATCTCATCAATCAGTTTTCCTTTCCCCATCGACGGGTCGGTTTCAATTCCCAGTTTGTCACAAATATCACGAAGTTCTTTTTCGTCTTTTCCGGAAATATCATAACCTGTATGCTCTTTAATTGCTTCGGTCATGGTAACACGCGGATAAGGTGCTTTGTAATCAATAATTTTATCGTCAAGCTGAACCTTTGTCGTTCCGTGCAATGCCAGTGCCACCCGTTCACAAATCTCTTCGGTAAACTTCATCATCCATTTGTAGTCTTTGTAGGCTACATAAATTTCCATTACCGTAAACTCCGGATTATGAGTCCGGTCCATTCCTTCGTTTCTAAAATCTTTGGCAAATTCATATACACCCTCAAATCCACCAACAATCAGTCTTTTCAAATACAACTCGTTAGCAATTCGCATATAAAGCGGAATATTTAAAGCGTTATGATGTGTTTTAAACGGACGGGCAGCGGCACCTCCCGGAATCGGTTGTAAAATTGGCGTTTCAACTTCGAAATATCCATACTCGTTAAACATTTCGCGCATGGTATTTATAATTTTAGTGCGTTTAATAAACACATCTTTCACATGCGGATTTACAATCAAATCGACATAACGCTGGCGGTAACGTTGTTCTGGATCAGTAAAAGCATCGTATGTTTTTCCGTCTTTTTCTTTTACTATCGGTAAGGGGCGAAGCGATTTATTCAGTACAGTAAACTCTTTGATATGAATTGAAGTTTCACCGGTTTGAGTAGTAAAAACGAAACCTTTAACACCAATAATGTCACCAATGTCAAGAAGTTTTTTGAAAACCTCGTTGTACATGGTTTTGTCTTCACCCGGACAAATTTCGTCGCGGTTTACGTATATCTGTATTCTGCCAGTATGGTCTTGTAGTTCAGCAAACGAGGCTTTTCCCATTATCCTGAAACTCATAATCCTTCCGGCAAAAACTATTTCCTGGTAGTTCTTTTTTTCTGCAACGAAATTCTCTTTTATTTCTTTCGCAGTTGCGTTAACTTCAAATTCCGCTGCCGGATACGGATTGATTCCCAACTCACGCAGCCTTTTTAACGAATTTCTTCTGATACCTTCCTGTTCGCTTAACTCAAAATTGCTCATATCTAAACTGAAATAATTGCTTAATTGTAACTTATTTTTCGACCTATACTCCGCCCTGTTGGGGACTCACGAGCGAATATTTATCTTTTAAAAATCTCCGCAAAGATAATAAAAGTGTTGATACAGAATTGCTTGTTCAGAAGCCTGAAAATCGGGTTTAACAAAAACATTTAGTTAGGTGAAAGAATTTTTGCGACTGAATTAAATAGTATTAACCAGAAGTCGTTTCTAATTTTTTAAATGTTTGGTAAAGGTTTGAAGTGCGAAGCTCGAAGCACGAAGAAAGTTCATATAAATATCGGATTAAAACTTCGGTCTTCGGTCTTCCGACTTCTGACCAACAAGTAGTTTTTATTTTGCAAACCATGAAATTAATTTCGTTGGTTTTTAGAACCATTAATGAATAAAACTCTTTGCAATTTATATCTTTGTGCTTTGTTTTTGGAGAATCTTAACAAAGGTGTATGGAAAAAGTATGGAATTTAAAAAAGCAGGGTGATCTTCATGAAGTTAAACGTCTTTCAGCTGCGTTAAATGTAAATATGGTTATCGCCCGGTTGCTGGTGCAAAGGGGAATAAAAACCTTTGGTGAAGCAAAATCTTTTTTTCGTCCCAGGTTAAGCGATTTATTAGATCCTTTTGTAATGAAGGACATGGACAAGGCCGTTACACGAATTGAACAGGCAATTGAAAATAAAGAAAAGGTTATTGTATATGGCGATTATGATGTTGATGGAACAACATCGGTTGCAATGATGTATAGTTTTCTGAGGTCCCGAATTGAAGAGATTGAGTATTATATACCGGACAGGTACAGTGAAGGCTATGGTATATCTCCAAGAAGTATAGATTATGCAGTTGAGAACGGTTTTACACTTATTATTGCCCTCGATTGCGGAATAAAAGCTGTAAAGAAAATAGCAGATGCTAAGGAAAGAGGACTTGAATTTATAATCTGTGACCATCACAATCCCGATGATGAAGTTCCGCCTGCAGTCGCCGTTCTGGATCCAAAACAAAGCGATTGTAACTATCCAAACAAAGACCTTTCAGGATGTGGGGTTGGATTTAAATTGCTACAGGCTTTTTGCAGGAAGAATAATATTGAGCAGGATGAAGTATATGATATGCTTGATTTACTGGTAGTGAGCATTGCATCGGATATTGTTCCTATAACAGGTGAAAATCGCGTGATGGCATATTATGGTTTGAAAAAACTAAATACAGATCCGGGAATTGGTTTACAAACCATTATAAATCTTGCCGGTCTTGAAAATACCGAAATTACCATTAGTGATATAGTTTTTAAAATCGGACCCCGCCTGAATGCTTCAGGTAGGATTGAACACGGGAAAAAATCTGTTCAGATTCTGGTTTCAGAGGATGTGGAAAAATCTGACTTAATAGGTGAGGAGATCGACTCCTTTAATGAAATCAGAAAAACCCTCGACCGCGATATTACCCAGGAAGCTATCGATATGATTGACAATAATGAGGAGCTTAAAAGCATGAACAGTGCGGTGTTATATAACCGCGACTGGCACAAAGGGGTTGTTGGGATTGTTGCTTCGAGGGTGACAGAACAGTTTTATCGTCCATCCATAATTCTAACAGAATCAAATGGTATGGCAACAGGTTCTGCCCGGTCGGTGCGTGGATTTGATCTGTACGAAGCAATTGGTAAATGCAGCGATCTACTTGAATCATACGGTGGACATATGTATGCAGCCGGATTAACTTTAAAAATTGAAAATATTCCTGCTTTCAGAAAACGATTTGAAGAAATAGTTACCGACCAGATAACAGATATGCAACAAACCCAGACACTTGAGGTTGATGCTAAAATCACTTTAAGTGAAATTACTCCCAGATTTTACCGGATTTTAAAACAATTTGCACCTTACGGCCCCCGTAATATGTCTCCGGTTTTTGTTACAGAAGATGTTTATGATGCGGGAACCAGCCGTTTGGTTGGGAAAAATCAGGAGCACCTGAAACTCGATTTGGTGGAACCTGATGTAAACTCAGGGATTTTTGCAGGAATCGCTTTTAATCAATCTGATGCTTACGATTTAATAACCTCCGGATCTCCATTTGATATTTGTTATTCTATCGCTGAAAACGAATACCGAGGAAAAACGAATTTGCAGTTGTTTATTAAAGATATTCGGGCACGGGACATCTTTTAGACAGATAAAGAAAAATTGAATTTCAATCCTAAAAAAGATTAACCTTTAAAAGCTGCTCCAAATTATCAATAACCTTTGCCCCGGTTTTAAGTAATCGCTGTTTCGACTGATGTCCGTCTGCTATCAAAATACATTTTACATCCAGTTCCCTGGCAACTTCAAAATCGTGGGTTGTATCGCCAATCAACCAAGTGATTTTTTTATCAATCTGATAATCTTTAATCAATTTTAATCCCTGTTCTTTTTTAGAAACAGCATAATGGTCCTGTAATCCGGCAACAGATGTAAAATATTTCGAGATATCTTTTTCTTTCAGGGTTTTTTCCAGCATTTCATGTTCCATGGCTGAAAGCACAAACTGATTATACCCCCTTTCTTCAAAATTTTGTAATACCTCCACGCCATTTTTTTGCATGTTGCATCCGGCAAATCCGCTTTTATATAAATCGATAAACTGGTGAGCCGGAATAGAAAAATCTTCCTTTTTAAAATCAAATCCAAGGGCCCGGTAATAATCCTGTACAGGGAATGAAAAAATTTGTTTATAAGTATCTTTTTTTACAGCAGGTAAATTTCTGTCAACCAGCAATTTATTTATTGAACGGATACACAGGTCAATATCATCAAGCAATGTGCCGTTCCAATCCCATATAATGGTTGTCATTTATATATTCGCTACTTTTAGTTTATTAATTACGGGATTGGCATACAGTTTCAGAAATCTTTCCTGGATATCAGTAATAGGGAAATCAATATTTACCATTACCTGTTCTACCATTGTTTTGAATTTATTTTCTTCAGAAGCAGTGTATTTTCTGCTAAACCTGTGTTCCTGCATCAACATATCGTATGCTATATAGTTATTAGGCCAGAGTTTAAAATTGCCCCAAATCTGACGATCGATTTTATCTGCTACTTCCTGTGCAATCTGATTTTGCAGCTCTTTCGATTTTGGATTTCCGTTTTCCAGTTCAATGTCCAGTGGCGTTCCAAAAGTAAAACGCATTCTTCCTTTAGGATTAAACATTCCCATCGACATACTTTTTAAATCGTCTTTGCTGGTTTTCATCTGGCCATAATGTTCCTTCCTGATAATCTCCTTAATTTTTGCCAATCC
>CAJXZG010000113.1 GCA_913063265.1 uncultured Prolixibacteraceae bacterium | reverse complement strand
ATCATCAGCTCCGGCAGGTTCGGCAGCAATTACTTTGCAGTCGGGCAACAAATGTTTAACTGAAAGCGCTGTGCCACTTAATAATCCTCCACCTCCAACAGGTGCCATAATCGTATCAAATGTGCCATAATCCTCAATTAATTCTTTTGCTGCCGTACCCTGACCCGCGATTACAAAAAAGTTATTATACGGATGTATTTCAGTTGCCCCGGTTACCTCAATTACCCTTGCAAGGGTACTTTCCCTGTCTTGTAAAGTAGGTTTACAAAAAGTAATTTTGGCACCATAACCGGCAACTGCTTTCTTTTTTATCTCAGGAGAATTATCCGGCATAACAATATTTGCTTCAATCCCTCTGATTTTTGCCGCCAAAGCCAATGCCGCAGCATGATTACCCGAAGAATGCGTACCAACTCCTTTGTAAGCATCTTCTTCTGATAATGAAAATACTGCATTACAGGCACCTCTGAATTTAAAAGCTCCAACTTTTTGAAAATTTTCACATTTAAAAAACAGGTCTCCCCCAACAATTTTGTTTATACTCCCAGAAGTAAGAACAGGTGTTCTGTGGGCATAATTCTTAATTATTTCATGTGCCTTTTTAATATCCTTAAAAACGGGTATATCCATATCATTCAGGTTTCGAAAATTTTTGATTTAACAGCTTATAATCTGTATTGTAAATCGATTGTTTTGAAAGTTTCTTCATCAATTTTAACCCGGAAATATAGAGGTAAAATACAAATCCAAAGAATAAAATAAGAAGCCATTGGATACCGGTAAATAAGATAAAATCATAAATTCCATGCAATAAAATCGGATAAAGCAGTGCTTTCAATTTTAAAATGTTTTGTTGTTTTGGATAAAACTTTGCCATTCCAAAATAAAAACCCATCGTAACTCCAAATACTGCGTGTGCAGGAACTGCTGTTAATGCTCTCATAACCCCTGTACTATATCCGTTACCAAAAACATATAATACATTTTCAACGGCCGCAAATCCAAGAGAAACAAAAACAGCGTAAACAATACCATCAAACTTTTCATTAAATTCCCTGCTTCTCCAGATTAACAGATAAAGAAAAATATATTTAAACAATTCTTCTGAAAAAGCTGCAACTACAAAAGCATTCCACGCTGCCGACATTAAACCTGAAAACTGCTCAGTGAAACTATCCAGAAAACCTTCCAAAACCAAAATTGGGATAACTGATAGTCCACCTAAGAACATTGCAATCAGAACAAGTCGGATTGGTTCTTTTTCGTATTTATCCCGAAAGTAAACGTATCCTCCAATTATAAAAACCGGCGCAAGCGATATGATTAACAGATTCATATTAGTAATGAGAGATTAGTACAGTGTAATGAGACTGTTTTTTTAAAAAAATCATTATAACACGATGCAGTCATGTGCATAGTTTGGTCTCTTTAAACTTTCAAATACTTTTAATAAGTTCTTTCATTATCAGTGTCATTTTAGGCTCAGCTTTCATGGCTACCTGCTGAACTTCTTCGTGTGAGATCTCAACGATTTCTCCCGGAACACCACTATCTGTTATGATAGATATTCCAAACACGTTTAATTCCATATGTCTTGCAACAATAACTTCCGGTACTGTTGACATTCCCACAACATCGGCACCCAAAATGCGGAACATCTTATATTCTGCCGGGGTTTCAAAGGTGGGTCCTGAAACTCCAACATAAACACCCTCCTTTAAATCGAAGTTATGTTCAAGAGCTATTAACTTGGCTTTGTTTCGTAATCGTTTGTCGTAACACTTGCTCATATCAGGAAACCTTGGTCCCAGTTCTTCGATATTATTTCCTCGCAAAGGGTGTTCCGGGAAAAAATTAATATGGTCGTTGATAACCATAATATCTCCAACTTTAAAATCAGGATTTAATCCTCCGGTTGCATTGGATACAAATAATGTTTTTACTCCAACAAATTTCATTACTCTAACCGGAAATGTAACTTCTGTCATTGAATACCCTTCATAAAAATGGAATCGTCCCTGCATGGCAAGCACTTCTTTTTCTCCAAGTTTACCATAAATAAGCCGGCCTGCATGACCGTCTACTGTCGAAACCGGAAAATTTGGTATTTCGCTGTAAGGAATCGAATCAATTATTTCAATCTCTTTAACCAATCCTCCCAGACCTGTACCTAAAATAATACCAGTTTCGGGATTAGCTTTTATTCTTTCTTTTATGAAGTTCGCGGTTGCTTTTATTTTCTCCAACATAATTCAATATCTTTTTATTAAACTCTTTCTTGCCCTCATCCAGAAATTTAACTTTAATGGGGACATAATATAAATTTGATTTAAACTCTTCAGGAAGGTCTTGTAAATCTTTAATGCGCATTGCATCTTTCCCTGTCGTTACAATTATCTTTTTATCTGTTTTTAACGCTTCAAACTTTTTAATTACGGATTGAATATCGGAACCCGAATAATAATAATGATCGGGGAACTGAACGATTTCCATCTGTTTTGAATACTTTTTCAGATGGGAATGAAATATTTTTGGCGATGCAATTCCTGTAAGAACAATAACAGAATATTGTTTTTCCTTATAAAATTCTGCTTCAAGTTCAGGTCCATCAAAAACAGCACGGATTTTTTCGTGTTCCATGGTTGTAAAAAACAAACTCTGATACGGCTTTAATCTCACATCTTTTTGAAGGATTCGCCTCATAATCGGAGTAACTTCATTGGGACATTTTGTAAATACTATAACATTTGCCCTGCGCATTTGTGCCACTCCCTCACGTAATCTTCCAGCAGGCAGTAAAGTATCGTTTTTAATTTGACGGTTATAATCGATTAATAAAATATTAATTCCTGCCATAATTCTTCGATGTTGAAAAGCATCGTCGAGAATAACCACATCGGGTACCTTTTCATTTTTAGAATCCAGGAGTTTCTCCACACCCTTAACTCTGTTTTCACAAACTGAAACTATAATTTCAGGAAATTGTTTTTTTATTTGTAAAGGTTCATCTCCCACTTCGATAGCCATCGATTCTGTTTCAACCAATTTAAATCCTTTTGTATTTCTTTTATATCCACGGCTTAAAGTGGCTACTTCATATTTCCCTTTTAGTAAATCTGCAAGATACTCCACATGAGGGGTTTTACCGGTTCCTCCAACAGTTATATTTCCAATGGAAACAACTGGTATATCAAATTCAGTCGATTTAAAAATACCCAGGTCATAAAGTTGATTTCTGATATACACAACAAAACCATAAATCCAGGAAACAGGATATAAAAAAAGATATTTCATTAAAAAGTCAATTTGATAAGCTAAGATAAGAAATTGTAAAACACAGTGAGGATTTTACCCTGAGTAAAACCCTCTCTGTTCAACCCAAAAAAACAGAAAAAATTGCTGGTGAATAAAAAATGTTCAGTTGATATAAATATCGTAAGGCATACGCGCATAAACACCGTTTAATCCTGACATTTTTTTGAGATACTCGTAATAACGATATTTTTCTCCCAATTCGTTTTTCAGGAATTTTAACCTGATGTTATCCGAACTGATTTTAAACAGTTCTTCAAACGGATCTTTTAACCTTGGTAATGGAACTGTGCGATAATCTTCTAATCCTTCAATTTCAGCAGCAAGATTGATTGCATCTGTTAGTCCGCCAAAATCATCAATCAATCCAATTTCTTTTGCATTTTCACCGCTCCATACCCGGCCCTGACCAATTTCATCGACATCTTCTTTGCTCATTCTACGCCCTTCTGCAACATGAGAAATAAAGGAGTCGTAACCTTCCTCAATATTCAATTGCAACATCTGGCGCTCATAATCTGTCATTGGCCTTGTTAATGTCAGTAAATCTGAATTTTTGTTTGTTTTTACAACATCAGTGGTAAGCCCAAGTTTGTCATTCATTAATTCACCAAAATTGGGTATGGTTCCAAAAATACCTATTGATCCTGTTATAGTATTTGGACTTGCAAGAATTTTATCAGCCGGACATGAGATGTAATAACCTCCTGAAGCAGCTACGTCGCCAAACGAAACCACCATTGTTTTTTCATCAGCTGCAAGTTTTACTTCACGCCAAATGGTCTCCGAATCAAAAATAGTTCCTCCGGGAGAATCAACACGCAATACGATTGCTTTATAACTACTGTCTTGTCGAACCTTTCTGATTTCTCTTCCCAGTTTTTCACCGTTAATTGATGGTCCACCCAAAGAAATTCCTATGTCTCCAACTGCGTATATAACCGCAATTTTATTTCTGCTAAACTTTTTTCCTTTTGCAGGAACTTTGGCGTATTTCGAAGCACTGATTACCGGAACACCTTTTGTACCTTTAATTCCGGTTATCTCGCGTAAATCGTTTAAAACTTCATCTTTGTATTTTACCTCATCTACAAGACCCGATTCGATTGCTTTCGTCCCCTTTTTAAAAGTTTGAACTTCATCAGCCAGCAGATTCAACTGCTCAACAGAAATACCTCTCTTTTCTGAAATACCTGCTAACATATGATTCCACAAACTTCCCATATATGTCAATTGCTGCTGGCGGTTTTCCTCACTCATTTTGTCAAGCATAAACGGTTCAACCGCAGCTTTGAATTTTCCATGGCGAACTATTTGCATTTCTACACCGATTTTATCCAGTGCTTTTTTGTAAAACATCATTTCTCCACCCAAACCACGAAAATCAACAGCTACTTCCGGATGAATTACGATTTTATCAGCAACAGTTGCCAGGTAATATGCTTTTTGATCCATCAAATAATTTTCAGCATGTGCATAAATCGGTTTGTCGCTTTTTTCTTTAAACTCTAATAATGCATTTCTGATTTCTTCTACCGTTGCCATTCCTCCGTTAACAACTGATAGCTTAAGATAAATACCTTTGATCTTTTCGTCGTTTACTGCATTTTCCAAAGATTTAAATATATCATCAAGCCCCAGGGTTTTAACCTGAGAAAATCCCGGAATATCCAAATCTTCAAAAGGATCGTTAGGCGCACGGTCAACAATTTGTCTGTCCAGTTCAAGGACTAACATCGAATTATTTTCAACAACAACCTGTTTTTCTGCCGATGAAATTATCGCTCCTATTACAGCAATTGACAAAATTATACTGATAACAGAAACCACAAAAATTCCGACAACAGTTGCTAAAACATATTTAAAAAAGTCTTTCATAGTGTATTGTATTTATTATATCCAGTATAAATTTCTTATTTTATCGGTCGTAAGAATAATTAAGAATTACAAATATACAACTCAATGCACAAGGTTTATTTGGGATTAGGTGGAAATTTAGGAAATAAACATAATAATTTTGAAAAAGTTCTCCATATTATAGAAAAAGTGTTGGGGAATATTACAAAAGCCTCATCAATTTATGAATCTCCTCCCTGGGGATTTGAATCAGAAAACAATTTCTGGAATCAGGTACTAGAAATTGAGACCGAATTGACACCTTTCGAATTGTTAAGTTCAACACAGGAAATCGAAAAACAGTTTGGCAGAAAAAAAAGTGGGTTTAAATACGAATCGCGGGAAATGGACATTGACATTTTGTATTACGACGATATTTTTATGGAATCGGAAACATTGACAATTCCACACCCCAAAATGGAGCTAAGAAAATTTGTTTTGGTTCCCTTAAACGAAATCGCGCCGGATTTCAAACATCCGCTGCTACGGTTCACAAGCTTTCAAATGCTCGAAAATTGTAAAGATACATCGATAATATTTAAACTGGACAATACTAATCGCTATCAATAAGAAATACTATTTTTATCATTTAATTTCCAAAAAAATCAAAACATGATAAAAATCGATAACAGTATAAAACCTTCAGATCTGAAAAAGAAAATTGACCTTTTCTGGGAAATTTCGGGTGAAAAAATAAAACTGATTGACAAAAATTATGATGTTTCAAAAGGTTCGCCTGTTTTTACAGTAAACGGTGAATATACAACCAGGGGGTGGACGGAATGGACGCAGGGATTTCAGTTTGGCTCAGCAATTTTACAGTTCGATGCTACCGGAGAAAACTAT
The DNA here is from genome assembly GCA_913063265.1 of uncultured Prolixibacteraceae bacterium. GTDB lineage: Bacteria > Bacteroidota > Bacteroidia > Bacteroidales > Prolixibacteraceae > Draconibacterium. The sequence goes on along the minus strand of CAJXZG010000113.1, from coordinate 9,523 downwards.
TATTTGGAAAACGGGAGAAAAGCAACGCTGGAAAAAATGGCTCCTCACATTAGTCATACCGGAGTGCATGACCATGGTTTCAATAATCTAAGCACTTATGGCAACTTGCATCGTTTAATGAATGAAGGCAAAATTCAGTTCAACGAATGGGAAAAAAACTTTTACGAACTGGCAATAAAAATTTCTGGCGCAGTACAGGCCAGTAGATGGACCAACACAAAAGATGGTGGTTTTATTTACTCTTTTAACGGACCACATTCCTTATTTGTAGATACTATCCGGTCATGTCGGATTCTAATGACAAGTCATTTGCTCGGTCATGTTTTTCAGGGAGAGGGCGACTTAAGAATTTCGCTTTTGGAAAGGGCAATAAAACACATTTCTGCTACAGCAAAATATTCTGTCTTTTACGGAGAAGGACGCGATAATTATGATATATGGGGACGTACAGCCCATGAAAGTGTATTTAATACAAAGGATGGTAATTTTCGCTGTCCGAATGCACAACAGGGGTATACAGGATTTTCCACTTGGACTCGCGGATTAGCCTGGGCAATGTGTGGTTTTGCTGAAGAACTGGAACTGCTTCAAAAAATTAAAGATGAAGAATTAGCTCTGGTTGGAGGCAAAACAGAAATTGAAAAGATGATGTTAAAAGGAGCACGGGCAACCTGTGACTTTTATATAGAAAATACGCCTGTCTGTGGAATTCCGTATTGGGATACCGGAGCTCCAAACCTGCATCAACTGGGGGACTATTTAAATCGACCTGCTGACCCATATAATGAATGGGAACCTGTTGACAGTTCCGCAGCAGCAATTGGAACACAGGGATTGCTTCGATTGGGAAAATATTTAAAGGAAAAAGGAGAAACAAAGGCAGGTAAAAGATACTGGCAGGCAGGATTGACAGTGGTACATTCATTACTGAATTATCCTTATTTAAGTACAGATCCAAATCATCAGGGATTGATTTTGCATAGTATTTATCATCAACCAAATGGTTGGGATAATGTTCCGGCAGGGCAAAAAATTGCCTGTGGCGAATCTTCAATGTGGGGAGATTATCATGCTCGCGAGGTAGCACTGTATTTACAACGAATTATTAATAATGAAGAATATTACACCTTCTTTGGGTGTGTAAAATGATATAACTTACACCGTCCTTTACCTCGGTGCAAAAGATAGACCATGGCTAAAAAACTTTTAGATTTTTCAAAACTGTGTGTACACACGCTAACCAATAAATCCTGGAATTTAAGGGAGTGTATTGAAAATTATAGCGCCGCCGGAGTTCACGGGATTACAATTTGGAGAAATGTACTGGAAGGGCAGAACCTAAAGGAGTGTAAACAAATTCTGGATGATCACAACATGATGGTCTCCGGGCTTGCCCGAGGTGGATTTTTCCCTTCAACTGAAATTTCAAAACGAAAAGAGGCCATTGATGATAATTTATTGGCAATTGAACAAAGCGCGGCTGTTGGCGCCCCGGTTTTGGTTTTGGTTTGTGGTGCCGACGGTAAACAATCTCTTGAAAAATCCCGGGATCAAATTCAGGAGGGAATTTTAAAAATATTACCACAAGCAAAAGCAGCAGGAGTAAAACTGGCAATTGAGCCGCTTCACCCTATGTATGCGGGCGATCGTTCAGCAATTAACACCCTTGCCCAGGCGAACGATATGGCCGAAGAAATTAATTCAGATTTCCTTGGCGTTGCAATCGATGTGTATCATTTATGGTGGGATGATAATCTTGAAAAAGAGATAAAAAGATGTGGGAAAAATAAAAATCTGATGGCTTTTCATATCTGTGATTGGAATGTACCTACAAACGATTTTTTAAACGACCGTGGATTAATGGGTGACGGATGTATAAATATTCCCAAAATAAGAGGCTGGGTTGAAGAAACAGGATTTGACGGTTTTTATGAGGTTGAAATTTTTTCAAACAAATACTGGGCAATAAACCAAAATGACTATCTTGAAAAAATTAAAAAGGCATATCTAAACTACACCTGAAATGAGTCGTATTCTAATCTTCATTTTTATCACTTTCAGCTTAATATCCAAAGGACAGGTACAGGAAAAAATCGACCGTGGAGTGGTTGCACTTGCTCACAGCACCGAGTCGGTTTATGTTGGATGGCGAATGTTTAAAGATGACCACAAGGAAATTTCATTTAATGTTTATCGGCAGGACATTGGATTTGGTGATTTTCAGAAGGTAAACAAAACACCCATTACACATTCTACCAATTTTATAGATTCAACAATTCAACCGGGGCACGGATACAACTATAAAGTAAAATCGATAATAAACAATGTTGAATATGATGAGCCCGGTGCAGGCTATGTTTTTACTTTAACCGGAAGTGTTCCGTATTATTCCATAAAGTTAAAAGATAATATTACGCTTAAAAGAATTGGATTTGGAGATTTGGATGGCGATGGGGCTTACGATTTTGTTATGCAAAGTCCTGATTTTAATGTCGATCCCTATTATAGGCCGGGTTATTGGAAACGCAGTCCGGAACCTTATAAATTAAATGCTTACACGTCAAAAGGCAAACACCTTTGGGAATACGATATGGGTTGGGCCATTGAAACAGGCACATGGTACTCTGCCTATATGGTTTTCGATATCGATCAGGATGGCAAAGCCGAAGTTTATACAAAAGCAGGAGAAGGAGACCCGCGTGAGATGGACGGACATGTGCTCACCGGCCCCGAATATTTGGTTAAACTTAATCCCGTTAATGGCAAAATCATTCAAAGGCAAAACTGGATTCCACGTGATGGCTTTGAACAATACAACTGGTGGAGCCGTAATTTTTTAACGGTTGCTTATCTCGATGGCCAAAATCCTTCTTTAATCATGCAACGGGGCACTTACACCACAATAAAAACAGAAGCATTGGATAAAAACCTAAAACCAATTTGGACCTGGGAAAGTACCGGAGAATATGAGAAATATAAAGGTCAGGGAGCCCACGCAATTATGACCGGTGATATTGACTTTGACGGAAAAGATGAATTGGTTTTTGGTACCTCAGCACTCGATGACGATGGTAAACCTTTGTGGCACACAGGACTGGGACACAATGATGCAGGTTACATTGCTGATATCATACCATCACGCCCGGGTTACGAAATTTTCTTTGGTGTTGAATCCCGTTCACCTAAAAATGGTGTATGTGTTGCAGATGCCAGAACAGGAGAAATCATTTGGGGCTACGAAGGGAGTACCCATCATGTTCATGGCCAGGCAATGATTGGAGATATCACCGATAAATATGAAGGAATTGAATGTTATGCCGGGGAAGCAAAAGGTGGAGATAAATTCTTTTTGTATTCGGCAGATGGAGTTCGTCTATCTGATAAAAATTTATGGGGAAATGCACCCAAAGCAGTTTGGTGGGATGCTGATGACCTTAAAGAAATTTGCTATAAAAACGAAGTTTTTGATTATGAAGGAGAAACCCATCTGAAAGTGGAAGGCAAAGTACTGATTGTTGCTGATATAATTGGCGACTGGCGCGAAGAAATTGTAACGAGCCTACCTGGTGAGGTTCGTATTTATTCAACTAATATTTTGTCAGATAAAAAAGAGATATGCCGTATGCAAAATCATTTGTACCGAATGGCAGTTGCCGATGCTACAATGGGATATTACAACGCTCCGCAGGTGGGATTTAAATAAAAAGAATGATGAATATCGATTCGCGATTAACGAATATTGATTTATTAATTGAAAACCAAAATTGAATGACTTTGAATTTTAAATTCGAAACTTTAAACTAAAGAAATGATTCACAAAGTAGGAATAATAATGAACGGCGTTACCGGCCGAATGGGAACAAACCAGCATCTGATGCGCTCGGTTGTTGAAATAATTAAACAGGGTGGCGTGCAGGTTGGTCCATCGGAATTTATTATGCCGGACCCAATTTTGGTGGGCCGTAACGAAATCAAACTAAAAAAGCTGGCTGCATTGTCGGGTGTTACAAAGTGGACAACCGATTTGGATTCTGTAATAAAAGATCCAAATTATCAGATATATTTTGATGCTCAAACAACAGGCCGTAGAGCAGATGCAGTAAAAAAGGCTGCAGCGGCAGGCAAACACGTTTACTGTGAAAAACCGGTTGCCACTGATACTGCGACTGCATTGGAATTATACGACATCTGTGAAAAAGCAGGAGTTAAACATGGAGTGGTTCAGGACAAACTATGGCTACCCGGATTGTTAAAACTAAAACGTTTGATGGAAAACGATTTCTTTGGAAAAATCCTTTCAGTTCGGGGTGAATTTGGTTATTGGGTTTTTGAAGGCCATTCGGTTCCGGCTCAAAGACCAAGCTGGAACTACCGAAAAGAAGATGATGGTGGCATTATAGTGGATATGCTTTGCCACTGGCGTTATGTTCTCGATAACTTGTTTGGTGAAGTAAAAGGTGTTTTTTGTCTGGGTGCTACACATATTCCTGAGCGTGTGGATGAAGAAGGGAAACCATATAAATGTACCGCAGACGATGCGGCATATGCTACTTTTGAGTTAGAAAGCGGAGTAATTGCCCATTTTAATTCATCATGGGTAACGCGTGTACGCAGAGACGACTTATTAACTTTACATGTTGACGGAACCAAAGGATCAGCTGTTGCCGGATTACGCGAATGCTGGACGCAACATTATGGCAATACACCCAAACCGGTGTGGAATCCGGATATTCCAAATCCAATTAATTTTTATGAAGGTTGGAGTAAAGTACCTGAACAGGAAGTTTTTGATAATGCATTTAAAGCAGAATGGGAACTTTTCCTGAAGCATGTGGTAAAGGATGAACCTTTCAGATGGAATTTGCTGGAAGGGGCCAAAGGTGTTCAACTTGCGGAGAAAGGATTGGAAAGTTGGACAAAGAAGGCTTGGATAGATATTCCAGGAATTCAGTGATCAGATTCAGTTAAAAGAAGAGACAAGGCATGCCTTGTCTGCACAAAAAAGAATAAAAGACGGTAAAGACAGGGCATGCCCTGTCTCCTAATACAAAATAAACATGTCAAACAAAACAGCACTAATAACCGGGGGATCTCGCGGAATAGGACTTGGTATCGCCACAGAACTGGCAAAAGCCAGTTTTAATCTTGTAATAAACGGAATAAGAAATGAAGAAGATGTAAAACCTGTGCTACAAGGGTTAAAAGCTTTTGGTGTAAAAGTAGTTTATGCACAGGGAAATATTTCAGATAAATTGCAACGTCAGAGTATTTATGAAAAAGTACTTTCAGAATTTGGGAAATTAAATGTGCTGATTAATAATGCAGGAATTGCGCCCAGAGAACGTGCCGATATTCTGAAAGCAAATGAAGAGATTTTTGATGAAGTAATGGAAACCAACCTGAAAGGACCATATTTTTTGACGCAGCTTTTTGCCAATCACATGGTTGAACAGAAAATTAAAAATCCCGGCTTCGATGGCTGTATTATAAATGTTTCATCAGTTTCGGCCAAAGTGGTGTCAATTAACCGGGGTGAATATTGTATATCAAAGGCAGGCATTGCAATGGCTACAAAACTTTGGGCAGCGCGTTTGGGCGAATTCGGGATTCCGGTGTACGAAATCCAGCCCGGAATTATAAAAACCGACATGACCTCGGCAGTAACGGAGAAATACGACAAACTTTTTGCCGAAGGACTGGCTATACAAAAACGCTGGGGATTGCCGGAAGATATTGGAAAAGTTGCCGTTTCCATGGCAACCGGCATGATGCCCTACTCTACCGGCCAGGTAGTAATGGTTGACGGGGGAATGACCCTGCAGCGTTTATAAATAAATATATACCTGAACCTACTAAATAAAACTATTATCGAATAAATTTATCAAACCAATGCAATACAACAAAAAACTTTGGAGAATATATGTGGCAGTAGTTATCCTTATTGTTGCATTTACATTTTCTCCCTTAATTATTAAACCGGAAAAAGTAGAACCTTCGGTTATGGGTTTACCATTTACTCTCTGGACCACTATCTTAACTACAATCGTGCTGGTGGTAGTAACGTACCTCGGCGGACGTGTTTCACCAAACGATGAGGAGGAAAGCAAATGACAACCTGGGTAATCATAATGTTTGCTGTCTTTCTTGGGCTACTGGTTTTAGCTTCAGTTAAATCGTATAAAAAAAACAGAACCTCGCAGGAGTTTATGCTGGCAGGATCGAGCCTTGGGGTTTTTTTGGGTTTTATGACCTTTTCTGCGGCCTTGTTTAGTGCTTTTACTTTTCAGGGAATGCCTGATTTTTTTAGGCAACACGGAATCGGCGCCTGGATTTTCCTTGCTTTTTCCGATGGAGCCATGGTATTTTTTATTCTTTGGTTCGGGCAAAAAATAAGAAAAAAAGCACGTGAAAAAGGATTTAAAGGAGTGGCCGGATTGGTCACCGATATTTATGGCACGAAATGGGCCGGCTACTTACTTTTTTTAAGTGCATTCATTTTCCTCATTCCTTATGCCGCTATTCAAATCAGGGGGATTTCCGTTTTTTTCGATGCCGTATTTCCGGCTTTTCTTCCTCGTTGGGGATGGTCATTGATTTTGGTAAGTATTATGATTTTGTATGCTGAAATCGGTGGATTTAAAGCAATGGTATACAGCGATGCTATTCAGGGAACCATTCTTTTAACAGTTTTATGGTTAATTGCAATTACATGTATTATCAAACTTGGAGGGGTACAAAGTATGTTTGACCAGGTTGCTCAAACCGATGTTAAATTGTTATCGACACCGGGCCCGAAAGGTTTATTTAACTGGCAGTTTCTTTTGGGAAGTTTAATTGCAGTGATGATGATCCCGGTGACACAACCGCAAATGACAACAAGGCTCGTGGTGATGAAAAATCTGACTTCGATGAAAAAAATGGCCTACTCTGTGGGAATATTTGCTATACTGGTTATTCTTGCTACGGTATTTATTGGAATGTATGGTGCTGTTAAATACCCGGAAGCATCGGCTCAGAAATTCTGGGCAGGCGCTTTGTTGTACGATCAGTTTCATCCGGTTGCAGGGCTTGCAGTGGTTGGGCTTTTTGCAGCATGTTTATCGACTACAAATTCCCAGATTTTTGCCCTGGGGAACGAATTGCGTTCTCTGCTTCCAGGCCAGGAAAAAAAGGTAATGTACATTACTAAAACTTTTCTGTTTGTATTTTCAATTTTGGTGATGATTTTTGCATCCTTAATGGGCGATCAAATTGCTCTATTAGCCCGGGTTAGTTTTACAGGAACAGCAATGATGGCGCCTGTAATTTTAGCTGGAGTAATTATGAAACAAAAACCGGGAAAAGAACTTATAGCAGTTTCTTTAATTGCCCTTTTTGTGTTTTTAGGTTCGGTTGCTGGAATTGTACCTGACAAAATAGGAATGCTGCAAATAGATATTTTGCTTTATATCTTCACTTTTGGGACAACAGTAATCTCGGTATTTTTGAGAAGCCATAAATAAAAATATCATTATTTCGGATCAGAACCAACGACTAACCGTTTTGGGATAAAAAGTCGAAAATATAAATCGCTTTTCTTTTCATTGCTGCATTAAAGCTTAAACAGTGAATTAGGGATTATATCAGGTTTATTGATACTTTACTTAAAAATCCACGATATTTTTTTCAAGATAAGAGATTAAAAAGTTGAAAATATTGCAGGAAGATTGGCAATTGATGATGTTGTTGTAATTTGAGACTTTGTACAACTAAAATATATTATGGATATCATTGATACTTATGGAAGATTAAACTTTATTTTTCAAATTTTAAAACACAATTTCGCACTACTTCATCTTACCCTTTATATTGATTTCCAGTTTGCTGCTAAAAGCAGGCGGCGACTCATTAAAAAACTGTTTTAGCCGGGGAAAAAGTTTTACAAAATTTACTTCACGCAGATGTTGGATTTTATTTTCCAAAATTTCTATTTCTTCCGAATCAAAATCATAAGCTCCATTTTTTATTTCATTGATAAAAACAAAAAAATCGTGGTCCTCGCCCAATTGTTCTGTTATTCTGTTTAACTGAAAAGTTTTTGATTTAAAATATCTTGGTTGTGTGTATCTGATAAACTCAAACTGATACATTAAACGTTTTAGCTTTTTTCTTAATTCATGAAAACTAACCGGGCTGGAATCGGGACTTAAATCCTTAAAGATTTCATGAGCTTCTATATAAGAATTCTGTAGCTCTTTAATTATTTCATTGATTGTGGGTTGATTTTCCTTTAATACATCCAGTTGAGCGTTCAATGATTGTCCAAATTTCTGAACCGGTAAATATCCCTCTGTTTCTAAAAATCCTTTTTCAATGAGTTGTTTATTATTTTGTGTCAGCTTTTCACGAGCAGCTTTTATTTTTTTTTCAGCAATTAGAACATCACTGTTTGACATTTTTTCAAAAACCTGCAAATTCACAAAAGATTCACGCATTCTTGAAAATGAACGACCAAAATATTTAAGCTGGTTTTTTGAATCCACAAAAATATCATCTGACCGAAAATGATAAAATCGAATCAGTGCACGCATTCTTTTAAAAGATTTTCTCAATTCATGCACAGCAACATTTGGCGAAACATTCTTCATCGAGCTGAAATATTCTATCTTTTCCAGCTGTTTTGAGAATGCCTCAACCAATCTTTTCCCTGCATTTTGTGGCATAACCTGATCATTGTTTTCAGGTTACAAAATAAGTATTTTTAATTAAACCAAAAAAGGCTGTTCAGGACGAACAGCCTTGAGAATGAATATCTTAGTTCAATATTTAATTGATTATCGCGAACCCACAAAACGGAACCAGTACTTCAGGAATTTTAATTCCTTCAGTAGTTTGATTGTTTTCCAGCAGAGCGGCAACAATTCGTGGCAATGCCAACGCACTTCCATTTAAAGTGTGCGCCAATTGTGGCTTTTTAACTCCTTCTTCCCGGAAGCGTAATTTCAAACGATTGGCTTGAAACGATTCGAAATTTGAAACAGAACTTACTTCCAGCCATCTTTTTTGCGCTGCAGAATAAACCTCAAAATCATAAGTTAATGCAGAAGTAAAACTGATGTCGCCTCCACATAAACGTAAGATACGATAGGGCAAACCTAATTTGGCTACCAATCCTTCAACATGGGCCACCATTTCTTCTAAAATATCATATGATTTTTCAGGGTGGGCAATTTGTACAATTTCAACTTTATCAAACTGGTGTAAACGATTTAATCCTCTTACATCTTTCCCGTAAGAACCTGCTTCGCGCCGAAAACATGCACTATATGCCGTATTTTTATAAGGAAGATTTTTGGCATCCAGAATTACATCGCGATAAATATTGGTTACCGGGACTTCAGCCGTAGGAATCAGGTACAGATTATCCTCGGTAACATGGTACATTTGGCCCTCTTTGTCGGGTAATTGTCCGGTTCCAAAACCAGAATCTTCGTTTACCAAAAGCGGCGGTTGAACCTCCTCGTAACCGGCTTTAGATGCTTCG
>CAJXZG010000112.1 GCA_913063265.1 uncultured Prolixibacteraceae bacterium | reverse complement strand
AATTCTTGCTTTGTTTTCCCTGATTAGCGAAGTAATTTCTGGTTGGTTTATCGACTGATTAATATGAACTACTTTAGGTGAAAATAATTTCAGAGCAGATTCTGTCATTTGAAAAGAGAAGGGCAGGGGCATTATTATTGCTTCAGGCAACAATTCTTTTATTTCTTTTAAAACATTAAAATCATTATGAAAAAAAATGACCTGGTGTGAAGTGCCTGTTTTCTTTACAATATCTACAATTGGTTTAAGCCTGTCTGTTTTTATATCAATGTCTATTATTACCTGGCCCTTTGCAATTTTAAGTACTTCTTCCAGACTTGCCATTTTTTCGTCTATAATTGTACCGTCCGGGAGTTTTAAATTAAATTTTTGAAGTTCATTCCAGTTGTAGGCTTCCGGATCTCCTGTTCCATCGGTTGTTCGGTTTATTTTTTTATCGTTGTTCAGAACCGGAACATTGTCTTTTGTAACTTTTACATCAACCTCTATTATTTCAACTCCCAGGCTAATGGCATGTTTAATTGCCGAAACAGAGTTTTCGACATATTCTTTATGGCTGCCACGATGAGCAACAACCATTATATTGTCCGATTCAGGATTATTAAATTCTTCTAAATATTGATGAACTGGTTTTTGAGGTTTACAGGAAAAAAGAAAAAGAATGGCAATTAGAAAAATTTGTTTGGTTTCCCTGTTCATAAGACAACGTTTTATTAAGTAAATCGGATGGTATCCGGATAAAAGTTTTGTCAATCATTTTCAAAGATAAAAAACAGATTGACTTTCAAGAGATGAAAACAAAATATTCGGAAATTTTTGTGAATTGGATACTTTTAAAAACTTCAATTAGTCCAAGTTTACAGGCATTAAGTTGTTTTATCAACTTAACTGTTGTAAATTACATTGACACAAATATCAATATTGGATTAAGCTATTGAAACTTACAACCTGCTTTTCAAACAACAATAAGCATGAAAACAAATGGATTTGAAAATTTTTACTGGTTGAATCAGCCGCAAAGATTTTTAATTGAAAAGAAAAGTTTGATAATTTTAACTGATCCCGAAACAGACCTTTGGCAGAAAACCTATTACGGTTTTGGCAAAACAAACGCTCCTGCATTTTTATGCCCTGTAAAAGAAGATTTTACTTTCAGCGTAAAAACTGAATTTGAGGATAGTTACTATTTGTACGATCAATGTGGAATTTTAATGTTTATCGATGAAAACAACTGGTTTAAAGTTTCTGTTGAATACGAAAACAGAAAGTTTTCAAGGTTGGGAGCCGTCGTAACAAATTTGGGTTTTTCAGATTGGGCTACTACTGATATTCCAGCAGGAGTAAATCAAATGTTTTACAGGATAAGCAGACGAAATCAGGATTTTCTGATAGAAAATTCACTGGAAGGTAAAAATTACCGGCAAATGAGAATCTTACATATGCATAAAAAAATAGAGACGGCTCAGGTAGGTGTTTATGCGTGTAGTCCGTCAAAATCAACGTTTAAGGCTTCTTTTACAAAATTCAAAATTGAAGATTGTATCTGGCCTGAATCTGTTTCTCAATAAAATTCAAGCACAACATAATTGTTATATTTAACCCCGTAAACCGGTATTGGCAAATTTAAATGATTAAAAATTATTACCTGGGAATTGATATAGGAGGAACAAAGTGTGCTGTTGTTGTAGGAGACGACAATTTTAAGATTTACAAAAAAATACAATTTCCAACACGTACAAATGAAAGGAACTGGAATGAGGTGTTGGAAGAGTTTTTTTTCAACATCGAGAACTTGTTTAAAACATATCCGCAAGAAAAACTTAAAGGCATTGGAATTAGCTGTGGTGGACCGCTTGACTCCAAAAAAGGAATGATATATTCTCCTCCAAATTTACCGGGTTGGGATGATGTTCCAATTGTTGAAATATTTTACAAAAAATATGGGATACCTGTTGCTGTTCAGAACGATGCTAATGCCTGTGCACTGGCGGAGTGGCTACTGGGTGCTGGCAAAGGAACGCAGAATATGATTTTTCTGACCTTTGGGACAGGAATGGGCGCAGGACTGATTTTAAATGGACAACTTTATACAGGAACCAATGATTTGGGAGGAGAAGTAGGACACATACGAATGGAAAAAAATGGCCCGATTGGATTTGGCAAAGCAGGTTCTTTTGAAGGTTTTTGCAGTGGGGGAGGAATTGCTCAACTGGCCAAAACTGTCGTAAAAGAAAAACTTTCAGTTGGAGAAAAGGTTTATTTTTGCAAAAACAAATCTGAATTAAATAATATAACTGCAAAATCGGTTGCTGTTGCAGCACAGAACGGAGATAAAATAGCATTGGAAATTATAAAAATATCAGCAGAATATCTGGGGTGGGGTTTAGCTGTATTAATTGATATTTTAAATCCCGAATGTATAGTCATAGGAAGTATTTACTCCAGAAATGAAAAACTATTTAAAGCTCATGTAGATAGAATCCTGAGTGAAGAAGCTATTTCGTCAGCCCTAAAAGTATGCAAAATAAAACCGGCTCAATTGGATGAATCTATTGGAGACTTTGCAGCTCTCTGTGTTGCATTAAATAATAAATGATCTGAAAAATATGAAAGCAGACCAAATCCTTGATGAATTAATCCATCGATATCCTGTATTAAAGCCATTAAAAACTTCTATTCAGAAAATGGCAGATTCAATCATTGAAACCTATAAGAATGGAGGCAAAGTGCTGGTGTGTGGAAATGGTGGGAGCAGTGCAGATGCGGATCATATTGTAGCTGAATTGATGAAAAGTTTTGAAGGAAATCGACCTGTAGATGGTAAACTGGCAAAAAGGCTGGTTGAACAAAACAAGGAAGTGGGAGAACTTTTGGCAGAAAAACTCCAACACGGACTACCGGCGATTTCTTTGTCTGCTCATCAGGCTTTGACAACGGCAATATCAAATGATATTAACGGAGATATAGTTTTTGCCCAACAAATGGTAGGTTATGGTGATGCAGGTGATGTGTTAATTGGATTAAGTACATCAGGGAATTCAAAAAATGTTGTTTATGCTTTTATGGTTGCAAAAGCAAAAGGATTAAAAACCATTGGTATGACTGGTTATACAGGAGGAGAAATGGCTAAATATTGTGATATATTACTCAATGTTTCTGAAACCCGAACTGCTTATATTCAGGAATTACATCTGCCGGTTTATCATACGGTTTGCAGGATGGTCGAAAAAGAGTTTTTTGCTAAGTAAAAAATAAGAAGTGAAATTGATTTTTTAAACTATTTCCAAAAGTTTATGAATCATAAAATTACCTTTTACTTTTTTAGTCAAAAATCAACAAAAGCAGGATATATAAATATTTTATTTATTTAGCATTAAGTTCTAAAGAGTAAATTCGTCGTTGTGTTGAAGTACTTTCACTTTTGTAAATTTCTCAGCTTTGGATTTAAATTCTTCTGTGTCAATATTTAATTCAATTTGTATATGATTCCCTCCGTATGAACCATCAACAACACCGTAATGCATCGGAATGGTAACTTTGGGTTTGATTAGTTTAATTGCCTCCACGGCCTCATCAATATCCATTACAAATTTTCCACTTACCGGAACAAGTAAAACATCTATATTGGTTATTGACTTCATTTCTGGTATCAAATCTGTATCACCTAAAAAGTAAATTTTTTTATTTAGGTATGTAATAATCCAACCAACACCAAAACCTTTAGGATGAAAAGGTTCTCCGGAATCACGCTTTCTTTTTATGTTATAGGCATGGTAAGCCGTGATTGATATATCATTTATTTGATAAGATTCTTCCGGAGCCAGGCCAATCCCCTGAACTTTTTCCTTATTTGCTTTCGATGTTAAAACAATCGTTTGTTTATTTCTGATTTTTTCCAAAACCTCAGGATTGCAATGGTCTCGGTGGCCGTGCGATACAAGCACTATATCTGCAATTTCATTAAATTCTCCAAAAAGTGGATCAATATAAAGAACAGTTGAATTGAGTTTAATCTGAAAACTGTCCCATCCTATCCATTTTATGCTAATTCCCATTATTCTATCTAATTAATTCAGTAGTTTAAATATCTAACTTATTTCTTCGTCACCCGGTATGCTTGTTTAAATTTAATTTGTTGAAGTATCAAAAATAGTATCATAGAACATGATTTAAAAATATATTTTTATTTAAAATTTAAAGCATTAAAGGCATAAAATATATCTTTACTAAGATTGATGAACCTTTCCAAAGATTATGGACAACGTAAAAAAATGATACTTAAACGACTACTATGAAATATCTTATAATATCCATCTTACTTTTTCTTTTTTTTATTCACCCCGTTTTCAGCACCGAATATTTTGTCAACAACCTTACAGGAAACGACAATAACAATGGTTCTGCTCCGGAAACACCTTGGAAAACAATTCAAAAATTAGAATCTTTTAATTTCAAACCCGGCGATGTTATCAATTTTGCTTGTGGTTCTGTCTGGCAAAAAGCATCGTGGGAAAGTATTTTTAAAATTGACAAAAGCGGTACAGCCGAAAAACCAATAATTTTTAAGGCATATGGGACCGGAGAAAAACCAACTTTTATTAATGGCGGCCAGGTTTGGAATAAAGGAATACAAATAGATGCGGATTTTATCATTCTTGAAGGGCTTAGGGTAATAAACACCGGCTATTGTGGTTTTGTCCTGGAAAAAGACAGCAGGTATAACATAATCAGAAATTGCGAAGTGAGCAATTGCGGAATGGGGATTTTGTGTTATGGCTCGGATAATTTGTTTACCGGTAATTATATACACGATTTAAAAATGATTGTGGATAATGAAATTCCGGATACAGTAAGAGGCGGAGGAGATTTTGGCTGTGTATCCTTTTGGTTATATGGTCCGGATAATGAGGTCTCATACAACACATCAATAAATAATATAGGGCACAGTTATGATTATATTACCGACGGAGGATTCCTTGAATTTTATGAAAATAGTGATGGAACCTATGCACATCATAATTGGATTGAAAATGGTAACGGGATAGCGGAAGGTTCTATGGGAACGGGTAAAAATATTACGATTGCATACAATGTTTTTATTGAAAATGGTGGTTTTTTTGCCCTACATAATAATTTTGAAGTAAGGAATCTGAAATTCGAAAATAATACCTGTATTACCCGTAAAGGAACTTTATGGAATAACATGATAAACCTTTACCCGGGAAGTATAAATTCAAAAGAAGTAATCATACGTAATAATATATTTGTTTTAGGAGGAGATGCTTCGGAAAGAATAACAAAAAACAACAATTTTACACATACACACAATCTTTATTATCTGTTAGATGGAGCTCAGTTGGGAGAATTAATACCCGGTGAGGGTGAAATCGTAGCCAATCCAAAATTTATAGATTTGGATGGAAAAAACTTGAAACTTCAACAAAACAGTCCGGCAATCAATGCAGGAATAAAACTGAATTACAATTCAGATTTTGAGAATATGCCTGTTCCTGTTGACAATTTACCGGATTTAGGTGCTTTTGAACATAATTAATTTTAGTGTGATTATCAGCGGTCAATAAATTGTTTAAGAGATAAAAAAGATGATTGTTTGAAAAAGAGGTAAAATATACACTTAAAAAAGTCTCTAAAAAGGAAGAGTTTCTTTATAAATTCTGCAAAAAAATTATTAATATTAACCCCATAAACTTTTATTTAAACTATCAAAAACTAAAATTATGAAAAAAATCTTTACTTTATTTCTAAGTGTAATGTTGTTTTCAACTCTTATCGCACAGGAAAAACCTCTTGGAATTATTGCAATGGTTCCTGAAGGTTCTGATGCTCCGGTAATAGATGGTCAACTTGATGAGGTGTACACATTGGCAGAAGCTGAAGTTTACAGCATTGAGTTAAACTTCCAGGAAGAATTACCAACTTTGGGTGAACCCGGAGAAACCAACTGGAGAGCAGTTTATACCGAGGAAGGTATGTATCTGTTTATCACAGTTACCGATGAAAGTTACTGGCCTTCATGGATTGCCGGAGACGCAAGTTATTTGCGGGATAAACCAGAGGTTTATTTTGATGTAAACTATATCCTTGAGGATGGCTTGGGATGTCAAAGTGGTTCTGCCGGTAACCAGGGACATTATCAGTATGCTCCTGAAATGAGTGCTGAAAACGTTAACGGAGAATTAAATGTTGACGATGCTGCCGGAGGATTTTCTTATGCATTTATGGTTGAAGAACCAAACTACACGGCTGAGTATTATTTCCCATTCGAATATTGGGTAAATAACGAAGGCGGGCCGGTTGATTTAACCGGTGATGTAGGTTTTGATATTACCATTTGTGAATCAGACGAAGGAGATCCAACAGATCCTCGAAGAAGAATGGTTTGGGCAAACATTGGTGATGCTGTCAATGGTGCTGGCCAGGAATCCTGGGCAAACATGGATGATTGTGGTATTATCAACTTCGATGGTGCTGAGCCTCCAATCTATGTTGATGAAATTAACCTGAGTGTTGATGGTGCAATTACAGAAGACGGTCAAAAGCTGCAAATAATGGTTGAAGTTCTTCCTGAAGATGCAACCAGTAAAGTGGTAAAATGGGAATTAACAACAGCAAGTGGAAAACCTGCAACTGCATCAATTGATGCTGATGGTTGGATTACTCCTTCACTGGACGAAGAATTGACTATCCAGGCTATTTCCGCTGATGGATTTGTTTATTCAAACGAAATTCAGGTTTCTATTACCGGACAAGTGGTAACCATGGAAAAAATTAACGTAATCAAAAATGGATTCTTTGATGAGGTTGATTCTTTGGGTGGCCCTGGTGATATGTGGTATGGTGCAAATGACGGAACATTCCTGGTTGTGGATGGTGTTTTGGAATATAGCCAGAATGCAGTTCAAACCAATATTTGGGACAATGGAGTAAAACAATGGATTACTATTCCTTATGGACGTAAAGATGAAAACTGGGTATTCTCTTTTAAAGCATGGGCTGATGCAGACCGTACTTTCCAGTGTAAAATCGAAGATCAGGCCAATGGTTGGGCTACACCGGGAGTTTGTGGTGACCCTAGAACGGACGGAACTTCATTCTGGCCGGCTGCTTCAATGAGCATTACTACGGTACCAACAGTTTATACCTTTAATCTTACATGGGATAATCTGGCTGAAAATGCCAATATTCAGTTCAACTGGCAATTGGGTGACGATGCAACTAAAGTATATCTTGACAGTATTATGTTGGTTGCTGAAGCTGACCTGGCTTTATTGCCAACTTCAAACATGGAAATCAGTGCTGACGAAGGATTTAAGGTGTATCCAAATCCGGTTGAGAATCAATTGACTGTTGAGTTCTCAAGGTCAAACGTTACGGTAGCAATATACAATAGCGTCGGTATAAAGATGGAAGAAGAGGTAGTGTTCGGAAACCGGCATACCTTCGATGTAAGTCGTTATCCGAAAGGAATGTACTTTGTAAAAACCGATCAGGCGGTTGAGAAATTCGTTAAATAGAAGTTTATTAAATATATTTTGATTGAAAGTCTGTCTCAATAGAGGCAGACTTTTTTTATATCGTGACTAAACAAAACAGACATAATTTTTTTTAGGATAAGCAAAAAATCGAATAACTGTTGATTCTAATTAAATAATTGAAAGTTTAGTTGTTTTTCGGAACAGTTTTTTGATAAAAATAATAAAACAAAATATAAAAGATTTTTGTTATAATTGCTGTGTTTTCTATATATTCGTATTCGAATATAACTATTAAATTTTTTAAAACTTTAAAACTTACTGTATGAGAAAATTTTTTACTT
The DNA here is from genome assembly GCA_913063265.1 of uncultured Prolixibacteraceae bacterium. Taxonomy (GTDB): domain Bacteria; phylum Bacteroidota; class Bacteroidia; order Bacteroidales; family Prolixibacteraceae; genus Draconibacterium. The sequence continues at coordinate 7,803 of CAJXZG010000112.1, read as the reverse complement.
TAATTTTAGCTGTGTTGTTTGTTTCTGTAATAACAGCACAGGACGAACGACCAGAAGGAGTTATCATGATGACCGGAGAAGAAGTTCCGGTAATTGACGGTAAACTCGATGAAAACGGTGCGTGGGACAGTGCTAATGTTTACTTAATAGACAAGGCATTGTACGGTGAACAATACACATTTGGCGAACCTGAAGAAACCAACTGGAGAGCCATGTGGAATGCAGACGGTATGTATATTTTTGTAACAACCGTAGACGATGAATGGTATCCAAGTTATGTTACAGGTGGAAACAGCTGGGAATATGACAAACCGGAAATCTATTTCGATGTTAATTATATCCTGGAAGATGCAGGTGGTCCTGCTTCAAGTGGTTCAGGTCATCACCAGGTAGCTCCTGCAGCTGAACAGGATAAGATTGATGGAACGCCTGTAACACAGGATAATGGCGTTGTTTATGCATTTTATGTTGAGGATCCCAACTGGAGTGTTGAATATTTTGTACCATGGTCAGTGCTTACAAATGCTGATGGTGGTTTGTTTGATCAGACAGGAACTATGGGCTTTGACGTAACCATGATTGACAGAGACACCGGTGATGAAGGCCGTAGAAGAGCAGTTTGGGCTAATATTGGTGGCCAAAACGAATCATGGTCTAATATGGACGATGTCGGTTATGTTACATTGGATGGATCTGAACCTCCAATTTATGTTGATGAAATCAATATCAGTGTTGACGGAGCGATTACAGAAAATGATCAAACCATTCAAATTATGGCAGAAGTGCTTCCTGAAGATGCAACTGACAAAGTAGTAAAATGGACCATCAAAAACGCCGATGGCAGCAGAGCAAGAGCTTCCATTAGTGCTGATGGTGTTGTAACTCCTGTTATCAACGAAGAAGTAGTTATTCAGGCCATTTCTACTGACGGATTTGTTTATTCAAATGAAGTGAATCTTTCTATCAGTGGACAGGTACCAACAAGATTTCAGTTGAGTTATATCAAAAACGGAGATTTCACTGACTTTGATGAAGAAACTCTGGCACCCGGAGCTCCATGGACAGGAGGTTCAACAGTGGTTGACGGAGTTTTGAATATCACAAATACAAATGGTCAGGGGTCAAATCCATGGGATTGGACAGTAGGTCAAAATATTTATGTTCCCGCAGAAATTAAAGATGAGGCTTTTGAATTGCAGTTAAAAATGTGGATTGCTGCTTCGGATACTTTTGATATCGATATAGAACATATCGGAGACGACTACACAAGATTTGGTTCAACTACCCATCCGGCTTCAGCTGATGGTAATTCACAGTGGAGATTTATTCTCACTACTGAACCAACATGGCATACAATTGATATCACCGATTTCTCCCGTATGGATGAAAGAGAGCAAAAATTCAATTTCTTTGCCGGTCATACAAATGAAACAGTTTATATTGACAGCGTTACCCTGGTAAGTGTAGCAGATTTGGCTTTGTTACCTTCTTCTACAGAAGATATCAATGTAGCTGAAGAAAGCTTTAAAGTTTATCCAAATCCGGCTGATACCAGATTATATGTTGAATTTACAACTTCAAACAATAAAGTTGCGATTTACAACAGTGTAGGTATCAAAATGGATGAGGCCGTAGTTTTCGGTACCCGCCACATGTTCGATGTAAGCAGTTATCCGAAAGGAATGTATTTTGTAAAAACTGATGAATCAGTTGAGAAGTTTATAAAGTAAGTTTCTTTAATAATATTTGATGAAAAGTCTGTCTCAGTTGAGGCAGACTTTTTTTTTATTAAAATGTATCAATGAATTTTGGGGGATTCTAAATTTGAAATGTATATTTAATATCGGAATAAACATCTGTTTTCAAATTAATAGTAACTGTGGAAACCGAAAAAAAATATCTTGGAATTGATATTGGCTCAGTGGCAATTTCATTGGTATTAATCAATCGCTCAAAAAAAATACTCAAAAGGGAATATATATTTCACGAAGGCAGAATTTCCGGGAAATTAAATCATCTTCTAAAAGGTTTCAATTTTAATGAGATTGGCGGTGTGGCAAGTACTTCATCTACGCCTTCGCTGGTAAAAAGTACAAGAATTTATGATAACAGAGTTGCTTTTATAAATGCCGCAAAGCATTTGCATAAAAGCCTTGGTTCTTTGTTGATTGTGGGTGGTGAAAAATTTGGACTGGTTTTATTTGACGAAAAAGACAAATATAGAAAATTTAAATCCAATTCTTCATGTGCAGCGGGAACAGGAAGCTTTTTGGACCAGCAGGCAGCAAGACTAAATCTTAAAAATATTTCTGAATTTGGACAAATAGCTCAAAAGAATTCAGGCGATTTTCCAAGAATTGCATCACGGTGTTCGGTATTTGCAAAAACCGATTTAATTCATGCACAGCAGGAGGGATATTCGCTGGCAGAAATTTGCGATGGTTTGTGTTACGGCTTAGCAAAAAACATTGTGGATACGCTGTTTAAAGATGGCATTATCAGACAACCTATGATTTTTGCAGGTGGAGTGTCGCAAAACAGGGCGGTAGTAAAACATATTAAAGAATTAACAGGAATTACACCACTTGTAGGAAAAGATTCAAATTTGTACGGAGCCATCGGTGCAGCACTAAATCTGATTAATGAAATTGATAATGTTCCGGAATCCAGTTTTAAATCTGTTCAGGATATAATATTAAAGGATAATCAAAAAAAGGAATATTATTATCAACCTTTAAGGTTGGAACTGTCGGAATATCCTGATTTTACTTCGGTTCAAAGATATAATTACAATTCAAAAATTATTAAAAATACTCCTTTGATAGAAGTTGATATTTATGAGGACATTAAAGAGAAGGAGTATAAATCATATCTTGGCATTGATATCGGTTCTACAAGTACCAAGGCACTTTTATTAGGTTCTGATAAAAAGGTTCTTGCAGGATTTTATACCCGAACTTCAGGACAACCGGTAAATGCGATAAAAATCATATTAGAAGCAATCGATGATATTCAAAAAAGAAAAAATTCTGAATTTGAAATACTGGGAGTTGGAACAACAGGCTCAGGACGAAAATTTATTGGTAAAATAATAGGAGCCGATTTAATCCCTGACGAAATATCGGCACATGCAAGAGCGGCAGTTGAACTCGATAAAGAAGTAGATACAATTATAGAAATAGGTGGGCAGGATGCCAAGTTTACGACCTTAAAAAATGGGAGTGTTACTTTTTCGGTAATGAATAATGTATGTGCAGCCGGAACGGGTAGTTTTATAGAAGAACAGGCAAAAAAACTTGGAGTCGGATTGGAAGAATACTCCCAAAGGGCTGAGAATACAACATCTCCAATGGCAAGCGACCGTTGCACGGTTTTTATGGAACGCGACCTGAATCATTACATCAATAAAAACTATAAAACCAATGAAATTCTCGCTTCCGTATTACACTCGGTTCGTGAAAATTATTTAAATAAAGTGGCCCTAGAGAAGAATATTGGCAAAAAAATATTCTTCCAGGGAGCCACTGCAAAAAACCGTGCCCTTGTTGCAGCATTCGAACAAAAACTTGAGAAACCGATTATGGTTTCTAAATATTGCCACTTAACAGGTGCTTACGGAGTAGCCCTTGAATTATCAGATAAGCAGAATACAAAATCAGGATTCAGAGGAATAAATTTGTTTAAATCAGAAATTCCTGTCAGAACTGAAGTTTGTGAGTTTTGTAACAACCACTGTAAATTGAAAATTGCGGAAATTGAAGACGAAACAGTAGCATATGGATTTTTGTGCGGCCGTGATTATGATTCAAAAAAATATGTGGATAATAATATCGCAAACTTCGATTTAATTAAAGCTTACAAAAAGCAGTTTTTATTTAAACCGGCTAACAAAAGTAAATCTGATATAACTATTGGAATTCCGGCAGGTTTATATCTCTTTGAAGACCTGTATTTATGGCAACGTTTTTTTGATATTTTGAAAATAAAAACAATTACCAGTTCGAAATTTAATGGTGCTGTAAAAAGTGGAAAGCGAATCTCTGGAGCTGAGTTTTGTGCGCCTATGTCAGCTATTCAGGGGCATGTTGATTACCTATCCGATAAAACAGATTTTATCTTTTTACCAACATACCTCGAAGATAATACCAGCACCAGAAAAAAACGTCGTCAGTATTGCTATTACAGTCAGTTTGTACCGCCTGTTGTAGCTTCCTCAGATAATGAACAAATAAATTCTAAAATACTTAATCCGTTGTTATTTGCACTTCAAAACGAAGCAAAACTTAAAAAAGAACTTTTCCGGTCAATAACATTAACAGGGATACAGGGTATTACTTACAGGGAGGTTTCGATTGCTTATGATTTGTCCAAAGGGGAGAAAGCAAATCTTGATAAAAAATGGAAACAAAAATTTAAAGAGATTTCTTCATCGGATAATGGTTTAAAAGTTGTCCTTTTGGGCCGACCATATACGGTTTTGTCGCATAGCATGAACAACAGTATTCCGGAAATTTTTGCACAAAAGGGTGTAAAAACATTCTTTCAGAATATGCTTAATATAAATGAAAATGATTTTGATAGTTTAAAAGAGATATTAAGTGATACCAAGTGGAAATTTGCTTCTGCAATTTTAAGTGCCGCAGAATATGTTGCCCGAACAAAAGATTTGTATCCTGTTTTTATTACTTCTTTTAAGTGTGCACCCGATTCATTTATATTAGAATATTTTAAGGAGATTCTGGATTTTTATGAGAAACCTTACCTGGTTTTACAACTCGATGAATACGATTCAAATGTAGGTTACGAAACCCGCATTGAAGCAGCTTTACGATCTTTTAATAATCATTTTAATGCCGGTAATTTATCACAAAAACAAAAGGCAAATTTTTCGCATAACAACATAATTTTAAATGCTGATGAATTAAAAGGGAAAAAGTTATTGATGCCAACTCTGGGAGAATTTACTTCCAGGTTACTTGAAGCAAATTTACGACGTCATGGCATTGAAGCACATACTTTGTTTGATACGGAAGATTCCATAAAAAAAAGTCTGATTTCCAACACAGGACAGTGTTTACCCTTAAATATTATTTTACAGGATGCATTTGATTACCTTGATAAACACCAACTGGATCCCTCAAACACAGTGATTTGGATGATGGAATCACCAATTGCATGTAACCTGGGAATGTTTATCAATTATATGTCGAAACAGTTAAAGGTACGAGGAGAACCATACGATAAAATAAGAATGTATGCCGGAAATATTTCCTTTGCAGATATTTCAATTAATGTTTCGATTAATTCCTATCTGGCATATTTATTTGGCGGTTATTTAAGAAAGACAGAATGTAAGTTGCGTCCGTATGAATTGAAAAAAGGCGAAACCGATAAAGTTGTTCAAAAGTCGATGAAACTGCTCTACGAAACTTTTAAAAACGGAACTTCCAAGGAGGAAGCTTTAAAAAAAGTTATTTCATGGTTTAGGCAAATAAAAATTTCTAACAAGAAAAAACCAAAAGTTGCAATTTTTGGAGATTTATATGCTCGTGATAATGATATTTTTAACCAGGATCTGATTAGATTTATCGAAAAGAACGGGGGAGAGGCGATTACAACACCCTACAGTGATTATATTAAAATTGTCTTTTCTGCTTCAAACAAGCGTATTATTAATGAGGGATTTTATTTAAAGGCAGCTGTTAGAAAAATGCTTATTTCACTGGCTACCAGGGTTGAAAGAAAATATCTGGATTTGTTTAACGAAATTTTAAATGAACCTAAAGTAGAACTTCTTAATTCGTTTGAAAAGAAGCTGAATTTGGTGGGTCTAAAAACAGCACATAATGGAGAATCAATAGAAAATGTATTAAAAATATTCCATCTGACCGAGCAATACCCGGATATTGCTTTATTTGTACAAACCAATCCCTCATATTGTTGTCCTTCACTGATTACCGAAGCGATGGCCTCAAAACTTGAAAAGCTTTCCGGAGTTCCAATTGTTACAATAGAATATGATGGTACGAGTGCAGGTAAAAACGAAGATATTATTCCATTTTTAAAATATCATTAATGCCGGATTAACTTTTTGATTTGTAGTTTTTTACGATTTATTGTTCAGGTTTCGGTATCGTTCCCGCTAAAAATATCCAAGTTTAATTCTTAAATGTTTGTTTCAAAATTTCAGGTCAGTTACTTTTGATACCAATCTTATAACTAAATCGAATATGCCATTACTTTTTGTAGGAATCGGAATTCTAATATTGCTGGTTTTAATGCTAAAGTTCCGTTTCGATGCTTTCTTTGCTTTACTCCTGACTTCCTTTATTGTAGGCGTTTTAAATTCAATGGGTTTACTTAATATTTTGTCATCAATTTTAAAAGGAATTGGCGATACGATGGGAAGCATTGTTTTAATTCTTGTATTTGGTGCCATGCTTGGAAAACTGATAGAAGACAGCGGTGCAGCACATACCTTAACCCATAAACTGGTTGAGAAATTTGGTTTAAAAAGAATCCAGTACGTGATATTGGTTGTAGGATTTCTGGTTGGATTACCTATGATGTATAATGCAAGTTTTTTAGTGTTGATTCCGCTGATTTATACATTCTCGAAAACAACGAAATTGCCGTTAATGTATCTTGGGATACCACTTTCTGCCACCCTGTCAATTGCACATGCTTATTTGCCGCCACATCCGGCACCAACTTATGTATCCTTTGTTTTTGACGCCAACGTAAACCAGGTTTTACTTTATGGCCTTGTTCCTGTAATTCCAGCGTGTTTAATTGCCGGTATATTATTATCAAAATTTTTTAAAAAAGTCGATGTTCAACCTCCGGCAGAATTATTCTCGGGAAAAGAATTTAAACAAGAAGAATTACCGGGATTTGGACGCTCAGTATTAACAACTTTAACACCAGTTATATTAATGCTGTTTGGTGCCACAATCGATTTGGTTTTTGGTAAAGACATAGATTATTCAGAGTTGGCATCAGGATGGGCAAGTAATCCTGCAATGGCAATGATCCTTTCCAAATTACTTGAAATATTTAAATTTTTTAGTGATGCAAATGTTGCACTTTTAATGTCGGTTTTTGTAGGCCTTTATACGCTTGGAATAAAACAGGGCAGAAAAATGGATGACCTGATGAAAAGCATGGCCAGGGCCGTTAGCAGTATCGCAATGATTGTATTGATTATTGCCGCAGGAGGAGCTTTTAAACAGGTTCTTACCGATAGTGGTGTTGCTGAGTATATCAAAGATGTTGCCGCAGGAATAGAGTTTAATCCGTTGATTTTGGGCTGGTGTGTGGCAGCAATCATCAGGTTGGCAATTGGTTCTGCAACCGTCGCAACAATGACAGCTGCCGGAATTATGCTTCCAATCGTACAATCCACCGGAGTCAATCCGGAATTGATGGTACTGGCAACCGGTTCCGGAAGTCTGATGTTTTCACATTTTAATGATATCGGTTTCTGGATGTTTAAAGAATATTATAACGTGAGTATTAAACAAACTTTTGCAATCTGGACTGTAATGGAATGTTTGGTAGCGATTGTAGGTCTGCTGGCAGCACTGGGCTTGAGTTTGATTATTTAGATGCTGGATGTTGGATACTTGATGCTGGATTAAGAAAATCCCATAGGGATTGAAATGATAAAAGCAGAAAAGCGCATCCTTTCCTGTTAGTTGAAAAACAGACCTTGCATGCGCCGCATAATAAAAAGTTAATTTACATGAAAACCATAAACTACATACTTTTCCTTCTGGCAGGGATTCTCCTTATATCCTGCAA